>NZ_FMHY01000002.1:6600000-6900000 GCF_900090225.1 Micromonospora eburnea
ACACGGAGGCGATCAAGGTCTGTGGGCCCGCACGCAAGCGGGCGGCGGCGCATTCGACGTGAGCTGCCGCAGCGGGCGGCGTTCGGCAGCCCGGACGCCGTGACCCGCCGCGGACGGAGCCGGCCGAAGGCCGGTCACGGCTCGAACTTGTAGCCCAGGCCGCGGACGGTGACGATGTAACGGGGTGCCGAGGGCTCCGGCTCGATCTTGGAGCGCAGCCGCTTGACGTGCACGTCCAGCGTCTTGGTGTCGCCCACGTAGTCGGCGCCCCAGACCCGGTCGATGAGCTGCCCCCGGGTGAGCACCCGGCCCGCGTTGCGCAGCAGCAGCTCCAGCAGCTCGAACTCCTTGAGCGGCAGCTGCACGACGGCGCCGTCCACGGTCACGACGTGCCGCTCGATGTCCATCCGGACCGGGCCGGCGGCCAGCGTGGGCGCGCCCGACTCGGTCGCCTCCGCGCTCTGCCGACGCAGCACCGCCCGGATCCGGGCGACCAGTTCACGCGGCGAGTACGGCTTGGTGACGTAGTCGTCGGCCCCGATCTCCAGGCCGACCACCTTGTCGATCTCGCTGTCCCGGGCGGTGACCATGATGATCGGGACGTGCGACCGCTGGCGGAGCTGACGGCAGACCTCCGTACCCGACATCTCCGGCAACATCAGGTCGAGCAGCACGATGTCGGCGCCGGTCCGGTCGAACTCGGTGAGGGCGGACGTGCCCGTCGCGGCGACGGACACCTCGAAGCCCTCCTTGCGGAGCATGTAGGACAGGGCGTCGGAGAACGATTCCTCGTCCTCGACCACCAGTACGCGGCTCAACGGGTGTTTCCTTTCCTGTCGGTCAGACCTACCGAAGCTCGGCCGGGCCGGCCTCGATCCCAGCGGAGGAGAGTGTCGCCTCCAGGTCGTCCGGGGGACGGGCGGGCAGCCGGAGGGTGAACGTCGACCCCCCACCAAGAGTGCTCGACACATCCACCCGGCCGCCATGGTTGCTGGCGATGTGTTTGACGATGGCCAGCCCGAGGCCGGTGCCTCCGGTGGCTCGGGAGCGGGCCTGGTCGGCCCGGTAGAAGCGCTCGAAGATCCGCTCGACCTCGTTCGGGGCGATGCCGATGCCCTGGTCGGTCACGGCGATCTCGACGTGCTCGTCGGTGGCCCGCGCGGCCACCCGGACCGTGGTGTCCTCGCCCGAGTAGTTGATCGCGTTCTCCACCAGGTTCGACACGGCGGTGGCGAGCTGACTGTCGCTGCCGTACACGGTGAGGCCACGCTCCCCGTCGACGACGATCTCCACCCGATGGGCGGTGGCCGAGGTACGGGTCCGGTCGACCACCTCGGCGATCACCCAGTCCACCGAGACCGGCTCCGGGGCGGGCTGCGGCTCGGCCCCCTGGAGTCGGGTCAGCTCCAACAGCTCCTGCACCAGCCGGCCCAACCGGGTCGACTCATGCTGGATCCGCTCGGCGAACCGCCGGGCCGCGATCATGTCCTCGGACAGCTCCGACGTACCCTCGCCGGTCGGCTCGGTGGCGTCCACCAACGCCTCGGCGAGGAGTTGGAGCGCGCCGATCGGGGTCTTCAGCTCGTGGCTCACGTTGGCCACGAAGTCCCGCCGAACCCGGGCCAGCCGGTGTGACTCGGTGACGTCGGCCGCCTCGACCGAGATGTAACCGGCACCCAGGCCCATCGCCCGCAGATGCACGCCGAGCGGATTGTCTCCCGCGCTGTCGCGGCCGCGCGGCAGGTCCAGCTCGATCTCGCGCCGCACGCCCGTGCGCCGGACCTGCCCGGCGAGGGTACGGATCAGCGGGTGCGCCGCGATGGATCCGGGCGTTGTCCCGGTACGGAGCAGGCCCAGCGCCCGCGCGGCCGGGTTCACCAGCACCGGCACGTCGTCCGGGTCGAGCACCACCACGCCGGCGCGGAGCGAGTCGATCGTCTTGCGGCCGAGCCCGGAGAGCCCGCCCTGCTGCTCGTCGGGAATCGCCGGCCTCCCTGCGCTGCCACGGGAGCGGTCACTCCCCGGCGCCGGCCGGCGCCGCTCTCGGACGGTTCTGGACAGCAGCAGCCCGGCGACCAGTCCGGCCACCAGAGCCACGGCCACCGCGACCGCCACTGCCCATTCCACCCGGCGATCGTAGAGTCATTGTTCACCTGCCGATCGGGCGAAATGGGATGAAACACTCTCACTTCCGAGAAAGTTCACTCATGGGTCTCGCGTCGTTCACCCGGGTTCACCATGGATCCGATCACCCCCACCTACCGTGGGTCGCGCACCTGCTCACGACGTACGCGGTCCGCCGGTCCGCCGGCGGCCACCGATCCCAGGAAGTGACGATGCGCGAAGAGTTCCGGGCCGACCTCCAGATTGTCAGCCAGCTACTGGTGGACATGGCGGAGGGGGTGCGCGCCGCCATGCGCCAGGCCACCACGGCCCTGCTCACCGCCGACCGCCCGGCTGCGGAGAGGGTGGTCGAGGGGGATGCCGAGATCGACGACCGCTATCGGCACGTGGAGGAGCGGGTCTGCGACCTGCTGGCCCGGCAGGCGCCGGTGGCCTCCGACCTGCGCGCCATGATCACCGCCCTGCACGTGGCGGCCGACCTGGAGCGGATGGGCGACCTGGCCCAGCACGTCGCCAAGACCGCGCTGCGCCGGCACCCCTCGCCGGCGGTGCCGGCCGAGCTGCGGCCGGTCTTCACCGACATGGCCGCCGTCGCCGACCGGATGGCCGAGAAGATCGGCGTGGTGCTGGCCCACCCCGACGCGACCGTCGCCGCCGAGCTGGACAGCGACGACGACCCCATGGACGACCTGCACAAGAGCCTCTTCACCGTGCTGCTCGGCGACGACTGGCCGTACGGGGTGGAGACGGCGATCGACGCCACCCTGCTGGGCCGCTTCTACGAGCGCTTCGCCGACCACGCGGTGAACGTCGGCGAGCACGTGGTCTACCTGATCACGGGCGAGGCCAGCTGACGGAGTGAAGGAGGGGCCCCTTCTTAACGCGCCAAGGCGTTAAGAAGGGGCCCCTCCTTCGCGCTCAGCGGCCCTGGTTAGCGACCGCGGCGGCGGCCGCCTTGGCGGCCTCCGGGTCGAGGTACGTCCCGCCGAGGGTCTGCGGGCGCAGGTCCCGGTCGAGGTCGTAGCGCAGTGGGATGCCGGTCGGGATGTTCAGCTTGGCGATCGCCTCGTCGGAGATCTGGTCGAGGTGCTTGACCAGGGCGCGCAGCGAGTTGCCGTGCGCGGCCACCAGCACCGTCCGGCCGGCCAGGATGTCCGGCACGATCGAGTCGTACCAGTACGGCAGCATCCGCTCGACGACGTCCTTGAGGCACTCGGTCCGCGGCATCAGCTCGGTCGGCAGCAGCGCGTACCGGGGGTCGCCGACCTGGGACCACTCGTCGTTGTCGTCGATCGGCGGCGGCGGCGTGTCGTACGACCGACGCCAGAGCATGAACTGGTCCTCGCCGTACTCGTCCAGAGTCTGCTTCTTGTTCTTGCCCTGGAGTGCGCCGTAGTGCCGCTCGTTGAGCCGCCACGACCGGCGCACCGCGATCCAGTGCCGGTCGGCGGCGCTGAGCGCCAGCTCGGCGGTGCGGATCGCGCGGCGCAGCACGCTCGTGTGCACCACGTCGGGCAGCAGGTTGTGCTCGCGGAGCAGCTCACCGCCGCGCCGCGCCTCGTTCTCCCCCTTGGCGGTCAGGTCGACGTCGACCCAGCCGGTGAAGAGGTTCTTGGCGTTCCAGTCGCTCTCGCCGTGCCGCAGCAGGACCAGCGTCCCGACGGTGGGCCCCTCGCTCGCAGTCATGCGGATCATCCTGCCGTACCCGCCCGGGGGACACGCAGGGACCGGTGGTGACGACCACCACGTGGAAAACCTGATGACCGGCGTTCCGGGGCGGGACTAGTTTGTAAGGCGCTAGTTAGACATTGGTCGTTACATAACGGGGGCGTCGGAATGCGGACGGTACGCGGCTGGTTCCGGGAGACAACCGGCGGGCTGCCGAGATCCTTCTGGTATCTCTGGACCGGCACCCTGATCAACCGGCTCGGCTCGTTCGTCCTGGTCTTCCTGGCCATCTACCTCACCCAGTCGCGGCACTTCTCGGCCGCACAGGCCGGCCTGGTGATCGGCCTGTGGGGGGTCGGCGGCGCGGTCGGCACCACCATCGGCGGCACCCTGACCGACCGGTGGGGACGGCGACCCACCCTGCTCACCGCGCACCTCGGCGCAGCCACCATGATGGTCGCGCTCGGCCTGGCCCGGCCACTGTGGGCGGTCGCGCTGGGCGCCCTGCTGCTGGGCGCGTTCGCCGAGGCGGCCCGCCCGGCATTCGGGGCGATGATGATCGACGTGGTGCCGGAGAAGGACCGGCTGCGCGCCTTCTCGCTGAACTACTGGGCGGTCAACCTCGGCTTCGCCTGCGCCGCGGTACTCGCCGGCGTCGCCGCCCAGGCCGGGTACCTGCTGCTCTTCCTGGTCGACGCGGCCACCACCCTGGTCACCGCGCTGATCATCTTCGCCCGCGTCAAGGAGACCCGGTCGGTCCCGACCGGCCCGGTGGTCAAGGGCGCGGCCGCTCCCGCCAGCGCCCTGCGCACCATCCTCGCCGACCGCGTCTACCTGGGCTTCGTGGCGCTCAACCTGTTCGCCGCACTGGTCTTCCTCCAGCACATCTCGATGCTGCCGATCGCGATGGGCGACGCCGGCCTGAGCCCCGCCACGTACGGCTCGGTGATCGCGCTCAACGGCGTGCTGATCGTGGTCGGCCAGCTCTTCGTACCCAAGCTGATCAGGGGCCGGAGCCGGTCGCACGTACTCGCGCTCGCCGCGCTGGTGATGGGCGTCGGCTTCGGGCTCACCGCGTTCGCGGACGCGGCCTGGTTCTACGGCCTGACCGTGCTGATCTGGACCGTCGGCGAGATGCTCAACTCGCCGTCCAACGCCACCCTCATCGCCGAACTCTCCCCCAGCGCGCTCCGCGGCCGCTACCAGGGCGTCTTCTCCCTCTCCTGGCAGATCGCCGGAGCGGCGGCCCCGATCCTCGGCGGCCTGGTCCGGGAGCACGCCGGCAACACCCCCCTCTGGCTCGGCTGCGCCGCGATCGGCGCCGCGATCGCCGTGGCCCACCTGGTCTCCGGCCCGGCCCGCGAACGGCGCGCCGCACAGCTCCAGGCCATCGCGGTGCCACTGCGACCGATCACGGTGGCCCGCACGCCGGCCGCGGAGGTGACCGAGGCCGCCGCCGAGCCGATCCGCGCCGCCTCCTGAAACACCCGCCGGTGATCAGCGCCACGCTGGTGCGGGCCCGCCGGGCTCCCTAGGGTCGTCCGATGGGCAGCTGTTAACAAACCTTCCTGGAGGAATCGTGCGCGCGCTGCGGCGCTGGTGGGACGACACGGCCGGAGGCCTGCCCGCCACCTTCTGGTACCTCTGGTCCGGCCTGCTGATCAACCGGGCCGGCGCCTTCGCGCTGCTGTTCCTCTCGCTCTACCTGACCGCCGCGCGCGGCGCCTCCGAGTCCCTTGCCGGGGTCGTGGTCGGGGCGTACGGGGCGGGCGGGGCGGTCGGGACGCTGCTCGGCGGGGTGCTGGCCGACCGGTGGGGCCGGCGGTCCACCCTGCTCGCCGCGCACCTCGGCGCGGCCGCGTTGATGGCGGAGCTGGCATTCAGCCGGCATCTGGCGGTGATCGCCGTGCTCGCCGCGCTGGTCGGGGTGACGCACTCGATGCCCAGCCCCGCCTTCGTCGCGGCGATCGTGGACGTCGTGCCCGAGGAACGCCGTTCGCGCGCCTTCAACCTCCAGTTCTGGGCGTTCAACCTCGGCATGGCCGTCGCGTCGCTGCTGGCCGGCATGCTCGCCGAGGCCAGCTTCGTCGCGCTCTTCCTGGTCGACGCGGCGGCCACCCTGGCCGCCGCGGCCGTCATCGCGCTGAAGGTCCCGGAGACGCTCGCCCGCCCGGCCCGGATGGCCGTTGAGGGCTCGTCCCGCTCGGGTCGCCCCGGCCGGGCCCGGCCTCCCGGTCTGCACACCGCGCTGACCGACCGCACCTTCCTCGCCTTCGTCGGGTTGACCTTCCTGCTGGCCGTGCTGACCATGCAGACCTCGACGATCATGCCCCTGGCGATGCGGGCCGACGGCCTGCGCCCCTCGGCGTACGGGCTGGTGGTGGCGCTCGGCGGCGCGCTGATCGTGGCCGGGCAACTGTTCGTGCCACGGCTGATCGAGCCGTACCGGAAGTCGAGCGTGCTCGCGGTCTCCACCGGGCTGATGGCGCTGGGCTTCGGCACCCTGGTCGTCGCCGACGACCTGCCGGTCTACCTGGGCGCCGCGGTGATCTGGACGATCGGCCAGATGCTCGCCGCGCCGCCGAACGCGCAGATCAACGCCGACCTGGCGCCGCCACACCTACGGGCGCGCTACCAGTCGGTCTTCTACCTGACCTTCCCGGCGGCGTCCTTCGTGGCACCGGCGCTGGGCGGGCTGAGCCTGCAACACCTGGGCGAACGGCACTGGCTCGTGGTCGGCGTGCTCGGCGTCGTCGCCGCGGTCGGTCACCTGCTCGCCGGGCCGCACCGGGAACGCCGGGTCGCCGCCCTGCGGGCGGCGCAACGGGAGGCGGAACCCGTCCGCGGCTGAGCCGGATACGCCGAGCGCCCACCCCGACCTCCGTCGTGGTGGGCGCCCGCACCGTACACCCGGCGGCGGCGGGCGACACTCACCCCCGTAAGCGTCGCCCGCTCGCGCCGCCGGTACTCGGATGGCACCGTCCCCCAACGGTGTGCTCCACCCGATCCATCGCGCCTCGCTTGCGCGGATCTGATCGATCCGCCGCTCCCCCGAACGATTACAAGCGTGGCGCGGTGCAACAAAGTTAGATCGCCCGGATTCTGGATTCAACTCAGATCGCTGTCTCGCCCGTCACAACGAGTCGCGAATCCGCCTGCTCCGCTCCGGTCTCTCCCCTGGCCAACACCGCGTTCCCGCCGGCCATTCCCGTAAACCTCAGGCGTCTTCCCGTTCGGGTGACTCGGTGCGGAAGAAGTTGCTCTGCCGGCCGTCCCGGAGCTGCTCCTGGTAGATCAGGTTCAGCCGACGCAGGTCGAACGTCCGGAACCAGTCCTCCCAGGTGATCTCGCGGATCCGGCTGCTCTCCCGCCACCCCGGGATGTTGAACGTCAGCACCCCCGGCCGGCCGTCGCGCTCGGTGCCGGCGATGGTGGCCGGCTTGGCGCCCCGGGCCCGCGCCCAGCGCTGGATGACGTCGTGGTTGGCGGTCACCAGGCTCCGACCGGGACGCTCCGGGCGATCCGCCAGGGAGGTGATCTGCTGTGAGGACCGCACCGAACGGGCCGAGGTCCGGCCCGTGCGGACCGGGGTCACCGCCGTACCGCCCGTCGCAGGCGCCTGCCGCCCCGCCACACCGGCTGCCGTCGTGGCACCACGCGCCCGCGTTGTCGCCGCCGTCCGCTTCGCGGGGGCCGCCTTCTTCGCGGGGGCCACCTTCTTGGCGGCAGGTGCCTTCTTCACGGCGGGCGCCCTCTTGGCTACGGCCTTCTTCGCGGGGGCCGCCCGCTTCGCGGCCGGCGCCTTCTTCGCCACAGCCCGCTTCGCGGGCGCTGCCTTCTTCGCCCGGGCACCGGTGGCCTTCGCGGCGGGCACCGCCTTTCCCGCGGTCTTCTTCGCCGGGGCCTTCTTGGCCGCCGCCTTCTTCGTGGCGGCGCGCCCGGCCGGCCCGGTGGCCTTGCGTGCCGCGCCCCCACCACGGGTCTCCGCCCGCAGGGTCCGGACCAGCGTCTTCACCAGCTCCGGCTTGCGTAGGGCGGAGATGCCGGAGACGCCGCGCCGACGAAGCTGGCCGCGGATGTCGTCGACCCGCATCCGGGAGATCGCGGATTCGGAGACGTCCGGCGTCCCCGGGGTCCGGTTGCCGGTTTGCCGCCTGGTCCTCGTCGCAGTCGTGCCGCGACCTGAGCTGTTGCGCTGAGCCATGGGACACGCTCCTCGACAGTCCGTCCTCGGCCCGCGGTGGGTCCCAACTGCCGCACCGCGCGGTGCCGCATACCCGTCAGGACGGGTCCGAACCACCAGGGGCGGAGCCGGTGCCGGTCGACGGCGCGAAGAGGTGGGCGAAGGCGGCCAGGTTGGCCGTCGACTCGCCCCGCTTGACCCGCCACTCCCACTCCCGCCGGATGGCGGTGCCGAAGCCGATTTCCAGCATCGTGTCGAAGGACTCGTCGGCGTACGTCAGCACGGCGCCGAGCAGCCGGTCCAGTTCATCGGAGTCCACCCCGGCCAGGTTGACCCGTCCGGTCAGATAGACGTCGCCGACCGCGTCGATGGAGAAGGACACCGCGTACATCCGGGCGTTGCGCTGGAGCAGCCAGGCCCAGAGTTCCTCGCGGCGCTCGTCCGGCTGGCGCATCACGAATGCCTCGATCCGCAGCGCGTGCTCGCCGACGATCAGGTTGCAGATCGTCTTGAGCTTGTGCGTACCCGGCAGGGTGACCGCGTACGACGCCTCGCCGGTGGACTCCCACTCCAGCTCACGCTCGGCGCAGGCCGACTCGATCAGCGCGGCGATCTCACTCCTGCGGCTCATCGCACCCACTCTACGGCCGGCGACCCGGGCCCGCCGGGGCGAGGATCACCAGGAGCAGGACAGGGCGGGGTCGCAGAGCCGGCCGGCGAGCCGCGCCCGCTGCTGCGCGATCGCCTCCCCGTAGACGGCGAGCAGCCCGGAGACCGTACGGTGCCAGGAGAAGTTGTGCGCGTGCCGTCGCGCGCCCCGGCCCAGGGCGGCCCGGCGCGCCCGGTCCGGCAGCAGCCGGGCCAGCGTACGGGCCCAGTCGACCGGGTCGTGGCCGTCGATCAGCACTCCGCTGACCCCGTCGCGTACGGCGGTGACCAGGCCGCCCACGGCGGCGGCGAGGACGGGCGTGCCGCACGCCTGCGCCTCCAGCGCGACCAGCCCGAACGACTCGTTGTACGACGGCACCGCGACCAGGTCGGCGGCCCGGTAGAGGGCGGGCAGGTCCGCACCGGTCTGCGGCGGCAGGAAGCGCACCCGGTCGGCGACGCCGAGCGAGCCGGCCAGCTCGATCAGGGCGGTGGGCCGGTCCAGGCCACTGCCGCTGGGGCCGCCGCAGATCACCACGGTCAACTCGTCGGCGAGCGCGGGTTCCCGCTCGCGCAGCGCGGCGACCGCCCGGACCAACACGTCCGGGGCCTTGAGCGGCTGGATCCGGCCGACGAAGGCCACCACGTACCCGGTGGTGGGCAGTCCGAGGCGGCGGCGGTCGGCGAGGACGGCCTCGTCCCGGTCGCCCGGGGCCGGGCGGAACCGGTCCAGGTCGACGCCGGGCTCCACCACGGTCACCCGGGCCGGGTCGGCGTCGTACCGTCCGACCAGGTCGGCGGCCTCGACCCGGGTGTTGGCGACCAGCCGGTCCGCCTCGGCCACCACCTGCTCCTCGCCGATGACCCGGGCCTTCGGCTCGGGCCGGTCTCCGGCGGCGAGCTGAGCGTTCTTGACCTTGGCGAGGGTGTGCGCGGTGTGCACCAGCGGCACGCCCCAGCGCTCCTTGGCCAGCCAGCCGACCTGACCCGAGAGCCAGTAGTGCGAGTGGATCAGGTCGTAGTGGCCCGGCGGGCGGGCCGCCTCGGCGCGCAGCACGCCGGCGGTGAAGGCGCAGAGCTGTCCGGGCAGCTCCTCCTTGGTCAGCCCCTCCAGCGGGCCGGCGGTGACGTGCCGGACCTGTACGCCGGGCGCCATCTCGACCACCGGGGGCAGGTCGCCGGAGGTGGCCCGGGTGAAGATCTCCACCTCCACGTCGGCCTCGGCCAGCCGCCGGGCGACCTCCAGGATGTAGACGTTCATGCCGCCCGCGTCGCCCGTGCCGGGCTGGTGCAGGGGCGAGGTGTGCACCGATACGGTGGCGATCCGGCGCGGCTGCGGCCACGGCAGGGCACCTCGCTGACGACCGACACCGGTGTGCAAATCCGCCACGTCCGCTCCCTCTGTCACGGTCTGATGCCGTCCCGCACGACCGGCGCTTTCTCGGTCAACCTCCGCACCGGACGTCATCTTCCCGATCGGCCTTCGGAAATGCGTACCGGCCGGTCCCGGGCGTGACGGACCTCATCGCCTCGGCTCGGTGCGGGCAGGGGAGAATGACCGGATGACCTCCGTCGCCATCGTCACCGGCGCGTCCAGCGGGATCGGGGCGGCCACCGCCCGCCGGCTGGCCGCCGAGGGTTTCCACGTGCTCGCCGCCGCGCGGCGTACCGACCGGCTGGCCGGCCTGGTGGCCGAGATCGAGGCGGCCGGCGGCGCGGCCACCGCGGTGGAGTGCGACGTCACCTCCGACGAGTCGGTCGCCGGCCTGGCCACGGCGGCCGCCGCCGCACCCGGCCCGGTCACCCTGCTGGTCAACAACGCCGGCGGGGCGCGCGGCCTGGATCCGGTCGAGTCCGGGAGCGTCGGCGACTGGCAGTGGATGTACGACGTGAACGTGCTCGGCACGCTCCGGGTCACCCAGGCGCTGCTGCCCGCGCTGGAGGCGTCCGGCGCCGGCACCATCGTGATCGTCAGCTCCACCGCCGGGCGCGTCGTCTACGAGGGCGGGGGCGGCTACACCGCCGCCAAGCACGCGCAGACCGCGATCGCCGGCACGCTCCGGCTGGAGCTGTGCGGCCGCCCGGTCCGGGTGATCGAGATCGACCCCGGGATGGTGCGGACGGAGGAGTTCGGCCTGGTCCGCTTCGACGGTGACGCCGAGCGGGCCGCCGGGGTCTACGCCGGGGTGGCCGAGCCGCTGGTCGCCGACGACGTCGCCGACTGCATCGCCTGGTGCGCCACCCGCCCGCAGCACGTCAACATCGACCAGCTCGTGGTCCGCCCGCTGGCCCAGGCCGCCCAGCACAAGGTGCACCGGGTTTAGCGTGAAGCGCGAGGAGTGAGCCGGGTTTGCGAGCCCCGCAGTCGCGAACAGACGGCACCAGTGAAGCGCGAGGAGTGAGCCGGGTTTGCGAGCCCCGCAGTCGCGAACAGACGGCACCAGTGAAGCGCGAGGAGTGAGCCGGGTTTGCGAGCCCCGCAGTCGCGAACAGACGACACCAGTGAAGCGCGAGGAGTGAGCCGGGTTTGCGAGCCCCGCGAACGGAGGCGCTGCTGATGCAACGCCGGCCGCTGGGCGTGGTGACCCGGGGGACGACGAATCCCAACCGGCTCCGGCGGGTGGACAACTGGATCGTCGAGACCTGCGGCGACGCGCTGCGGTCCGCCGCCGACCCGCTGGTCGTCGACCTGGGCTACGGCGCCACGCCGGTGACCGCCGTCGAACTGCGGGCCCGCCTCGCGGCCGGGGTCCGCCCGGACGTCCGGGTGGTCGGGCTGGAGATCGATCCGGTACGCGTGGCCGCCGCCCAGCCCGCCGCCGAGCCGCCCTGGTTGACCTTCGCCCGGGGTGGCTTCGAGCTGGCCGAACTCCGGCCCGCCCTGGTCCGGGCGTTCAACGTGCTACGCCAGTACGACGAGAGCGAGGTGGCCGACGCGTGGCGTACGGTCACCGAGCGGCTGGCCCCGGGCGGGTTGCTGGTCGAGGGGACCTGTGACGAGCTGGGCCGGCTCGGGAGCTGGGTGCTGCTCGACGCGGCCGGCCCGCGCACGCTGACCCTGGCCGCGAAGCTGACCACCCTGGAGCGGCCGGCGCAGCTCGCCGAGCGGCTGCCGAAGGCGCTGATCCACCGCAACGTCCCCGGTGAGCGGATCCACGACCTGATCCGCGCTCTGGAGGACGCCTGGCAGGCCGCCGCCGGCTATGCCCCGTTCGGCCCTCGCGAGCGCTGGACCCGCACCGTAGCCATGGTCAAGCAGGCCGGCTGGCCCGTCCTGGGCCGTCCCCGCCGCTGGCGCCACGGCGAACTCACCCTCCCCTGGCCCACCGTCTCCCCCACCTGACCCACCCCGACGTGGTCGATGGTCGTGACGCTGGTCACACATTCTGTCCGATTTGTCGCCAATCTTCGTGATCGACAAGGACTAGATGGTGCAGTTGATCAGGACGGGCTCGGGGTGGAGGGTGACTCCGAAGCGGTCGTGGACGCCGTCGCGGATCTGTCGCGCCAGTGCCACCAGCGCCGCCGTGTGGGCGGTGCCACTGCGGTTGGTGAGGGCCAGAGTGTGCTTGGTGGAGATGGCCACACCCTCCGGGCCCAGGTGGCCCTTGCCGAAACCGGCCTTGTCGATCAGCCAGGCGGCGCTGACCTTGACCACGTCCCCGGCACCCGGCCAGGACGGCGGCTCGCCGAGGTCGGCGGCGCGCTCCCGGAGCAGCTCGTACGCCTCACGATCCAGCACCGGGTTGGTGAAGAACGACCCGACCGACCTGGTGTCCGGGTCGTCCGCGTCGAGCACCATGCCCTTGCCGGCGCGCAGCCGCAGCACGGTGGCCCGGGCGTCGGACAGCGGCACCCGGTCACCCACCTCGACCCCGAGCGCCCGGGCCAGCTCGGCGTAGCGCACCGGGCCGGACAACGGGGAGCGGGCCAGCCGGAAGTCAACCGAGAGCACCACCCAGCGGTCGCTGTACTTGAAGACGCTGCCCCGGTACGCGAACCCGCAGTCGGCCGCGGCGATCCGTACGACCTCGCGGTGGGTGCGGTCGTACGCCTGGACGGCGGTGATCGTCTCGGCCACCTCCTGGCCGTACGCGCCGACGTTCTGGATCGGCGTGGCGCCGGCCGAGCCGGGGACGCCGGAGAGGCACTCCAGCCCCGACCAGCCCCGCTCGACCGTGGTGGCGACCAGGTCGTCCCAGGTCTCGCCGGCCTCGACCCGTACGGTGACCGTGTCGTCGTCCTCGGCGACCACCTGGAATCCTCGGGAGCGGAGCAGGACGACGGTGCCGGGGAACCCCTGGTCGCCGATCACCACGTTGCTGCCGCCGGCCAACACCAGGATCGGCTCGTCCCGCGCTTCCGCTTCCCGGACCTTTTGTACGATTTCCTCGGCGTTGCCGGCGGTCTCCAGCCGTCCGGCGGGGCCACCGAGACGGAGGGTGGTGTAGCGGGCCAGGGTGGCCGGACCGGCCGGGGCCGCTCCGGTCGTCGGTTCGGCGTAGACGTCTGACACGCCTTTCACCCTAGGCTGAGGGTTAGCCGAGGCACCCACTGGTGGCCCGGTCACCCCCGGGAGGATTGCGATGGGCAGACTGCACGGCACGAAGGACTTCTGGATCGGTGCGCTGCGGACAGAGGGCCCCGCCTTCGCCGCCGCGGTCGCCGAGGCGCCACCGGAAACCCCGGTGCTCTCCTGTCCCGGCTGGACGGTCACCGATCTCGCCCACCACCTGGCCCGGGTCTGCGTCTGGGCCCGCACGGTGGTGACCGCCGGGAGCACCACCAGGCCGGAGCGGCACGACCCCGAGCCGCCGGCCGGGCTGACCCCGGCCCAGTGGTACCGGCAGGAGTACGACCAGCTCATGGCGCTGTTCGAGGGGCTGGACCCGGAGGCGCCGGCGTGGAACTTCGCACCGCAGCCGAAGAAGGCGGGCTTCTGGCCGCGCCGGGTGGCGCACGAGACGGCGGTGCACCGCTGGGACGCCCAACTCGCCATCGGCGCGGGTGAGCCGGTCGAGGCCAAGCTCGCGGTCGACGGGGTGAGCGAGGTACTGGACACCTGGCTGCCGGCGGGGCGGCGGATCCAACGCGGCCAGTGGCACGGGGTGGTGCAACTGACCGCGACCGACGCGGCACAGGACTGGTACCTGCGGCTGCGCGGCGAGGGGGTGGCCCTGCTGGACACCGCGACCATCCTCGACCACGACGACCACCACGCCCGGGCGCAGGTCACCGGCACGGCCAGCGACCTGCTGCTGGCACTGATGGGCCGGATCAGCTTCGACACGCTCGGGGTGGCCGGCGACCGCCAACTGCTCGACGGGCTGCGGGTGGGCTGACCGCCCGGCGGCCCCGAGGCGCCGACCGGGTCGCGCCCGGGGGCCGGCGGGAAGCGCCCGCCGACAGCGGGAGATGATCCCCAGGAGCGGGCCCGTGACGAGGTGGTGGTGACCGGATGACGACGGCGCAGCGACCGACCCTGGAGGCGGTGGCCCGGCGGGCAGGCGTGTCCCGGGCGACGGTCTCCCGGGTGGTCAACGGCTCCACCACCGTAGCCGAGTCGATCCAGCAGGCGGTCCGGCAGGCGGTCGAGGAGCTGGGGTACGTCCCGAACCTCGCCGCCCGCAGCCTGGTCACCCAGCGCACCGACTCAATCGCGCTGGTGCTGCCCGAGGCGGCCACCCGGGTCTTCTCCGACGACCAGGTGTTCCCGGGGATCATCCGCGGGGCGGCCCAGGAGTTGGAGGCCGCGGACAAGCAGCTCGTGCTGATGCTGGCCGGTTCGCCGGGCGGGCACGAACGGGTCGAGCGGTACACCACCGGCCGACACGTGGACGGGGTGTTGTTCGCCTCGCTGCACGGCGAGGACCCGCTGCCCGGCAGGCTGGCCCGGCTCGGCATCCCGGTGGTGTGCAGCGGCCGGCCGCTGGACGGCGTCGAGGTGCCCTACGTCGACGTCGACCATGTCGGCGGGGTCACCCGGGCGGTACGCCACCTGATCGAGGGCGGCCGGCGGCGGATCGCCACCATCGCCGGTCCGCAGGACATGGTCGCCGGCATCGAGCGGCTCATCGGCTACCGGGACACGGTCGCCGCGGCCGGCCTGCCGGAGCTGGTGGCGTACGGGGACTTCACCCGGGAGTCCGGCGCGGCGGCGATGCGGCAACTGCTCGCCGCGTACCCGGATCTGGACGCGGTGTTCGCCGCGTCCGACCTGATGGCGCACGCCGCCCTGCGTACGCTGCGCGAGGCGGGGCGGCGGGTGCCGGACGAGGTCGCCGTGATCGGGTTCGACGACATCGAGACGGCGGCGTACACCGAACCGCCGTTGACCACGATCCGGCAACCGATCGTGGAGCTGGGCCGGGCGATGACCCGCCAACTGCTGCGGATCGCGGGGGGCGAGGCGGTCGAGCCGGCCCTGCTCCTGCCCACCGAGCTCATCATCCGCGACTCCGCCTGAGGTGTAAGGAAGGGCCCCTTGTTAACGCCGTACGCGGTACAGGGGCCCCCTGTTAACACGTCGCCGGCACACAACCCCAGCGCTAGGGTCGGCCGGATGGCCGAGCACCTGATCCGACCCGCCCGCCCCGACGACGCGCCCGGTGTCGTGGCGCTGCGCAGCGTCGTGCACCCCTACCTGGTGCGTGGGGTCGAGTCGACCCGACAGATGATCGCCGCTCCACCGCCCGAGGAGGACTGGGCCGCCTGGGTGGCCGAGGCGGACGGGCAGGTGGTCGGCTGGGTGTCGGCGTACCGGAACAGCCAGACCTCGGAGCCGGACGTCGGCGAGTTGTCCACCCTGCACGTACACCCGGCGCACCGGTTTCGGGGAGTCGGCACCGCGCTCCTCGACGCCGCGCTCGGCCACCTACGCGTCATCGGCGCGCGGCGGGTACTCACCTGGTCCCAGTCCGGATCCCTGCCGTTCGCCCGTCGGCACGGCTTCACGCCTAGCCGGGAGTTGCGCTACTCCGCGCTCGACCTCCGGCCCGTCCCGCCGATGCCCGAGCCCCCGCCGGGCGTACGGCTGCTGCCGGCCGCCGAGGTGGACCCGCGCCGGATCCACCGGGTGGACGCGGAGGCGTCGCGGGACGAACCGGGCGACGTCCCGACGGACTCGATGGGCTACGACATCTGGCGCCACGAGGTCTGGGAGAACCCGGGGTTGGACCGGGAGGCCAGCACGCTGGCCGAGGTGGACGGCACGTTGGCCGCGGTGAGCCTGGTCAAGCGGGACGGCGACCGGATGTGGTCGGCGTTCACCGGCACGCTGCCCGAGCACCGGGGCCGCGGCCTCGCCGGGCTGGTCAAGCGGGCGGCGCTGCACCGCGCCGCGCGTGGCGGCGTCCGCGTCGCCTACACGTCCAACGACGCGGCGAACGCGCCCATGTTGGCGGTGAACACCCGGCTCGGCTACCGGCCGGTGGCCACCCAGTGGTCCTGCCTGCGCGAGCTCACCTGAGGCCGACCGTTGCCCGGCCGTCCGGTGGGACGGGGCGGGGTTCAGTCCCGCCGGGCGACCCGCTCGGCGACCGCGTACGTCTCCGCGCCGAAGAGCACCAGCCGCGCCTCGGTGACGTGCGCCGGGGCGGCCGCGTTCAGCACGGTCAGCACCTGACGTACCGCGTCGTCGACCGGCCAGCCGTAGACACCGGCGGAGACCAGCGGAAACGCGACAGTCTCCGCGCCCAGCTCGTCGGCGACCCGCAGGCTGTTTGCGTAGCAGTCGCGCAGCAGCGCCGAGCGGTCCTCGCCGGGGGAATGGACCGGCCCGACGGTGTGGATCACCCAGCGGGCCGGCAGGTCACCGGCGGTGGTGGCGACCGCCTGCCCGGTCGGCAGTCCACGGCCGTACCGGGAGGCGCGCAGCGCCCGGCACTCCGCGAGGATGGCCGGCCCGCCCCTGCGGTGGATGGCGCCGTCCACTCCCCCGCCGCCGAGCAGCGAGGAGTTGGCGGCGTTGACGATCGCGTCGACGCGCTGGGCGGTGATGTCCCCCTCGACCAGCATGATCACCATGTCAGCCCTCCTCGATCGACTGTCCGAGCGATCGGCGGGCGAGCAGGGTGGCGCCGGCCACGGCGGCCGGCATGACGAGCACCGCGCCGAGCGGGATCAGGAAGCAGACGAAGACCGCCACCCCGAAGCCGAGTGCGGTCGGCCGGTCGGCCCGCAGCAGCGAGCGACGCTCCGGCAGCCCCATGCCGCGCCGGTAGAAGGGCGCGCCGACCAGCTCCAGGGCGAGGAACCAGCCGCCCACCGCCGCCCCGATCACCGGCACCACGGTCTGCCCGACCACCGGGATGAAACCGGCCGCGAAAAGGGGTACGCCGATCAGCACGGAGACGGCCACCAGCCGCAGCGAGTCGACGAGGCTGCGGCGCAGCGAGGCCCAGAACGGCACCTCCACCGCGCCCGGGGTGCCGCCGAGCCGGTCCTCGACCCGCTCGGAGATCTTCTCGTAGAACGGGTCGCCGATGATCAGGGTGACCGCGGTGAAGGTGAGCACCCCGAGCAGCCCGCCCAGCCCCAGGAGGGCCAGCCCGGCAACGACCCGGACCAGGCTCCGCCAGGTCGCCGACCAGTCGTCGGCGAACGGGGTGACCAGCGCCGCCAGGTCGTCCACGAAATACACCAGGGTGGCGAAGGCGGTGACGAAGAGGGCGCCGGAGATCAACGCCGGCACGACACCGAGCAGCATCAGGCCGGGGCTGCGCACGTAGAGGCCGATGCCGCGCAGCAGCAGCCCGACGCCGGAGAGGAACCGGCCGACCGCCCCGGTCACCGGACGCGCGATGTTGGTCACGTCCACACCGGAGAGCGTAGCCACCTCGGCCACATCAACCGGTTGGTGGATCGCCGGGGTCATCCCACGCCGGTCCCGATCTTCGCCGGCCGGTCGATGTCCCGCCGGGCCGCCGCCGCGACGCTGGACAGGGTACGAACGCGACGGTGAAGGGCGGCGTGATGCCGGTCATCGAGGTAACAAACCTGCACAAACGGTACGGCGATCTGGTGGCCGTGGACGACGTGTCGTTCACGGTGGCCGCCGGGGAGATCTTCGGCGTGCTCGGCCCGAACGGCGCGGGCAAGACCACCACGGTGGAGTGCCTGGCCGGGCTGCGCGTCCCCGACGGGGGCGGGGTGTCGGTCCTCGGGCTCGACCCCCGCCGGGACGCGACCCGGCTGCGCGAGCGGGTCGGCGTGCAGCTACAGGAGAGCCAACTGCCGGACCGGCTCCGGGTGGCCGAGGCGCTGGAACTCTACGCCTCGTTCTACCGGGATCCGGCCGACCCAGCGCGGCTGATCGACGAGCTGGGTCTCGGCGACAAGCGGGACACCCCGTACAAGAAGCTCTCCGGCGGTCAGAAGCAGCGGCTGTCGGTCGCGCTGGCGCTGGTCGGCAACCCGGAGATCGCCATCCTGGACGAGCTCACCACCGGGCTCGACCCGCAGGCCCGCCGGGAGACGTGGGGGCTCATCGAGCGGGTCCGGGACCGTGGGGTGACGATCGTGCTGGTCACCCATTTCATGGAGGAGGCCGAGCGACTCTGCGACCGGCTCGCGGTGATCGACAAGGGTCGGGTCGTGGCCCTGGACACCCCAGCCGGCCTGGTCTCGCGCGTGGCACCCACCCAACGGGTCCGGTTCCGGCCCTCCGCGCCGGTGGACGACCGGCTCCTCACCGACCTGCCCGAGGTGGCCTCGGTGGCCCGCACCGGCAGCCAGGTGGTGGTGACCGGCACCGGCGAGCTGCTGCACGCGGTCACCTCGGTGCTCGCCCGCAACCAGATCGTCGCCGCCGACCTGCGACTCGAGCAGTCCACCCTCGACGACGCCTTCGTCGAGCTGACCGGACACCGATCCGGCAACTGAGAGAGGAAGACAGATGCACGCCTTCGGGCAGATCCTCAAGATCGAGGCGAGGCTGTACCTGCGGGACCTGCCGAGCCTGCTCTCCACCTTGGGGGTGCCGACCCTGGTCCTGGTGGTGCTCGGGCTGATCCCCGCGCTGCGCGAGCCGGACCCGCTCTTCGACGGACAGTCCTTCGTCGCCTACTTCGCCCCGTCACTGCTGGTGATCACGCTGGCGATGGCAGGACTGAACGTGCTGCCCAACGTGCTGGCCACCTACCGGGAGCGCGGCGTGCTGCGGCGGCTCTCCACCACCCCGGCCAGCCCGGCGGCGCTGCTCGCCGCCCAACTCGTCATCACCCTCTGCGCGATCCTGGCCAGCGCGGTGCTGCTCGTCGTGGTCGCCCGGCTCGCGTTCGGGGTGCCACTCCCCCGGCATCCGTTCGGCTTCGCGGCGGCCTTCGTCCTCGGTACGGCGGCGCTGCTCGCGCTGGGGCTACTGGTGGCGGCGGTCGCCCGGACGACCAAGGCAGCGCAGGCCGTGGCCGTGCCGCTGTTCCTGCTGACCATGTTCTTCGGCGGGGTCTACCTGCCCCGGTTCCTACTGCCGGACTTCCTGATCCGGATCGGGGACTACACGCCACCCGGTGTGGAGGCGCTGCTCGACGCCTGGACCGGCACCGCGCCGCAGCCGCTGCACCTGCTGACGATGATGGTGGTCGCCGTCGTCGCGGGTACCGTGGCGGCCAGATTGTTCCGTTGGGAGTGAGTCGACGCCGATGAGCAGCATCTCTGAGCAGGCCGACCGACTGGCCGCCTCGGAGGCCCGCGAGGTGAGCCTCTACCGGGTGCTGCCGTACTTCGGGCTGGCCGTCGGGGCGTTGCTGGCCACGTTCGCGCCGGTACCCCGCGCCCTTCCCGTCGCGCCCACCCTGGCCGTCACCGCCGCCGCCGGCTGCTGGGTCGCCTGGTTCATCAATCTGCACCCCGGCTGGATACGCCGCCGGTCGTTGATGGCGGTCTACTACGTCGGGCTGCTCGCGTTCGCCGCCGTGCTGGTGCTCGCCAGCCCGTGGTACGCCTTCTTCGCCTGGGTCGGTTTCCTGCACGCGTTCCTCGTGCTGCCGGGCGGCTGGCGGATCGCCGGGGTGGCCGCCACCGCCCTGCTGGTCGCCACCGCGCAGGGCGGTGGCCCGCCCTCTTCGCCGGCGCACTGGCTGCTCTGGTCCGTGCTGGTGCTGTTCAACGCGGGCCTGGCCAGTGGGGTGGGCTGGTTCAGCGAACGGCAGACCACCAACCGCAAACAGCTCATCGAGGCACTCGCCGAGGCCAACCGCCGGCTGGCCGAGACGGCGCGGGAGAACGAGGGCCTGCACGCCCAACTGCTCACCCAGGCCCGGGAGGCCGGCGTGCTGGACGAGCGACAGCGGATGGCCCGGGAGATCCACGACACGCTGGCCCAGGGGTTGACCGGCATAATCACCCAACTGGAGGCGGCCGAGCAGAGCCGGGACCGGTCGGCCGACTGGCGACGCCACGTGGACAACGCGCTCGCCCTTGCCCGGGGGAGCCTCACCGAGGCCCGGCGCTCGGTGCGGGCGCTCCGCCCGGAGCCGCTGGAGACGGCCCGGCTGCCCGACGCGCTCGCCGAGCTGACCGAAGGGTGGTCGACGATCAACGGCGTACGGGGTGAGATGAGCACCACGGGCGATCCGCGCCCGCTGCACCCGGAGATCGAGGTGACCCTGCTGCGCGCGGCCCAGGAGGCGCTGTCCAACGTGGCCCGGCACGCCGGAGCGGCCCGGGTCGGACTGACCCTGTCGTACATGGCGGACGTGGTCACCCTCGACGTGCGCGACGACGGGGTGGGTTTCGACGTCGCCGCGCAGGCCGGGATGCCGCGGCGGCCGGACGGCGGGTACGGGCTGACCGCGATGCGGCAGCGGGTGGCCCGGGTCGGCGGCAACCTGGCCGTCGAGTCCGAACCGGGCGGCGGTACCGCCCTGTCGGCGACCGTTCCCGCGCTCTACGGCGGTGTCGAATGAGCGCCCCGGTCCGGCTGCTGATCGTCGACGACCACCCGGTGGTGCGGGACGGGCTGCGCGGCATGTTCGCCGGCGACCCCGGGTTCGAGGTGGTCGGCGAGGCCGCGGACGGGGCCGAGGCGCTGGCCCGAGCCGCGACGCTGCACCCGGACGTGGTGCTGATGGACCTGCGGATGCCCGGCATGGACGGGGTGACCGCGATCGGCCGGCTGGCCCGCTCCGGCAGCACCTCCCGGGTGCTGGTGCTGACCACGTACGACACGGACGCGGACGTGCTGCCGGCGATCGAGGCCGGCGCCACCGGCTATCTGCTCAAGGACGCGCCCCGGGAGGAACTGGTCCGGGCGGTGCGGACCGCCGCCCGCGGTGAGGCGGTGCTCTCGCCGAGCGTGGCCGGCCGGCTGATGGGGCGGCTGCGCACTCCCGCCGAGGAGCCGCTGAGCCAACGGGAGCTGGAGGTGCTGACCCTGGTGGCGCGGGGGGCGTCCAACCGGGAGGCGGCCGTCCGGCTGTTCATCAGCGAGGCCACGGTCAAGACCCACCTGCTGCACGTCTACGCCAAGCTCGGCGTGAACGACCGGGCGGCCGCGGTCGCCGCCGCGTACGACCGGGGCCTGCTCACCCCCGGCGGGCGGTGACCGGGCCCGGGGCAGGATGGACGGGTGCGGGCGTCCCGGTTGATCTCAGTGGTGTTGCTGCTCCAGTCACGGGGGACGATGACCGCGGCCGAGCTGGCTCGCGAGCTGGAGGTCTCCGAGCGGACGGTCTACCGGGACGTGCTGGCGCTCTCCGCCGCCGGGGTGCCGGTGTACGCCGACCGGGGCCGGACCGGCGGCTACCGGCTGCTCGGCGGCTACCGGACCCGGTTGACCGGGCTGACCCGGGACGAGGCGGAGGCACTCTTCCTGGCCGGGCTGCCCGGACCGGCCGGCGACATGGGCCTCGCCGACGCGGTGGCCGCCGCCGAGCTGAAGGTGCTCGCCGCGCTGCCGCCGAGCCTGCGGGACGCGCCGGCCCGGACCGGGCAGCGGTTCCACCTCGACGTGCCAGGCTGGTTCCGCGAGTCCACCCCGCCCCGCTGGCTGACCGAGCTGGCCCGGGCGGTCTGGCGGGACCGGGTGGTCGAGTTGCGCTACCGCCGGGGCGAGCGGGAGGTGACTCGCACGGTCCAGCCGTACGGGCTGGTGCTGAAGAGCGCCGCCTGGTATCTGGTCGGCCGGGTCGGCGACGGGTACCGCACCTACCGGGTGGACCGGGTGCTCGGCGTCGAGGTGGGCACGGAGATCTTCGACCGGGACGACGGCTTCGATCTGGGGGCGTACTGGCGGGAGCAGGCCGAGGCGTTCCTGCGGCAGATGCTGCGGGCCGAGGTCACCGTCCGGCTCAGCCCCGCCGGCCGGCGCGCCCTCCGGCACGTGGCGGAGGCCCCCTTCGCGTACGAGGAGGCGATGGCCGGGGCCGGGGAGCCGGACGAGGAGGGCTGGGTGACGACCCGGCTGCCCGTCGAGTCCGTGCCGGTGGCGTACGACGTGCTGCTCGCGCTCGGTCCCGAAATGGAGGTGCTGGAGCCACCCGAGCTGCGGGCGCGCTTCGCCGAGGCGGCCCGCCGCTCGGCCGCTCTCTACACGGCCGGCAGTCAGACGTAGAAAGTGGATCAGGCAGCATCGGCCGGAGTCGGCGACTGACCGAGAGGGCCCCGGACGGTTCCGGAGCCCCCTCTGCCGCCGGTCAGCGGTAACCGGTGTCGTCGGCCGGCCTGCCGGTCGCCACGACCTCGTCGTGGTACCGCGCCCAATGTGGGCGGGTGCCGTCGAGATCGGTGAAGCCGTACACCTGGGCCAGCCCGCCGCTGTCCACGGACTGGCCGTTCCAGCGGGCCCGGTCCGGGTCGGCGGCCAGGGCGGCCACCGCGCGCCCGACGAAGGCCGGTGTCTCCGACATGACGAAGTGCGGTTCCTTCGCCGCGCCGTCGCGCCAGTTCGCCTCGGTGACGCCGAAGTGCTCCAGCATCGCCTCGGACCGCAGCCAGCCGGGGGTGAGCGCCACCGCCGTGCAGCCGTGCGGCGCCAGCTCGTGCGCCTGGGTGAAGGCGAGCCGGTTCACCGACATCTTGGCCAGGTCGTAGAAGACCGAGAGCCGGTACGTGCGGTCGTTGTACTCCCTGGTGCCGTCACCGATCTCGACGACCAGGCCGCCCGGGTTGCGAATCAGCAGCGGCAGGGCGAAGTGGCTGGTGATGATGTGGGTGTCCACGGCCAGCCGGAGGGTGCGGAAGCCCGCGTCGAGGGGTTGTTCCCAGACCGGCTTCTCCCAGGTGATCAGCGGGTCGGCGCCCCAGATGTCGTTGACCAGCACGTCCAGCCGGCCCTTTTCGGCGTCGATTCGCTCGACCAGGCGGCGTACCTGGTCAGGGTCGAGGTGGTCGACCGGTACGGCGATGCCGGTGCCGCCGGCCGCGGTGACCAGCTCGGCGGTCTCCTCGATGGTCTCCGGCCGATCCATCTCGGACCGGCGCTGCCGGGTGCTGCGGCCGGTGGCGTAGACGGTGGCCCCGGCGGCGCCGAGCTGGACGGCGATCTGCCGGCCGGCACCGCGGGTCGCCCCGGCGACGAGCGCGATCTTCCCTGTCAGCGGTTGCGTCATGCGGACGACGATGGCAGTGATACCTGACAGCGAAAGTCCGGTTTTCCGGCCGTTCCGGATCCGCCATCATGGCCGGCATGCACCTGCTGCTCTCCGGGATCGTCGGCTCGGTCGCGTACGGGCTGGCCGGCCCCGACTCGGACGTGGACCGGATCGGGGTCTTCGCCGCCCCGACGGTCGCCTTCCACGGCCTGCACCCGCCCCGGGAGTCGGTGGTCACCACCGAGCCGGACGTGACCCTGCACGAGGCGGGGAAATACTGCCGGCTCGCGTTGAGCGGCAACCCGACGGCGACCGAGCTGATGTGGCTGCCCGACGACTGCTACGAGACCCGGACCGAGTTCGGCGAACGGCTGATCGCCATCCGGTCGGCGTTCCTCAGCGCGCCCCGGGTCCGGGACGCCTACCTCGGCTACGCCAGCCAGCAGTTCCGGAAGCTGACCAGCCGTGATTCCAGCGTGGGTGGCCGGCGGCGGTCGGCGAAGCACGCCCGGCACCTGGCCCGGCTGCTGCACCAGGGGCGGGTGCTCTACGCGACCGGGGTGCTGGAGATCCGGCTGGCCGATCCGGAGTGGTTCCGCGCCTTCGGCGAGCGGGTCGCGAACGGCGCGCTGGCCGAGGCGGAGGCCCTGGTGGCGGCGGCCGAACGCGACTTCGACCGGATCCGCACCCCGCTGCCGGACCGGCCCGACGAGGCGACCGTGGAGCGCTGGCTGCTCGACGTCCGGGCCGCCCACCTGCCCGCCACCCACTCTTGATCATGATATTGTTGTGCTCGGCCCCGCCGTGTCGCGACAACGACATCAGGATCAACCACTTGGGTGCCGAGCGGGCACCCGGCGGCTAGTCCGCGAGGCGGACGCGGACTCGGCGGTTGGCCCGACCCTTGCTCTCCACCTTGACCACCTGGACCTTGCCGATCTGGGCGGTCGAGGCGACATGGGTGCCCCCGTCAGCCTGCACGTCCAGCCCGACGATGTCGACGATCCGGACCTCCCGCTCGTCCGGCGGGATCAGGTTGGACTGGGTACGGATGATGTCCGGCAGGGCCAGCGCCTCTGCTCGGGGCAGCACCCGCACGGCGACCGACCGGTCGGCGGCCACCTCGGCGTTGACCAGCTCCTCGATCCGGGACTTGAAGTCCGGTGGCACCTCGGGGAGGTTGAAGTCCATCCGGGCCTCGCCGGGTTCCATGTTGCCGCCGGTGACCAGCGCGCCGAAATCCCGGAACACCACACCGCAGAGCACGTGCAGGCCGGAGTGGGTCCGCATCAGCATGGTCCGCCGGGCGTCCTCGACCGCGCCGGTGACGGCGGCGCCGACCGGTGGCACCGGATCACCGTCGGCGGGAATCAGCCAGAGGTCGTCGCCCTTGCGGGTGCCCACGATCCGGGTCTGCGTCCCCTGCCAGAGCAGCACCCCGTGGTCCGGCGGCTGCCCGCCACCGCCCGGATAGAAGGCCGACCGGTCCAGCACGATGCCCTGCTCGGGATCGGCCGCCAGCACCGTGCACGCCCACTCGCGCAGCGTGGGGTCGGCGAGGTCGAGGCGGTGCGTACGGCCGTGATGTGTGACACCCATGACAGGGGACGTTACCCGTTGAGGAAGGTCGAGATCCGCTCCCGCAGGTCGGCGCGTTCGGTCCAGAGCACGCCCGGCCGGTCGTACACGTGCAGGGTGGCCTGTGGGAGCGCGGCGGCGAGCTGCTCGGCGACCGCCACCGGGTGCAGGTCGTCGCCGGCGCAGCCGATCACCAGCGCCGGCGCGGTGACCCCGGCGAGCACGGCGGCGTCCCGCAGCGGGGCCTGCTCCGGCAGGCTGGCCAGGCCCGGCGCGAGCCCGTCGCGCAGCAGTTGGTCGAGCCGCTGCCGCAGGTACGCCCACCCGGCCGGGGTGTTGCGCACGGCCGGCGGCAACTCCAGCGACACCACGTCGGCCAGTGCGGAGGCGTCCCCGTCCGCCACGGCGTCGAGCAGGTCCGTCAGCCGGGCCCGGGCCACCTCGCCGCGCGGGGTGTCCAGCACCGCGGGGAGGAAGAAGACGAGCCGTTCGAAGCGTTCCGGGCTCTCGACGAGCAGCCGGCACAGCGCACCCGCGCCGAGGCTCGCCCCGAAGGCTCGGGTGGCACCGCCGAGATCGGCGATCGCCCGCAGATCGCGGGCCAGGTCCAGATAGCTCCACGGCCCCGGGGGCGAATCGGAGCGGCCGTGCCCACGGAACTGAAAGAAGATCTTGCGGCCGGTGACCGCGCTGCCGAACGGCCGCGTGGTGGCGATGCCGTTGCCGAGCCCGTGGGCGAACACCGTCACCGGATCACCGGTGCCGGTGACCAACCGCTCCAGCCGTACGTCGTGCGGGGTGGTGACCAGCTCGGTTTCCGGCTCGGGCAGGGCTGGCCGGCCGGTGCGGGGCGCGCCGGGACCGGGACCCCAGGTACGCGGGCCGCCGTCCGGCGGCGGGGGCCAGCGAAAGCCCCTCACCAGAATCCTCGGCCGTCCTGCAGGTCGCGCAGCCCGACCCGAACGTCCAGCAGGTAGATCAGCGCCGCCGCGATGCCGATCAGGCCGAAGATGCTCAGCGGTCCGAAGCCGAACGCCGGCAGCGTCAGAACCAGGCAGAGCGCCAGAATCGCGATCCAGCCGCCCTTGGGCAGCGTGCCGATCGCGGCGAACGCATCGGAGCGCTGGGTGATCGCATGCACCAACGCCACTCCCTCGATCACCAGGGCGAAGACGAGCAGGATCAGCTCGATCACGTAGCGGACTTCGTACACGAAGATCGGCGCGGCGTAGGCCATGTCGGCAAGCTTATGCCGAGACCCCGGAAACGTCCGAGAGGACGCCGTCCGGGGTCTCGGTCCAGGATCGACCTACTCGGCGGTCGGACGGGTCCGCCTGGTGGTCTTCGGCAGCTTCGCCGACGGGGTGTCCGGCTTGGCCGCAGCGGACTTGGCGGCCTTGGCGGCGGTGGACCGGGTGGCCCGGGTCCGCTTCACCGCGGCCGGCTTGCCCTCGACCGGCTTGGCCTCGGCCGGGCTGGGCACCTCGGCCGGGCTGGGCACCTCGGCCGGCTGCTCGGCCTCGACAGCCGGCTGCGCGACCTCAGCGACCGGCTGCCCCGCCTCGGCGGCCGGCGTGCGGTCGGCCTCGGTCGCCTCGATGTCGGCGTTCACCGTGTCCGCGGCCTCCAGTACGCCGCTGCCGACGACCCGCTCACCCCGGGCCACCAGATCGGCGTACGCCGCCAGGGCGCGCTCCTGGGCGTCGGCCATGGCGCGCTCGGCCCGGGCCTGCGCGGACTGCGCGCCGGCCAGCACGGCGGCGGCGTTACGGGCGGCCGCCTCGCGGAGCTTGGGCAGGTCGAACTCGGCCGCGGCCCGCTCCCGCAGGCCGCTCGCGCTCACATTGGCCGCCCGCTCCCGGAGGCCGCTCGCGCTCACATTGGCGGCCCGCTCCCGGAGGCCGGTCGCGGTGAGGTTGGCGGACTTCAGCGTCTCGGTCGCCTTCTGGCGCAGCTCGACGCCGGTGACGACGGCCTTGCCGCCGAGGTCGGCGACGACCCGGGGGCCCAGCTCGCCCACCACGCCGGGGAGCTTGCGCAGCTGTTCGAGAGCCAGCTCACCGACGCCAGCGGCGGCGTAGAGCGGGGCCGGAATGCGGTTGGTCTTCGGCTGGGTCATGACTTCTCCTCCTCGGCCGCACCGGCGGCCTGCCGGACCGCCCCACGGGCGGTCTCCTCCTCGGTAGCGGCGACGGTGTTCGGGGCGGGGGCCGGCCCCGCCTCGGTGACGGCGACCGACTCCAGGACCGCCTCGGTCGGGCTGACGCCCGGCGTCGCGGGGCCGGTCGCGGCCGGCGTGACGGTGGCCGGAGCCTGTGGCGCCTCGCCCGGCGCCCCGGCCGTCGGGGCCGGTCCGGCCGCCGCCCGCGCGGCGGGGCTCTCAGCCGGCCCGGCCGCCGCCTGCCCGGCGGCGCTCTCGGCCTGCTCGGCGGCGGCCTGCGCGGCGGCGGTCGCCTCGGCGAGCCGGGCGTTCTCCCGGCGGAACGTCTCGTAGATCTGGGTGAGCGACTGCTTCTGGGCCATGGTCAGCTCGGGGTCGACGGAGATCGCCGCGAGCACGCCCTGCCCCTCCTTGGCGTCGAGCAGCCCGGCCCGGAGGTACATCGCCGGGGTGGAGACCCGCAGGGCGCTGGCGAGTTGCTGGAGCACCTCCGCGCTCGGCTTGCGCAGGCCGCGCTCGATCTGACTGAGGTACGGATTGCTGACGCCGGCCTGCTCCGCGAGCTGGCGCAATGAGATCTTCGCGTTCCGGCGCAGGTCGCGAATGAACCCGCCGACGTCGGGAAGGTCCTTGCTGGTGGCCATGACTCCACGCTAGCTCGCCCCGCTAGCTGCTGCAAGCAAAATGCTTGCCACAGTTAGCAGGCCCCGGCCGGCCGGTTGCGCGCACCGAATCCGGTCCGTACCGTGCCCACGTGGCCAAGATCGAAATCAATGGCGCCCTGCTCGCGTACGACGAGGCGGGCAGCGGCAGCCCGGTGGTGCTGCTGCACGCCGGGATCGCCGACCGGCGGATGTGGCAGGGCCAGGTCCCCGCGCTCGCCGCCCGATATCGGGTGATCTCCGTCGACCTGCGCGGATACGGCGAGTCCGAGTTGCCGCCCGCACCGTTCACGCATCACGACGACGTGGTGGGGCTGCTGGACGCCCTCGGCATCGCGCAGGCCGCCCTGGTGGGCTGCTCGTTCGGCGGCAAGGTCGCGGTGGACACCGCGCTCGCGTACCCGGGGCGGGTCTCCGCGCTGGCCCTGTTCGGCGCCCCGGTCTCCGGTAACGAGTGGTCCGAGGAGGCCGAGCAGCTCTGGGAAGAGCTGGTCGGCGAGGTGGACCCGGAGGACTTCGCGGCGACCGCGGCCGGAGAGGTGCGGTTCTGGGTGGTCGGCCCGACCCGCCGACCGGAGGACGTCGACCCCGAGCTGATCCGGTTCGCCGAGGAGATGGACCGGCGGGCGCTCGCCGCCGAGCAGGCGCTCAGCGCCGTCGACGTGGAGGAACTCGACCCCCCGGCGATCGACCGGCTGGCCGAGCTGCCGATGCCGGTACTGGTCGGCACCGGCGCGGACGACCTCGCGGACCTGCGGCGCCTCGCCGACCGGATCGCCGCCGAGGCGCCGCAGGGCGTACGCATGCCGGACGTTACGGACGCCGCCCACCTGCTGCCGCTGGAACGCCCCGAACCGGTCAACGCCGCCCTGCTCGACTTCCTCCCCTGACCGGATGCGGATCTTGGCGGGTCGGCCCTCCCGGGGCCAGTTCCCGCCGAGATCCGCCCGGGTGGGGCCGGCTACCAGACCGGGCGCACCGCGCCGACCGGAAGGCCGCCGCCGAGCAGCGGAATCTCGGCGTACTCGCTCAGCACCGGGGCCTCGACGCCGAGCCGGCGCAGCGCCGACACCAGCACCGGCATCCGGGCCCGCCCCGCGCCGTCGTCGATCTTGAGGGCGACCGCGCCGACCTCGGGGACCGCCGCCGCGATCACACCCTCCGCGCCGACCTTGGCCAGCAGCCCGGGTACGCCCCGCATCAGCCGGGTGTCGTCCGCCCGGGTGCCGCCCACCAGCTCCGGGTACGCCCGCATCGCGTCGGCCACCGTCCGCTCGACGGTGCCGGGCTCGGCGGAGACCAGCCGCAGGAACGCCCGCGCCAGCCCGGTCAGCGAGACGGCGAGCACGGGCGCGCCGCAGCCGTCCACCCCGACCGCCGCCACCGACTCCCCGGTGAACTCCTCGATCGTGGCGGTCAACCGCTGCTGGAGGGGGTGCTCGGGCCGCCAGTAGCCGTCCACCGGCCAGCCGGCGGCCAGGCAGGTCAGCAGCATCCCGGTGTGCTTGCCGGAACAGTTCATCTGGACCCGCCTCGGGCCGCCGCCGGCCCGCAGCACCGCCTCCCGGGCCGCGTCACCGACCGGCAGGTCCGGCGGGCAGTGCAGCGCCTCCTCGGTCAGGCCGGCGCGGCCCAGCAGGCCGGTGACCCGCTCCACGTGGAACTCCTCGCCGGCGTGGCTGGCCGAGACCAGCGCCACGTCGGCCCGGTCGGTCAGCGGCAACCCGGCCCGCAGCATCCCGACCGCCTGCATCGGCTTGTTGGACGACCGGGGGAAGATCGGCCCGGCAGTGTCCCCGGCCTCGGCGACGGGGGCCCCGGCGCCGTCGAGCACCACCACGGAACCGCGGTGGATGCCCTCCACGAACCCGGACCGGACCACCTCGGCGAGCGGCACGCCGCCCTCGTACGTCTTTCCCACGAAGTGGACGGTACCGACGGGCGCGGCGGCCCCGGCACCGGGGTGACCTGCGGTGCCGGGTGGACGGGTACAGGGATGCCGGGCAGGCCGTGACTTACAGGCCGAGCAGCAGCCGAGCCTCGGCGGTGGTCAGCGGCGGACGCTGGGCGAGCTGGGCGAAGCCGACCGCGCGGGCGACGAGCTGCATGTTGGACTCGACCGGCTGTCCCTTGGCGTAGGTGACGGTGTCCTCCATGCCGACCCGGAGGTGACCGCCCGCCGAGAGGGACGCCAGCATCACCGGGATGGTGCTGCGGCCAATCCCGGTGGCCGAGAAGGTGGTGCCCTCGGGCAGGTCACGCAGCATCTGCTGGGCGGCGACCAGGGTCGCGGCGGTGCCCGGCATACCGCCCGGCACGCCCATCACGAAGTCGACGTGCACGTGCCCGCCGTGTGGCAGCCCGTACTTGCCGAGCAGGCGCTGGAGGGCGGTGAGATGACCGAGGTCGAAGATCTCGTACTCGGGGACGACGCCCTTCTCCTGCATCCGGGTGTGCAGGTCGACAATGAACTCCCAGCGGTTCAGGAAGACGTCGTCGCCGAAGTTGACCGTGCCCATGGTGCAGGAGGCCATGTCCGGGCCGGCATCCAGCACGGCCAGCCGGTCGGCCTCCGGGTCGGTCACCGCGCCACCAGAGGAGAGCTGCACGATCAGGTCGGTGCCCTCCCGCAGCGCCGCCACCGTCTCCCGCAGCCGGCCCTGGTCGAGGGTGGGCTTCGCCTCGTCGTCGCGAATATGGACGTGGATCACGGAAGCGCCGAGCGCCTCGCACTCCTTGGCGGTCAGCAGCAGCTCGTCAAGGGTCACCGGCAGCGCCGGCACATCCGCCTTGGCCGACTCCGCGCCGGTCGGGGCAACCGTGATCAACGTCCCTGTCGTCATGTCGGCGATCCTAGACCGCCGACTCCTCTGCGTCGACCAGCGAATGCAGCAGGATTCCTTGAATCCGCCTCGGTTACCGGAAGATTTCCGTCTTGTGGCGGCCGAGGCGACATCCCTTACGCCGGCTCGATGGCGGCGGCGCTCTCGCCCACCGTCAGCCGGGCGTTGTCGGGAACGTTGCGCTTGACCACCGCGAGGGCGATCTGGCCCAGCTCGTGGTGGTGCACCGCGGTGCCGACGAACCCGACCGCCCGGCCGTCGAGGGTCACCGGCGTGCCGGCGGCCGGCGGCTGGTCGGTGGTCACCCCGTCCAGGTGCAGGAGTACGAGGCGACGCGGCGGTTTCCCGAGGTTGTGCACCCGGGCCACCGTCTCCTGCCCCCGGTAGCAGCCCTTGTCCAGGTGCACGGCCGGCGCGATCAGGTCCACCTCGGCGGGGATGGTGCGGTGATCGGTGTCCACCCCGACCCGGGCCCGCCGGGCGGCCACCCGGGTCGCCTCGTACGCCCACAGCCCGGCCACCGGCACGCCGGCCCCGCGCAGTTCGTCCACCACCCCAGCCATGGCCGGGCGAGGCACCAGCAGGTCCACGCCGAGCGCCACCCGCCGGGCCCACCCGCCGATCGGCAGCGCCTTCACGTCGTACAGCGCGGTGGGCCGGGATGGCAGCTCGCCGGAGCGGAACTTCGGACCGGGCACCGCGACCTGGTCCGGCGCGGCCAGCCCGGTGACGCCGAGGGTGTCGAGCGCGCCGGTGGCCGCCGGCCCGACCAGCGAGAGCAGCGCGTGGTCGGCGGTGGCGTCGCGCGGCTCCACCTTGCTGAAGAACCGCATCTTCTCCAGGTACGACAGCAGCCCGTCGGTCATCCCCGGCTCGGTGTCCAGCCAGGTGGTCTCGCCGTCATCGACGACCATGGCGTGCTGCTCGACGTGCCCGTGCGGGGAGAGCACCAGCAGTTCCGTACCCTGCCAGGGGCGCAGCGCGGCGAGATGCTGGCTGGTCAACGTGTGCAGCCAGCCGGTCCGTTCCTCGCCGGGCACCGCCACGACGCCCCGGTGCGACCGGTCGACCAGGCCGACGTCGGTGGCGAGGACGCGCTGCTCACGCATCGGGTCGCCGTAGTGGGCGGCCACCGGGCCGACCCCGGCCGCCCGGTGGGCCGGCTGCGGCTGGTCCCGGGTCTCCTCGTCGATCGCCTCGGTGGCCACCGCTCCCGCGATGTCGATCATTTGCCTTCCCCGTCCTCGCACTGGCCGCAGACGCCGAAGAGCGCCACGTGCCCGATGTCGACCCGGAATCCTCGCTGCGCGGCCAACTGGTCGGCGAGCGGGCGGAGCAGCTCGGGCTCGATCTCGTCGATCGCGCCGCACTCCCGGCACACCAGGTGGACGTGCTGGTCCTCGCCGGCCGCATGATAGGTCGGCGAGCCGTGCGAAAGGTGGGTGTGCGTCACCAGGCCGAGCCGTTCCAACAGCTCCAGCGTCCGGTAGATGGTGGTGATGTTGACCCCGGCGGCCACCTCACGGACCGCCGTGTGCACCTGCTCCGGCGTCGCGTGCCCCAGCTCCATCACTGCTCGCAGGACAAGCTGCCGCTGCGCCGTCAGCCGCAGCCCACGGGAGCGGAGCAGTTCGGCGAGGGAGGATTCGGACACCGTCCGATCATAGTTCGGCCGCCGTGCCGGTCCGGCCGGCGGCGTCGTACCCGGCTACCCTCGGCCCTCGTGGAGGCGTCGCGGGTGGCCGTGCTGGGTCGGGGCGTGGCACCGGCCGGGGAGGCGGTGCTGCGCGGCGACGACCGGGGCGTGCTGCACGGCGACGGCCTCTTCGAGACCATGCACCTGCGCGGTGGGGAGCCCTGGCTGCGCGACGCCCACCTGGCCCGGCTGCGGGCCGGCGCGGCGGCGGTCGCGCTGGACCTGCCGCCAGCCGACGCGCTGGTCCAACTGCTCGACACGGTACGCGCCGGGTGGCCGCCCGAGGTGGAGGGCGCGCTGCGGCTGGTCTGCACCCGGGGGCCGGAGGGCGGTGGCCCACCGACCGTCTACGCCACCCTGGGCGAGGTGCCGGCGGCCGTACGGCGGGCCCGGCGGGACGGGTTGTCCGCGGCCACCCTGCCACTCGGGGTGGCCGCCCGGTCCCGCCCGGAACTGGGCTGGCTGCCGGTCGGGGTGAAGTCCACCTCGTACGCGGTGAGCACCGCCGCCCGCCGCTGGGCGGCCCGCGCCGGATTCGACGACGTGCTCTGGGTCTCCACCGACGGGTACGTGCTGGAGGGGCCGAGCGCGAACGTGGTCTGGCTGGCCGGGAAGACGCTGTGCACGGTGCCGGCGGCGGTCACCGGGGTGCTGCCCGGGGTGACCGCCCGCTGGCTGCTCGACCACGCCGCCGACCTGGGCCTGGCCGCCGAGGAACGCCTGGTCACCCCGGCCGAGCTGACGGACGCGGACGGCCTCTGGCTGACCTCGTCCCTCCGTGGCCTGGCGGAGATCAGCTCCCTCGACGGAACCCCGTTGCCCCCCTCCCCCCGAACCTCCGCCCTCCAATCCCTCCTGGCCTTCCCCGTCCCGCCCCCGACCCCGCCCCAGGGCGTTGATCAAGAAGTTTGCGTCTCCTGGAGAACGTTTCCGGACGCAAACTTCTTGATCAACCAGAGCGGGGGCGGGGGCTGGGGGTGGGGTCAGCCGGCGACGCGGGTCAGGCGGGCGGACAGGTGAGGGCTGAGCGGCTGGCCCATGGCGGCCATCTCCTGGGCGTAGAGCAGAGCGCCCTCGACGATGCCGAAGAGGCGGGCACCGGCGGTGACCTCCTTGGCGGTGGCCGTACGGACCACCGCGTCGGTGGCGAACTCGATCTGGGTGCCCCGGCGCTTGCCGATGTGCAGCTCCATCACGCCGGTGGGCGTGGTCATCAGGGCTTCCAGTTCGTCGGTGACCCGGTCACCGGCCATCACCGGGCGCCACCAGCCGACCTCACGGCCGGCCGGGCGGACCGGGCGGCTCTGCTCGTCGAGGATCCAGGCGCGGGACTCGTAGAACAGGAACGGCCGGCCGTCGTGGCTGATCCGGATCTCCTGCGCGTAGTCGAAGTCCTCGATGGTCGGGAACCCGCCCCGGCCGCGCCCGCGCCACACCCCGATGTACGGCAGCAGGCCGTCCAGGCTCGGGTGCAACTTCGGCCCGACCCGCAGGTCGTGGCTCTCCTCGTACGGGTACGGCTCGACAGGCGGCGCGTTCAGCCACGGCGGCTGCAGCGGGTTCTCGCTCACCGGTTCTTCTCCGTTCGCGACTGCGGGGCTCGCCGACTCACCATTTTCCTCTCGAGATCTTCACAGCCAGGTAGACCAGGCCACCGGCGAGCGCGCCCAGGCCGGCGACCAGCAGGCTGACGAACCCGATCTCGGTAACCATCCCGGCCATCCTATGCTGGCGCCATGGCCCGCTCTCTCGTCGTCAAGGTGACCGCCGGCGCGGACGCTCCCGAGCGCTGCGCGCAGGCATTCACCGTCGCCGCCACGGCGGCAGCCGCCGGGGTCGACGTGTCGCTCTGGCTGACCGGGGAATCGACCTGGTTCGCGCTGCCCGGACGCGCGCAGGAGTTCGACCTGCCGCACTCCGCGCCGCTGCCCGAGTTGCTGCACGTGATCCTGGCCACCGGCAAGGTCACCGCCTGCACGCAGTGCGCGGCCCGCCGGGACATCGACCAGGGCGACGTCATCCCCGGCGTACGTATTGCCGGCGCGGCGGTCTTCGTCGAGGAGGCGATGGCCGAGGGTGCCCAGGCCCTGGTCTACTGACGCGTTTCCCGGCGCGTAGCGGTCGGGGTCGGGTCAGGCCGGACAGCCGGTGGTGACGGCGACGCGAACCCGGCCGTCGACGCGCTCGGCCAGCACCGCGGGGTGGGATCGCAGGGCGTACAGGTCGGCGGAGTCGCGTACCGCGGGGGTGCCGTCGGCGGCGTCGCGGAACGCACTGGCCAGCGGCCTGCCGGCCGACCCGCCGGTGGCCTCGGCGTAAGCGGTCCGGGCCGTGCCGCCCGCCGGGCAGGGCGCGGCGACCACCTCGACCGGGCCGGTCGCTCCGCCCCAGCGGGCGAGGGACCGGGTCACCTCGGCGGACTCGCGCTCGGCGCCGGCCGTTCCTGGCGCGCGGTAGCCCGCACCGACCGGCCGGCAGCCGGTGGTGGCGGTGATCAGCACCCGGCCCGGCCCGGTGGACCGGCCCTCGACCGCGACGAACTCGCCCGCGTCCGCCCTGAGCACCGGGCCGTCGCCCAACGTCCGGACGCCCGCCCGCCAGGCCGCCGGCAGCCGATCGGCCATCCGCCGGAGCAGGCCGCCCGCGTCGTCACCCGCGACGACGACCTCCACGCCGCGGGTCAGCTCGGCACCAGCGTCCATCGGGGTGATCCGGCAGCCTCGGTCGAGCCGGTCCGGCACGATCGCCGGGACGCCGTCCCGGCCGACAGCGGCCAGCAGTTCACCGACCGCCCGGTCGACCACCGGCCCGGACTGATCAAGCGAGCGCTGCTCCCGCACCGTCGGCGGGTCGTGCCGTACCGACCACCAGGTCAGCCCGGCGAGCAGCACCCCCCACGCCACCGTCGCGGCCACCAGCCAGCGCAGCCCGCGCCGCCCCGGCGACGGCTGGCCGGAAAGGACCGGCGGAGCGTACCCCCCCTGAACACCACCACTCACCGACACATCCTGTCACGCGCCTCCCGACCCGCCGTCGATCATGGAGTTGAGGTGCCGAACACTGCCACAAAGCCGGGCGGATCGGGTGCCACAAGTCCATGATCGACGAGCAAACGGGGGTGGCCCGCCGCCCGGGGTGGGGCGACGGGCCACTGGCGGGGCGGTGTGTGACGGGTCAGGGGATGACGGTGACGGTGGCTTCGTTGAGGCCGCGGGTGGCGGTGACGGTGATGTCGCCGTTGCCGTGGCGGGAGAGGGCGCGCAGGGTCCAGTCGCCCGGCGCGGCGAAGAACCGGAACTGGCCGGCCGGGGAGGTCACCACCTCGGCGGTGAACTCGCCGGTCGAGTCGAGCAGCCGGACGTAGGCGCCCGGCACGGCCTCGCCGGACTCGGCCCTGACCAGGCCGGTGATGACGGTTTCCTTCTCCAGGTCCAGGCTGGCCGGCAGCGGGGCGGCCTGGTCCGGTGCGGCGCAACCGGCGGCGGTGGGAGCAGTCATCGGGATCACGCCTCCCCGGGCTCGTCGCCGAGCGCGACCGGCACGCCGACCAGCGAGCCGTACTCGGTCCAGGAACCGTCGTAGTTCTTCACGTTGCGGTGACCGAGCAGCTCCTGGAGCACGAACCAGCTGTGCGAGGAGCGCTCGCCGATCCGGCAGTACGCGATGGTCTCCTTGCTGTCGTCCAGCCCGGCGTCGGCGTAGATCTTGCGCAGCTCGTCGTCGGACTTGAACGTGCCGTCCTCGTTGGCCGCCTTGGACCACGGGACGCTGATCGCGGTGGGGATGTGGCCGGCCCGCTGAGCCTGCTCCTGCGGCAGGTGGGCGGGGGCGAGGAGGCGGCCCGCGAACTCGTCGGGGCTGCGCACGTCGACCAGGTTCTTGGTGCCGATCGCGGCGACCACCTCGTCGCGGAACGCGCGGATCGAGACGTCCGGCTCCTGCGCGACGTACTGCGTCTTCGGCCGCTCCACCGCGTCGGTGACCAGCGGACGGGCGTCCAGCTCCCACTTCTTGCGGCCGCCGTCGAGCAGCTTGACGTCGCCGTGGCCGTAGAGCTTGAAGTACCAGTACGCGTACGCGGCGAACCAGTTGTTGTTGCCGCCGTAGAGGATCACGGTGTCGTCGTTGGCGATGCCGCGCTCGGAGAGCAGCGCCTCGAACTGGGTCTTGTTGACGAAGTCCCGGCGTACCGGGTCCTGGAGGTCGGTCCGCCAGTCCAGCTTGATCGCGCCGGCGATGTGGCCGGTGTCGTAGGCCGAGGTGTCCTCGTCGACCTCGACGAAGACGACGCCCGGGGCGTCGATGTTCTTCTCGGCCCACTCGGCCGAGACGAGTGCGGTGTCGCGACTCATCAGATCACTCCCTGGTGAGGATTGGATGGTGAGCCAGCGCGTGGAGATCGAAGCCGGTAGTTTGTCGCACCACGCGCGGGACCCAGAGCTAGGAACGGATCACGGGTACGTGCGACGGCGCCGCTGCCGGGCGATCGGGAGAACACCGGAGGGTACGCGAACCCATCGTGCCGATGGCCGCTAGGCGGCCGAGGACAGCCCCGCCGTCAGATGACGGGGCGACACAGGCAGGTGGCCACGCGGCACAGGTCGACCGCGCGCCGTTTGGTGAGGAGCGTCCCCATGGGGACGGACACTACCAGCCAGCTCGGCCGATGCCACCGGCCCGACCAGCATCCGGGACACGGCGTGGGACCGCGGAAGGCCGGCTGCCGGGTCGTGAGCGGGACTGCCGCCAGCCGGGGCGGGTGGCGTCCCGCCGGTCACCCGGCGGTGTTGATCGGCACGTTCTGCGCGTCGGCGGTGACCAACAGGCCGTCCGGCTTCGGTTCCACCTTGCGGACGGTGAGCTGGAACGGCAGTTCGGGCAGGGGCAGGTTGACCGAGATGCTGTTGGCGTAGTTGGCCAGCAGCCTCCGGGCCAGCGGCAGATTCGGCAGGCCCTCGGCGGTGAGATCGTCGAACCGCAGCCCCACCTTGCCGTCGGTCACGGTCAGGTCGGCGGTGCCGGTGACGGTGAGCCTGGTGCCGAGGATGTCCGCCGGCGCGGTGACGACGAGCTTGCCGTCCCGCTCGCCGAGGGTGAGCCCCGGCCGGTCGAGGAGCTTGGCCATGCTGTCGTAGGAGACGGTGGCACGGCCGTCGACGCGCTCGGCGACCACGTCACCCCGACGGGTACGCAGCGTGTCCAGCGACGCCCGTACGTTGTGGGCGTCCACGTCGAGCCGAGGCACGCTGACCGCGTCGCCCTGCACGTTGCCCTGCACGTCGGTCAGCACGATCGAGATGCGCTCGTACTTCCCGTCGAGCACCTGGGTGACGAACGGGAACCCGGCCACCTCGACCGTGGGCGCCCCGGACCGTACGTCCTTCCGGGCGACCTCCTGCCGCACCTGCTCGGCGATGGCCCGCTCGGCCACCCCGGCCGCCACCCGGTCGACGACCACCAGCAGCCCGCCGAGCACCAGCAGCAGGACGACGAAACCGATCAGGACCTTCCGGCCGCGTCGCCGCGGCCGATCCCCGTACGCCCCGTGCGCCTGCGCCACGCCGCCTCCTCCTCGCCGTCCGCTGTCGTCCGTCTCGCGGCGCAACGGTACTTACCCGAGGCGCGAAATCCCCAACCGTCGGCTCAGAGGAAGAGCACGCACATGGCGTACGCGGCCGGCGCGGCGAGCGCGAAGCCGCCCAGCGGCCCCTGCATGTGCCGGGCGATCCACATCGTCGGCGGCTCGCCGGCCATCAGTCGACCCGCCTCGGCGTACCCGACGGCGAGGTCGGTCAGCACCGCGGTGGCCGCGGTGACCAGCCCGACCAGGGCGGCGCTGGTCGGGGTGAAGCCGACCAGGTAGCTGCCGAGCACCGCACTGGTCAGGGTGCCGAGCATGGCGCCCACGACCACGCCGGCGGCGCCGCGGGGCACCTGCGGGGCGAGCCGGGGCCAGGGCGCGATCGCGTCGGTGAGGCGGGCGACGAGCAGCGCGACGGCGGTGGCGGTGAGGCAGACGGTGATCGCCTGGGTGCCCTTCGGGATCCGGCCGAGCACGATCAGGCTGGCGAAGGCGACCACCCCCACCACGATCAGCAGGGTGCTGCCGAGCGAATCGGTCACCCGGACCCGGTCCACCCGGCGGACGAGCTGGCCGAGCACACCGAGCACGAAGCCGGCGGCGGCGGCGTACCCGAGCGGGGCCAGTCCGGCGATCTCGGACTGCACCGCCGCGACGTCGGCGATGGCGGCCGTCCCGGCGCTGATCAGCGCGACCACCAGCAGCGCCGGCGGGCGCATGGCCATCGTCCAGGCGAGCACGAAGAGCAGCTGTACGCCGAAGACGATGAACGCGAACGGCAGCCGGTGCCCCGGGCCGGCGGTCTGCGCGCCGAGCACCAGGCCGACGCCGAGCAGCGCGGCGAAGCCCGCGATGGTCAGTGCCAGCGGCCGGCGTACCGGGACCGGGGGTTCCTCCTCGTCGGGCAGGTCGGCGGGCTCGTCGTCCGTACGCCGCCCCGGGCCACCCTTGCGGAGCCGGCGCGGCCCCTTCCGGTCCTGCCGGTCCCCGCCGTCGTCGGCCGCGCCGCTACGCGGGCCTGGCGGGTAGCCACGGGAGGGGCCGTCCGGCCCCGGACGCGCGTCGTCGGCCCACGGGTCACGGCCGGTCTCGGGCGAGGTCGAGGGAAACACGCCCCGATCGTGCCAGACCGGGCCGGGCTGGCGGAGGCCACGGTTTCGGGGACGTTAAAACCTGAGCCGCGATCGGGGGCAGAAGGGGCAAACAGGAAAGGACCCAAAGGTGAAGGGCGGGCGATCCGTTACGCTCGACCCGTTACCCGCCCCCGCCAGCGACGCCGGGACCACGCAAGCTCTCAGCGTCACCCACCCCAGGCGTGCCGCTGGTCACGCGCGGCCGGAGAGCCGCCCGGGACGGAGGTGATCGTGTGGAGATCCTGCTGCTGGTGACCGCACGCGCAGGTGAACCATCGGCGGTGCTGCCGGCGCTCGACCTGCTGCCGCACTCGGTCCGCACCGCGCCCCGCGACGTCCGCACGTTGGTGTCCGGCCCGACCCCGGACGCCGTCCTGGTGGATGCCCGCGCCGAGCTGAGCGAGGCCCGGGCGACCTGCCGAATGCTGCACGCCACCGGGTTGGGCGTGCCGCTGGTCGCGGTGGTCACGGAGGCCGGCCTGATCGCGCTGAACGCGGACTGGGGCGTGGACGACGTCATCCTGGCATCGGCGGGTCCGGCCGAGGTGGAGGCGCGGCTCCGACTCGCGGTCGGTCGGCGGAGCAGCGCGACGGCCGGCACCGGCGGCTCGGTCCGGGCCGGTGAGCTGACCATCGACCCCGACACCTACGCGGCCAAGCTCAAGGGCCGCCCGCTCGACCTCACGTACAAGGAGTTCGAGCTGCTGAAGTTCCTGGCCCAGCACCCGGGCCGGGTGTTCACCCGGGACCAGTTGCTCCGCGAGGTCTGGGGATACGACTACTTCGGCGGCACCCGCACGGTCGACGTGCACGTCCGGCGGCTGCGCGCCAAGCTCGGTTCGGAGTACGAGTCGATGATCGGCACGGTGCGCCAGGTCGGCTACAAGTTCGTCGTGCCCCCGTCACGTTCATTACCGGAGTCGGAGCCTGCCCCGCTGCCCGTCTGACCGGAAATCTCCGCGTTCCCTCCTTCGGTGGAACTGATCCGATAAGCCCGTTTTATCCCGGTTAGTGAGATCTATTCTCACTGGCGGACTTATCGGACGAAGGAGGCGGCGGTGCGTGCGGTGACCACGGGGGCGACGACGGATCCGTACCGGAATCCGAGCGGGCGGGGATACTGATGCCCGCCACGACACTACGCGCGGCCGGGATCGTGACCCTGGTGGCGGCCGCGCTGCTCGGCTCGGCGTACGCGCTCGGCCGCAGCCTGATACCCGAGGCATCGCCGCGGGCCACCTCGGTCACGGCCGACGACCCGCGCTACGCGGACCAGCCCCCGGAGACGGACCCCACACCGCCACCGACGGCCTCCAGCAGCCCGAGCCCGCAGAGCCGTGCCGAGCAGCGGCAGTTGGTCCGCGAAGGGGACGGGCCGTTCGGCAGCCTGACCACCACCGAATCCTCCCGGGTCGCGTTGACCTTCGACGACGGACCGGACCCGCAGTACACGCCGCAGGTGCTCGCGCTGCTCAAGGAGTACGGCGTCAAGGCCACCTTCTGCCTGGTGGGCGAGAACGTGCAGAGCTACCCGGAGCTGGTCCGGGACATCGTGGCGGACGGGCACACCCTCTGCAACCACTCGTGGGAGCACGACCTGAGCCTGGGCCAGCGGTCGTCGGACGCCATCCGGGCCGACCTGCGCCGCACCAACGAGGCGATCCTGTCGGCGGCGCCGAACGCACGGATCGCGTACTTCCGGCAGCCCGGCGGCAACTGGACCGCCCCGGCCGTGTCAGTCTGCGAGGACCTGGGCATGACCCCGCTGCACTGGGCGGTCGACCCGTCCGACTGGCAGGTGCCCGGCGCGGCGCAGATCACCAGGGTGGTCATGACCGAGACCGGACCCGGCTCGATCGTGCTGATGCACGACGCCGGTGGCGACCGGACGGGCACCGTCGCGGCGTTGCGGAACCTGCTGCCCGAGCTGATGAGCCGGTACCAGTTGGAGGCCCTGCCGACCGGCACCACGTGACGGCCAGCCCGACCGGCACCACGTGACGACCGCCACGGGCCGGTTCACGGGTCCGGGACGAGCGGGGGCGGGCCGGCCCGCTACGGTGACGGAATGAGCAGCACGGAGCCGACCGTCGACCGAGTCGCCCGCGCCGACCGGCTGGCTCCGGTCGAGGTGGCCGAGGTGCTGGCGCTGGCCCGCACCGCCGGGGACGCGGACGGGGCCGACCCGCTCGACGAGCACGTGCTGCTGCGGCTGCGGGACCCGGAGGCGCCGGCCGTGCACCTCACCGCCCGGGCCACCGACAACACCCTCACCGGGTACGCCCACCTCGACACCACCGATCCGGCGGGCGGCATCGGGGTGGAGTTGGTCGTGCATCCGACGTACCGGCGGCGGGGCACCGGGCGGGCCCTGGCCCGGGGGGTGCTGGCCGCGGCGTCCGGCCCGCTGCGCGCCTGGGCGCACGGCGATCACCCGTCCGCCGCCGCGCTCGCCGTGGACCTGGGCTTCGCCCGCGCTCGGGTGCTCTGGCAGCTGCGCCGCCCGCTGACCGCGGCGCTGCCCGAGCCCGTCCTGCCCGACGGCGTGCAACTGCGCGCGTTCCGTCCAGGCGAGGACGACGACGCCTGGCTGGCACTGAACAACGCCGCCTTCGCCGAGCACCCGGAACAGGGCCGGTGGACCCGGGCCGACCTGCGGGTACGCCTGGCCGAGCCGTGGTTCGACCCGGCCGGTTTCCTGCTCGCGGTGGACTCGGCCACCGGACGGCTGCTCGGCTTCCACTGGACCAAGGTCCACGAGCGCCCCGGCTCGGCCCGGATCGGCGAGGTCTACGTGCTCGGCGTGAGTCCGTCGGCGCACCGGGGCGGGCTCGGCCGGGCGCTCACCACCGCCGGGCTGGCCCACCTGCGGGACCGGCGGGGGCTGGACCGGGTGATGCTCTATGTCGACGAGTCCAACACCCGTGCGGTCGCCCTCTACGAAGGGCTCGGCTTCGCTCGCTGGTCCGCCCACGTCAACTACCAGCTCGGCTGACGGACGAGCGACACCCGGCGCCGCGTACCGGCGAGCGGTCGGCGTCCCGTAACGGCTGAGCGGCCAGCGCGTACGTACCGGTGAGCGGTCGGCGGCGCATCACGGTGGCGTCACGGCCAGGTTCCGGCGCGGTCACGGCCAGCCCGACATGAGCGGATAAAGGGGACACCTCCCCGCCAGTTTACGTAATGGACAATCCGCCCTCAGCAGACCGTCGCCTGGCGGAGCGTGCCTGTTCACCCCCTGTTCACTTCCCACGGGCGAGCCGGCTACCTGGCACTTCTAGCTTTCGTACCAGCCGGTCAGCGCCGGCACCCGGGCCAACCCGGGCGACCTGACCAAAGATGTGAAGGGAAACCCCTCAGGTGAAGCTCCAGCGGCACGGTGCCATTGCCTGCCTCGCTCTTTCCGCGGTGCTCGGTCTCAGCGCCTGCGGCTCGGACAACAACGAGCCCTCCACGGACGCCTCGGCCTCCGGGTCGGCCGCCGCCGCCGACTGCGGCAAGGGCACGCTGAACGCGCAGGGCTCCTCCGCCCAGAAGAACGCGATGGCCGAGTGGATCAAGGCGTACCAGCAGAAGTGCGCCGGCACGACGATCAACTACGAGCCCACCGGCTCCGGCGCCGGCATCGAGGCCTTCATCGCCGGCACCGCCGACTTCGCCGGTTCCGACTCCGCCCTGAAGGAGGCGGAGCAGCCGAAGGCGGACGCCAAGTGCACCGGCGGGCAGGCCCTCAACCTGCCGATGGTGATCGGCCCGGTGGCCGTCGTCTACAACGTCAGCGGCGTGGACAACCTCCAGCTCACCCCGGCCACCCTGGCGAAGATCTTCGCCGGCAAGGTGACCAAGTGGGACGACCCGGCGATCAAGGCCGACAACCCGGACGCCAAGCTGCCGGCCACCGCGATCCAGGCTGTGCACCGCTCCGACGAGTCGGGCACCACCGACAACTTCACCAAGTACCTCTCCAAGACCGCCGAGGCGGACTGGACCTTCGGCAACGCCAAGGCGTGGAAGGCTCCGGGCGGCGTGGGCGCGGCCAAGTCCGACGGTGTGGCCAGCAAGGTCAAGAGCACCGACGGCACCATCAGCTACGTCGAGTGGTCGTACGCCGAGAACGCCAGCCTGAAGATGGCCAAGGTCAAGAACGGTGCCGGCGAGTGGGCCGAGCTGACCGCCGAGTCGGCCGGCAAGGCGATCGCCGGGGCCAAGATCGAGGGCCAGGGCAACGACCTGAAGATGTCGATCGACTACAACACCACGGAGGCCGGGGCGTACCCGATCGTCCTGGTGACCTACGAGATCGTCTGCAGCAAGGGCATCGCCGCCGAGAAGCTGCCGCTGGTCAAGGGCCTGCTGAGCCACGCCGCCAGCGCCGAGGGCCAGAACTCGCTGACCGAGCTGGGCTACGCGCCGCTGCCCGACCCGGTCCGCACCAAGGTCGAGGCCGCGGTCAAGAGCCTCGCCTGACCCGCTGACCGACACCACCTCCTCAATACGAAGCGAGCGAGCAGATGGGTGATAACCCTCACCGCTCGGCGCACGCCGGCACCGGCGGGACCCGCGTGGCCACGAGCCACGAGGGACCTGCCGGTGCCTCGGCGCGTGTGGCCGAGCGTCCCGGTAACCCTCGTAGGACCGACAAGGCCCTGGGCGGCGGCGGGGCCCTGCCCCGGGCCCGGGCCTTCGGCGCGGAACGGGCGTTCCGTGGCCTGACCCTGGCCGCCGGCACCGCCGTGCTGGTCGTCATCGCGGCGATCGCGATCTTCCTGATCGCCAAGGCGGTTCCGGCACTGCGGGCGAACACCGAGTCGTTCTGGACCTACGAGGGCTGGTTCCCGAACGAGAACCCGCCGAAGTTCGGCATCGGCGCGCTCGCCTTCGGCACCGTGCTCAGCTCCGCGCTGGCGCTGCTCATCGCGGTGCCGGTCGCGCTGGGCATCGCCCTCTATCTCTCGCACTACGCCCCGCGCCGGCTCGGCAACACCCTCGGCTTCCTGATGGACCTGCTGGCCGCCGTGCCCAGCGTGGTCTTCGGTCTCTGGGGTCGCGACTACTTCGCGAAGCCGGTCGCCGACCTGTCGGCCTGGCTGCACAAGTACTTCGGCTGGATCCCGATCTTCGGCGAGGGCCCGTACGGCAGCTCGATCCTGCTGGGCTCGCTGGTGCTGGCGATCATGGTGCTGCCGATCATCACCTCGCTCTCCCGCGAGGTGTTCCGGCAGACCCCGACCGCCAACGAGGAGGCCGCCCTCGCGCTGGGCGCCACCCGCTGGGAGATGATCCGCACCGCCGTCCTCCCGTACGGCCGTCCGGGCGTGATCGCCGCGGTGATGCTCGGCCTGGGCCGCGCGCTCGGCGAGACCATCGCCCTGGCGCTGACGCTCGGCTCGACGTACGCCATCTCGTTCAACGTTCTGGAGAGCGGCGGCAACTCGATCGCGGCGAACATCGCGAACCGGTTCGCCGAGGCGAACGCCACCGGGCGGGGCGCGCTGATCGCCTCCGGCCTGGTGCTCTTCGCGATCACGCTGATCGTCAACATCACCGCCCGGGCGATCATCCACCGCCGCCGCGAGTTCACGGAGGCAGCGGCATGACCAGCACCGTCACCTCCCACCGCCCGCAGCCGCCGGCACGGCCGGTCACGCTGCGGGCAAACCGGCTTCCCGCGTACGCCGTGCCGGCCATCGCCGTCGCGGCCCTGCTGCTCGCCGCCGGCATCGTGTACGGCGCCGGCATCGGCGGCCCGGTCCTGGTCGTGGTCGTCGGCGCGCTCCTCTACCTGGCCGGCCTCTTCGTCGCCACGAACGCGGTGGAGGGGCGCCGGTCCGCCCGCAACCGGACCTGGAGCGCGCTGATCCACTCCGCCTTCGTGCTGGCGGTGCTGCCGCTGGCCTCGGTGGTCTGGACCCTGGTCAGCAAGGGCGCCGAGCGGCTGGACGCCGACTTCTTCCTCACCTCGATGAACAACATCGGGGCGCGGGACGCGAACGGCGGCGCGTACCACGCCATCGTGGGCACGCTGGAGCAGGTCGGCATCGCCACGCTGATCACCGTCCCGCTGGGCGTGCTCTGCGCCATCTACGTGGTCGAGTACGGCCGGGGCCGGTTCGCCTTCGCCATCCGCTTCTTCGTCGACGTGATGACCGGCATCCCGTCGATCGTCACCGGCCTGTTCGTGCTGGCGTTCTGGGTGCTGGTCGTCTCGCCGTGGTTCAACGACGGCCAGCCGGGCTTCTCCGGCTTCGCCGCCGCGCTGGCGCTGAGCGTGCTCATGCTGCCGACCGTGGTCCGCTCCACCGAGGAGATGCTCCGCCTCGTCCCGGCTCCGCTGCGCGAGGGCGCGTACGCCCTCGGCGTGCCGAAGTGGAAGACGATCCTGCGGATCGTGCTGCCGACCGCGCTGCCCGGCATCGTCACCGGCATCATGCTCGCCATCGCGCGGGCGGCCGGCGAGACCGCCCCGGTGCTGCTCGTCGCGGGCGGCGGCGCGGCGATCAACTTCAACCCGTTCGAGAACAACCAGTCGTCGCTGGCCCTCTTCGTCTACCAGCAGGCCGGCGAGGCGTCGAAGTACTCGCCGGCTCGGGCGTGGACCGCGGCGCTGACCCTGGTCGCCCTCGTCCTCATCCTGACCGTCGCGGCGAAGTTGCTGGCCCGCCGCAACCGGCTCGGCCGATGAACCCCGGAGGTACCACCACCATGGCCAAGCGCATCGAAGCCACCAACGTCACCGCGTACTACGGCGCGTTCAAGGCGATCGAGAACATCAACCTGACCGTCGAGCCGAAAACGGTCACCGCCCTGATCGGCCCCTCGGGCTGCGGCAAGTCCACCTTCCTGCGCTCCATCAACCGGATGCACGAGGTGCTGCCCGGCGCCCGGGTCGAGGGCAGCCTGACCATCGACGACCAGGACATCTACGACCGGGACGTGGACGTCACCGCGGTCCGCCGGATCATCGGCATGGTCTTCCAGCGGCCCAACCCGTTCCCCACCATGAGCATCTTCGAGAACGTGGTGGCCGGCCTTCGCCTCAACGGTGTGCGGAAGAAGTCGATCCTGGAGGAGGCGGCCGAGAAGGCACTGCGCTCGGCGAACCTGTGGGACGAGGTGAAGGACCGGCTCGGCAAGCCGGGCGCCGGGCTCTCCGGTGGCCAGCAGCAGCGCCTCTGCATCGCCCGGACCATCGCGGTCGAGCCGCAGGTGGTGCTGATGGACGAGCCCTGCTCGGCGCTGGACCCGATCTCCACGCTGGCCATCGAGGACCTGATGTTCCAGCTCAAGGACAAGTTCACCATCATCATCGTGACGCACAACATGCAGCAGGCCGCCCGGGTGTCGGACCGGACCGCCTTCTTCTCGATCGAGAAGACCGGCGACCCGGGCCGGCTGATCGAGTACGACAACACCCAGAAGATCTTCAGCAACCCGAGCCAGAAGAAGACCGAGGACTACATCACCGGCCGTTTCGGCTGAGGTGCAAGGAGGGGCCCCCTGTTAACGCCTCGCGTTGTAAAAGGGGCCCCTATTAACACCCCGGCCTCGGGGAGCAGCGCTCAACGCAGCTTTGCGAAGAACTGCCGGAGGTCCCGCACCAGCAGATCCGGCACCTCGTGGGCGGCGAAGTGGCCGCCCCGGTCGTACGTGTGCCACGAGACGATGTTCTTGTGGTCCCGCTCCGCGAGGGTACGGATCGACTGGAAGTCCCAGGCGAAGTTGGCCAGCCCGAGCGGCACCGTGGTCGGCTCCAGCGGTTCCGTGCCTCGGCCGTTGACCTTCTGCGTCGGGTGCACCACCTCGGCGTCCTCGTAGTAGTAGCGGGCCGAGGAGGCGGCGGTGTTGGTCAGCCAGTAGATGGTCGCGTTCGCCAGCACGTAGTCGGGGTCGAGTTGCTCCCCCATCAACTGGGCCACCCAGCCGAGCAGGCCGGCCGGCGAGTCGGCCAGCGCGTGCGCGACGTTCTGCGGCTCGGTCGAGTGCAGTTTGTCGTAGCCGCCCCGCCGCTGGACGAACCAGTCGGCGAACGTCACCTTGCCCCGCTCCTCCTCGCTGAGTGCGGCGAGTTCGTCGGCGTCGCCGGACGGCAGCGAGAAGACCTGGGTGACGTGTACGCCGAGCACGTGCTCCGGGTCGGCCCGGCCCACCTCCGGGCTGACGAAGGCGCCGAGGTCGTTGCCGGCCGCGCCGTAGCGGTCGTACCCGAGGCGGCGCATCAGCTCGGCCCAGGCCCGGGCCACCCGGAAGCGGTTCCATCCCCGCTCCCGGGTCGGCCCGGAGAAACCGAACCCCGGCACCGACGGGATGACCAGGTGAAAGGCGTCGGCCGGTTCGCCACCGTGCGCCCGGGGGTCGGTGAGCGGGCCGATCACGTCCAGCCACTCGACCACGGTGGTCGGCCAGCCGTGGGTGAGGATCAGCGGAGTGGCGTCCGGCTCGGGCGAGCGGACGTGCAGGAAGTGCACGTTCTGCCCGTCGATCTCGGTGGTGAACTGCGGGTACGCGTTGAGCCGGTTCTCCCAGGCCCGCCAGTCGTACGCCGTCTGCCAGCGCTCGACGAGCCGCTGCACGTAGCCGCGCGGCACGCCGTACTCCCAACCGGGCGGGACCGGGCCGGTCGGGGAGGCCGAGGGGTCGGCGGGGAGTTCCTCGGCCCAACGGGTTCGGGCCAACCGGTCGGCGAGGTCGTCGAGCTCGGCCTGCGGGACGTCGATACGGAACGGGCGGATCGCGGTGTTGTCAGCCATGCCCCGAGCGTAGAGATCAATTAGGAACACTTCGTTCCTAAAGATCCGGCAGAATCCGGAGAATGCTGGAGACCTCGGCGCGGCTGCTGCGCCTGCTGTCGCTGTTGCAGACCCCGCGTGAGTGGACCGGAGCCGAGCTGGCCGAGCGCCTCTCGGTGAGCACCCGGACAGTCCGCAACGATGTGGAGCGGCTGCGTGCCCTCGGCTACCCGGTGCACGGCACCCGGGGCGCGGTGGGCGGGTACCGGCTCGGCGCGGGGGCCGCGCTGCCCCCGCTGCTCCTCGACGACGAGGAGGCGGTCGCGGTGGCGGTCGGGCTGCGTACCGCCGCCGGGGGCGGCGTCGCCGGCATCGAGGAGACGTCGCTGCGGGCGCTCGCGAAGCTGGAACAGGTCCTCCCCCACCGGCTGCGGCGCCGGGTCAACGCGCTGCACACGCACACCGTGCGGGTGCCGCACGACGCGCCCGGCCCGACCGTCGACGCGGACACGCTCCACACGATCGGCGCCGCCTGCCGGGACCGGGACCGACTGCGCTTCGACTACGTCCGGCACGACGGCACCGCCGACCGGCGGGACGTCGAGCCGTACCGGCTGGTCAACTGGGGCCGCCGCTGGTACCTGGTGGCCTTCGACCCGGCACGGGACGACTGGCGGACCTTCCGGGTGGACCGGATCACGCCGCACACTCCGACCGGTCCCCGATTCCCGGCCAGGGAACTGCCCGAGGACGTCGTGGACCGCGTCCGACGCGGCGTCTCGGCGGCGGCCTGGCGGCACCGAGCCCGGGTGCTGGTGCACGCGTCGGCCGAGGTGGTGGCCGAGCGGATCAATTCGGCCGTCGGCACCGTCGAGCCGATCGGTCCGGATAGCTGCCTGCTGCACACCGGCGCCGACCGGCTGGAGACGATCGCGGTGTGGCTCGGCCTGCTGGACGCCGACTTCACCGTCCAGGACCCGCCGGAACTGGCCGAACTGCTGCGTACCCTCGGCGAGCGCTACCTGCGCGCGGGCGGCTGACGGGCGGCGGTCAGTCCGGCACGAACCGGGGTTCGCCGTTGAGGTCGAGGCGAGGGGTGACCGGGGTGGCGGCGTCGCGGGTCGCGGCGGCCCGGGCCACGCCGGACAGGTCACCGGCGGCGGCGACCTCGGCCAGGGTGACCACGGTCGGCGGCAGCATGTTCAGCTCGCCGGCCTCCGCCCGGGCCAGGGCGTCCGCCGGCCGGATCCACAGCGTACGGTCGGCCTCGCCGGAGACGTCCCGGGTCCGCTGCCCCTCCGGCAGCAACGCCACGAAGAAGTACGTGTCGAAGCGGCGCGGCTCGAACTCCGGTGTGATCCACCGGCTCCAGGGCAGCAGCAGGTCGGACCGGAGGGTGAGCCCCCGGCCGGCCAGCAGGTCGGCGAAGCCGGACCGGTGGGCCTCCAGATCCTGCCGGGCGGCCTCCCAGTCGTCCCCGCTCACGTCGCCCACCACGGTCGCGGCGTCCGGACCGGCCAGCAGCACGCCGGCCTCCTCGAACACCTCGCGGGCGGCGGCGCAGACCACCGCCTGGGCGTCGTCCGGAGCAAGCCCGAGGCGGTCCGCCCACTCGGCCGCGCCCGGACCGGCCCAGCCCAGGTGCGCCTGCGAGTCGGAGCGGTCCACCCCGCCGCCGGGGAAGGCGTACATCCCGCCGAAGGCCATCGCGGCGACCCGGCGGATGAGGTACGCCTCGAACTCGGCGCCAGCGGGGCGGAGCAGCAGCACGGTGGCGGCGACCCGGGGTACGGCCGGCACGCCGCCCTCGGCGTAGAAGCGGCGGGCGTGCTCCACCAGGGCGGGGGGTGCGGCGAAACCATCGGTGGTCATCCCGCGAGCCTAGTTCGAGATAAGTGGATCATGGTGGGGCGGAGCAGGTGAGCTTGCCTCGGGATGGGGGGTGGGGAAGGCTCTGATCTCGCGGGCAGGGAAGTGCCGGAGCAGCCGGCGGCCCGCCGGGTGGAGGGGTGACATGGTCCAAGGAATCAGCACCGGGAAGACGCGCTGGGGAATCCTCTCCACCGGGTGGATCGCCGCCCGGTTCGCCGAGGACCTGCGGCTGGTGCCGGGGGCGGAACTGGTCGCGGTCGGCTCACGTACGCGGGAGAGCGCCGAGCTGTTCGCGGCCCGGCACGACGTGCCCCGGGCGTACGCCTCCTGGGCGGAACTGGCCGCGGACCCGGACCTGGACGTGATCTACGTGGCCACCCCGCACGCCGCGCACCACGAGGCGGCCCTGGCCTGCCTGGCCGGCGGCAAGGCCGTCCTGGTGGAGAAGCCGTGCACCCTCGACCTGACCACCAGCACCGAACTGGTCCAGGCGGCACGCGCCCGCGACCTCTTCCTGATGGAGGCCATGTGGATGCGATGCAATCCGACCATCCTGCGGGTGCTTGAGCTGGTCGCGGAGGGGGCGATCGGCGAGGTGACCCAGGTACGCGCCGACTTCGGTGTGGCCGGGCCGTTCCCGCCGGAGCACCGGATGCGGGCCCGGACGCTGGGCGGCGGCGCGCTGCTCGACCTCGGGGTCTACCCGGTGAGCCTGGCCCACCTGCTGCTCGGCGTGCCGCAGCACACGCACGCCTGGGCGAAGCTGAGCCCCGAGGGCGTGGACGAGAACACCGGCATCGTGTTCGGCTGGGACTCCGGCGCGGTGGCGACGCTGAGCTGCGGAATGGTCGGGGCCACCGCGATCACCGCCTCGATCACCGGCACCTCCGGTCGGATCGACCTGCCCGAACCGTTCTTCCGGCCCGGGTCGGCGGTGCTGCACCGGCCCGGCGCGGAGCCGCAGACCATCCCGGCCGACCTGACCGGCAACGGCTACCAGTACGAGGCCGCCGAGGTGCAGCGGTGCCTGGCCGCCGGGCTGGTCGAGAGCCCGCTGGTCCCGCACTCGGCCACGCTCGAGGTGATGGCCCTGCTGGACGACATCCGCGCCCGGGTCGGCGTCTCCTACGCATGAAAGGAGGGGCCCCTTGTTAACAGGCGTCTGTTAACAAGGGGCCCCTCCTTGCACCTCAGAACAGCGGGCGGACCAGCAGGTACGCCAGGCAGGCGATGGCCGCGGCGGCCGGGAAGGTGATGATCCAGGCCATCACGATGTTGCCGGCCACGTTCCAGCGGACGGCGGAGAGCCGCTTGGTCGCGCCGACGCCCATGATCGCCGAGGTGATCGTGTGGGTGGTGGAGATCGGAGCCTGCAGCACCTGGGCGTTGAAGTAGAGCACCGCGCTGGCGACCGTCTCGGCCGCGAAGCCCTCTGGCGGGCCCAGGTCGATGATCTTGCGGCCGAGGGTACGGATGATCCGCCACCCGCCCGCGTAGGTGCCGGCCGCGAGCATGGCCGCCGAGGTCCAGTACACCCACTGCGGAATGTGGGTCGTGTTGGACTGGAACCCGCCGGTGTAGAGGGCCAGCACGATGATGCCCATGGTCTTGGCCGCGTCCTGCATGCCGTGGCCCACCGACATCGCGGCGGCGGAGACGGTCTGCGCCCAGCGGAAGCCCCGGTTGAGCTTGCCCGGCTGTCCCTTCCGGAAGAGCCACAGGATCCCCAGCATCACCAGGAAGCCGAGCACCAGGCCGACCACCGGCGAGAGCACCATCGGGACGATGACCTTGTCGACGATGTTGCCCCACTGCACCACGCCGTCGGCGGCGAAGAGGGTCGCCCCGACCAGACCGCCGAAGAGGGCGTGCGAGGAGGACGACGGCAGGCCGAAATACCAGGTGATCAGGTTCCAGGCGATCGCGCCGATCACGCCGGCGAAGACCACCCCGAGGCTGGTCACCCCGGTGGGCAGGGTGACCAGGCCGTCGCCGACCGTCTTGGCCACCTTGGTACCGAAGTGCGCGCCGACGAAGTTGCCGACGGCCGCCAGGGCGAGGGCGACCCGCGGGGTCAGCGCCCGGGTGGAGACGCTGGTGGCGATCGCGTTGGCCGCGTCATGAAAGCCGTTCGTGTAGTCGAACGCCATGGCGGCCACGATCACCGCCAGCACGGCGATGAGTTCGGGACTCACGGGATCAGGACTCCTTGACCGCGATGGTCTCGACGGTGTTCGCCACATGCTCGAAGGCGTCGCAGGCGGCCTCCAGCTCGTCGGCCACCTCCTTCATCTTCAGCACCGTGAGCGCGTCGTACTCACCGGAGAAGAGGCGGACAAGCAGCATCCGGTACGCCTGGTCGCCGTCGTTCTCCAGGCGGTTGCACTCGATCCAGTAGGGCTCAAGGTTCTTCATCGACCGCAGCTGCGGCATCGCCTCGGCGGTCAGCCTCGCCTGCTGGTCCAGCACGTTCACCAGCTCGTGCAGCTCGCGCGGCAGCGCGGGGAGCTTGGTCAGGCCGTACAGGTAGAGCAGGTTGCCGACCGCCTCCAGGTGGTCCATCACGTCGTCGAGCAGCGAGCCCAGCCGGTAGATGTCCTCCCGGTCGAACGGGGTGATGAAGGTAGAGTTGATCTTCTTGTACAGCTCGTGGGTGATCTGGTCGCTGTCGTGCTCGACCTCGGTCAGCCGCTCGCTGACCGACTGGACGTCGACACCGGGCAGCGCCAGCTCGTTGAGGAGTTCGGTGCCCCGCACGAGGTTCTGCGCAGCCCTGGTGAAGAGCTCGTAGAAGGCGCCCTCGGTGGGACGGAAGGAAAACTTCACAGCACGGACCTCGTCGTGTCGGTGGAAGGGTGGGCCGCCGCCCCACTGGGCGCCTGCAGAGGGCATGCTAGGTACCCCACCGAACCGGGCATCAGTCGGCCTACCCCTGGTCAGGCCCGATTTACCGCCAGTTAACCCGCCGTTCACCTACCTCATCGGCCTCCCGCTTCCGCCCCTCCCGCCGCGCCTCGAAACCCCCATCCAGATACCCCCGACCCCCCGCCCCAACCCCCTCGCCGAAGCTCCCGCCGATCGGAAGTTGCGGCACCGGTCGAACCGGGCAGAAGAGGATGAGCCGGCCACCACCACTTCATGATCGACGCCGGCGGAGGCGGGGCGGGGGCAAGGTGGGGGCAAGGTGGGTGGTGAGGAGAATGGGGTTGGCGGGAGGGAGCGGATATGGGGGACCTGGCGGCGGAGTTCGAGGCGGAACGGGGGCACCTGCTGGCGGTCGCGCACCGGATGCTGGGCACCCGGAGCGAGGCCGAGGACGCGGTGCAGGAGACCTGGCTGCGGTACGCGAAGGCGCTCGCCGACCCCACCGACCGGGCCCAGATCCGCGAGCTGCGCGGCTGGCTGACCACCACCTGCTCGCGGATCTGCCTGGACGTGCTCCGCTCCGCTCGGGTACGCCGCGAGGCGTACCCCGGCCAGTGGCTGCCGGAGCCGGTGGTGGCCGAGGTGCCCGCGGTGGACGGCTTCGCCCCCGACCCGGCCGAGCGGGCCGTACGCGCGGAACAACTCGGCACCGCCCTGCTGGTGGTGCTGGAGCGGCTGACCCCGGAGCAGCGGGTGGCGTTCGTGCTGCACGACGTCTTCGCTGTGCCGTTCGTCACCATCGCCGACGTGCTCGGCACCACCGCCGTCGCCGCCCGGCAGCTCGCCTCCCGGGCCCGCCGTGCGGTCAGCGCGCCCGACGCCCCGCGGCACACCGCCGACCTGGCCGAGCAGCGGCGGGTGCTCACCGCGTTCGCGGCCGCCGTGGAGTCCGGAGACCTGGACCGGCTGGTCCAGGTGCTCGCCCCGGACGTGGTGATGATCGGCGACGGTGGCGGGCACATCCCGGCGGCCCGCCGGCCGGTGATCGGCGCCGTCGCCGCGGCCCGCCTCGTTCTCGGTCTCTTCGGCCAGGCCACCCGGCGGGGCGGCCGGCTCGCGGTCCGGCCCGTGCTGGTCGACGGCGCGCTCGGCTGGCAGGCGGAGACGGTGCTCCGGGGGCAGCCGGTCCGCATGGTCACCTCGTTCGCCGTGCACGACGGCCGGGTCACCGGCGTGTTCAACCAGGTCAACCCGGAGAAGGTGGCCCACCTGGCCGGGCTCGGGGCGGACGCCGGCTGGCCGCCGCGCTGGTAGCGGCCGGCTCAGACCACCAGGGCCAGCCACTTCCGGTACGACGTGGCGAACGGCTCGGTGCCGTCCCCGAGCGCGACGAGGAGCCGGCGGGCGGCGGCCTCCGCCTCGACGACCACGTCGTCCGGGTAGCCGAAGCGCGCCCGGTTCTCGGCGAACTCGTCCTCGTCGCGCAGCTCGACGATGCCGGTCTCCCGGCGGCGGACCACGTCCAGGTCGAGGTCGATCAGGTGGACCGTGCTCTCGCCGTCCCACCGTGCCGGGGTGGTGATGTCGCAGTAGACCTCGCTGGTCCGCGGCGGCGGGTTGAACATGCCGGTCCACCAGCCGTGCCGGGGCACCAGCAACACGAACGGGATCTGCTCGACCGAGGGCCGGCCGTGGTAGACCGATTCGGTGCCGGCCGGCACGCCGAGCCACACACCGAGGTCGTCCTCGGCGAGCCGGCGGGCGGGGTAGTCACGGTGGGCGCTGCCGTCGTACTTGCGGTAGATCACGCGGACCACATCGCTCGGCATGACTGGCACCCTAACCGATTCCGGCCACGCGACGCGATCGGCAGGTAACCGGACGCGATCCGACCGGACCGCGCCACGAAGCGGTTCGACGCGACCCCTGTCAGCGGCGGCGGGTACGGTCGCACGGTGACCCTGCCCCGTACCGCCACCGGTCCCACCGTCCGAAAGAAGCGCCGGGGCAACCGGCCCAGCGGCGGCGAACTGCTGGCCGCGGCGATCGGCGCGGTCCCCGGCGGCGCGGCCCGCCCCGGCCAGCAGCAGATGGCCGAGGCGATCGAGCAGAGCATCAGCTCCGGCGAGCACCTGCTGGTCCAGGCCGGCACCGGCACCGGCAAGTCGCTGGCGTACCTGACCCCGGCGCTGACCGTGGATGGCCCGGTGGTGGTCTCCACCGCCACCCTGGCGTTGCAGTCCCAACTGGTCGATCACGACCTGCCCCGGCTGGCCGACGCGGTGGAGTCGCTGCTCGGCCGCCGTCCGACCTTCGCGGTGCTGAAGGGCCGGCACCACTACCTGTGCCTGGCCAGGTTGGACAGCTCCACAGAGGAGGAGCCGGAGGACACCCTCTTCGACGCACCCCGGCCCGGCGGCGGCACCAAGTGGCTCGGCGAGGCGGGCCGGCTCGGCAAGCAGATCCAGCGGCTGCGCGACTGGGCGGAGAAGACCGCCACCGGCGATCGGGACGAGTTGGATCCGGGGGTCGACGACCAGGTCTGGCGGACCGTGTCGATGCCGGCGCGGGAATGCGTCGGCGCGGCCCGCTGCCCGTTCGGGCAGGAGTGCTTCGCCGAGGCGTCGCGGGCCCGGGCCCGCGAGGCCGACATCGTCGTCACCAACCACAGCCTCCTCGCCGTCGACATGCTCGCCGGCCGGCACATCGTGCCGCCACACAAGCTGCTCATCGTCGACGAGGCGCACGAGCTGGCCGACCGGGTCTCCTCAGCGGCCCAGGCCGAGCTGGTCCCGGAGCTGATCGACAGATCCGCCCGCCGGGCCCGGCCGCTGCTGCGCCCGGAACTGGCCGAACGGCTCACCGAGGCCGGCGACGCCCTCGCGGTGGGGCTGGCCGAGGTGCCGGCCGGGCGGCTCACCGCCGGGCTGCCGCCCGCGCTACGCGAGGCGTGCACACTGCTGGACGGGGCCACCCGGGCGGCGTTGGAGTCGATCGGCGACGTCAAGTCCGACGACCCGGACCCGGTCCGCAAACAGCAGGCCAAGGCGGTGCTGGACGAACTGTCCAGCACCGCGCAGCGGCTGCTGGAAGAGGCCGACCACGACGTGGCCTGGGTGGAGAAGCCGGAGAACGGCAGCCGCCGCGCCCTGGTGGTCGCGCCGCTCTCCGTCGCCGGCACCCTCGCCACCCACCTGTACGACGAACGTACGGTGGTCGTCACGTCGGCCACCCTGGCGCTGGGCGGGCGCTTCGACACGGTCGCCCGCGCGCTGGGGCTGGACGCGCCACCACCCGCCCCGCCATCCCCGGCCGCCGCCGCGCTGGCCGCCACGGCCGCTGCCGGTCGGCCCCGGACCGGGGCCGCGGACACCGAGGGCAGGCAGAGCGCAGCCGGCACGGCACCGGCCACCGAGGGGCCCGGTTGGCGTTCGCTCGACGTCGGCTCGCCGTTCGACTACGCGCGGCAGGGCATCCTGTACGTCGCCGCACACCTGCCCCGCCCCAGCGTCTCCGGGCTGCCCGACGCGGCCGGCGAGGAGCTGTTGGCACTGGTCGGGGCGCTCGGCGGGCGTACCCTCGGGCTCTTCTCCTCGCGGCGGGCCGCGCAGCAGGCGGCGGAGCTGCTCCGCGCGCGGACCGACCTGCCGGTGCTGCTACAGGGCGAGGAGGCGCTGCCGCTGCTGGTCCGCCGGTTCCGGGAGGAGCGGGAGAGCTGCCTGTTCGGGGTGATGTCGCTCTGGCAGGGGGTGGACGTGCCGGGTGACTCCTGCCAGCTCGTGGTGATCGACCGGCTGCCGTTCCCCCGGCCCGACGAGCCGCTGGCCGCGGCCCGCGCGGCGGCGGTGGACGCCGGCGGCGGCTCCGGTTTCGCCGCGGTCAGCGTGCCGATCGCGGCGGTCCGGCTGGCCCAGGGCGTCGGCCGGCTGATCCGGGCCACCGGCGACCGGGGGGTGGTGGCGGTGCTCGACTCCCGGCTGGAGACCGCCCGCGGCTACGGACCGTTCCTGCGCCGCTCGCTGCCGCCGTTCTGGTACACCACCCGGTCCGACGTGGCCCGGGGCGCACTGGAACGGCTCGGCCGCTCCTGACCGGCCGCCTCTCGGCAGCCGGACCCGCCCGCGTTGATCAACCGCCGCCCGCGTTGATCAACTCCACGTGCGGCACACCGTGGTCTCCGCAGAGCCACCCGCGTTGATCAACTCCACGTGCGGCACACCGTGGTCTCCGCCAGCCCGGAGACCGCACGTTGCCGCAACCCGCGCTGATCCACTCCAGATGCCGCACATCGCGGTCTCCGCCCAGCCACCCGCATTGATCAACTCCACGTGCCGCACATCGTGGTCTCCGCCAGCCCGGAGACCACACATTGCCGCACCTGGAGTTGCCAAGACCTAGGGAGCCTGGGAGGCCACCACGACGGCGTCCGGCGGGGTGTCCGGCACGGTCCGGGCGGCGAGCCGGCGGATCGCGGTGTTGAGCACCGCGATCAGCGGCACCGCGACCAGCGCGCCGGCGATGCCGGCGAGGACCACCCCGGCCGCGATCCCGATGATCACGGCGAGCGGGTGGATGGCCACCGCCCGACCCATGATCAACGGCTGGAGCACGTGCCCCTCCATCTGCTGCACGCCGATCACCGCACCCAGAATGATCAACGCGGTCACCGGGCCGCTGTCCACGAGCGCGACCAGCACGGCCACCCCGCCGGAGAGCGCCGCCCCGACGATCGGGATGAACGCCCCCAGGAAGACCAGGGCGGCCAGTGGGAACGCGAACGGAATGTCGAAGATGACCAGGAAGACGCCGATGCCGACGGCGTCTATGAAGGCGACCAGCACGGTGGCCCGGACGTACGCGCCCAGCGTCGCCCAGGAGGCCCGGCCGGCGTCATCGACCTTCCAGCGGGCGGCCACCGGCAGCAACCGGACCAGGAACCGCCAGATCTTGTTGCCATCGCGCAGGAAGAAGAAGGTCGCGAAGAGCACCAGGACGGTGCCGGTCAGCACCTCGGCCAGCGTCGCCGTGGCGGAGAGGGCGCTGGTGGTGACCGTCTTGGAGTTGCCGGTGATCCAGGTCTGCGCCTCGTCGATGTAGTGGTTGAGCTGGCTGTCCGAGACGTGCAGCGGGCCCGTCCTGAGCCAGTCCTGGATCTGCCGTACGCCCTGCGACGACTTCTCGCTCAGCTCGGGCACGCCCCGGATGAACTCGTTCACCGCCAGGGTGAGCGTGCCGACCACCGCGGCCAGGCCGCCGACCAGCACCACACCGGTCGCCAGCGAGCGCGGGAAGCGGGCCCTGAGCAGCCAGCCGACCGCCGGGGCGAGCAGCGCGGAGAGCAGCAGCGCGATCGCCAGCGGGATGATCACGATGCGGATGGTGCCGACGATCCTGAGCAGCGCCCAGGCGACGATGCCGATCGCGATCAACCGCCAGGACCAGGCGGCGGCGATCCGCAGCGCGTGCGGCACGTCGGCGTCGTCCTGGCTGGCGGTCGACGGGTGCGGGGCGCTCGACGGTTCCGGACCGGCCGTGGTCGCCGCTCCCGCAGTCGCCGGGCCCGACGGAATGTCCGGCTCCCCCGGCGCGTCCACGGGGTCGACCCGGCGGGCCCGGGCCGACGCGCGGCCCGAATCGTACGCGCGGCGGAGCCGTCCGCGCATCCGCTCGAAGCGGCTCAAGCGCACCTCCCGGAAACTGGTCCGCCCACGGCACAGGGGGGACAGAATAGTCGTCCGTCCCACCCTAGGTCGGGTCCGCCACACATCGCCCCTGCCCCATTCCGGCCAACCACGCCGACGATCGACCGTGGCGTACGCGGTAGCGTCTTCGCGTGACCGTCGACCAGAACCTCGACTCCGGCCTGCCGATCCGTCTGCTGCACGACCGCGTGCTGGTGCGGACGGAGGGCAGCGACGGGGAACGCCGATCCACCGCCGGCATCGTGATCCCGGCCACAGCAGCGGTGGGCAAGCGACTGGCCTGGGCGACCGCCGTGGGGGTGGGCCCGAACGTGCGCTCCATCGTCTCCGGGGACCGGGTGCTCTTCGACCCCGACGACCGCTCCGAGGTCGAACTGCACGGCCGGGCGTACGTCCTGCTGCGCGAGCGCGACGTGCACGCGGTCGCCGCCGAGCGGGTGGAGAAGGAGCCCTCGGGCTCGACCGGCCTCTACCTGTAGCCCCGCCCCGCCCACCCGGGCGTCGTTTGCCGCGCTGCCCGGCGGGAAGCCCAGGCACCACAGCGCCCTGGGGAGGGACCATGCCGATTGTGCTCAAAAAGCTACTGGCCTGGGGACTCGTCGCGTTCCTGATCTACTACGTGGCCTTCCGCCCGAACGGCGCGGCGCAACTGGTCAAGACGATCGGGGCGGGCCTGATGGCCATCGCCCAGGGCATCGGCGACTTCCTCACCAGCCTGATGGGCTGACCCCACGCCCTGGCCGGCGCCGCGCGTTCCGGCACCGGGGTCCAGGGGGGGTGCGGCTGGGGCCGGTCAGCCGCCGGGGTGCCAGGGCCCGGCAGGAGGGTGGGTGCCGTACCAGCCGGGTGGGCCGTAGCCGGCCGGGTGGGTCGGGGGCGGCGGTGGCGGGGTCAGCACCACCGGGATCGGCACCACCGGCTCGTCCGGGGCCTCGACCGCGCGCCGCGACCCGTCCGGGAACCGCAGATGGTAGTGCCGCCCATCCCAGATCCCGATCGGCGCCTGCGGGTCGCGGCCCACGAAGAACGCCCGGTACGCGCCGATCGAGTCCAGCAACTCCCGCTCCTCCCGCGCCGTCCGGTCCCGTTCGGCCGGCGTCCGGTCCAGCCCTCGGCGCATACCGTCACGCAGCAGCGCCAGCCGGGTCGCGGCGAACTGGTAACCCCGCATCGCCTGCACTCCGCCCTCGCCGGCCACCCGCCGGGCCCAGGTACGCGCGGCGTGCCGCCGGCCGAGGCTGCCCAGTGCGGCCACCTCCGGCGGGGTGAGCCAACCGGCCCGTACATAGTCCGGCAGGGTGCGCTCGGTGAGCCGCCCCTCCCAGGCGCGCAGCCAGATCGCCAGCCCCACCATCGCGAAGAAGATCGGCACCATCACGCCGATGTAGCCGTACAGGACGATGACCGGCTGCCCGGTGGCGACGGCCAGCGAGGGCAGCAGGTTCCAGGTGCCGTGCAGCATCATCGCCACCAGCAGGCCGGCGATCGGGGCGAGAACGCGGACCCGCCGGTCGGCCGTACGGGCGGCGATGCCCAGCCCCACCCCGGTCATCGAGGTGAACAGCGGGTGGGCGAAACCGAAGAGCAGGATCCGGACGATGAAGATGGCGATCACCTGTTGGGCGCCGGTGGCCGGGCCGTACTCCTCGACGCCGGCCCGGTAGCCGTACCCGCCCAGGTAGAGGATGTTCTCCACCATGGCGAACCCGATCGCGGAGAGCCCGCAGTAGACCAGCCCGTCGGTGATCCCGGAGAACTCCCGGCGACGGAAGATCAACAGCAGGATCGGGAAGGCCGCCTTGGTCAACTCCTCGATGAACGGGGCGACCAGCACGGCGGTCAGCGCCGCTGGCAGCCCCCAGTGCTTGAACAGGCTGGCAAAGGCCTCGTTGACCGTCAACGAGATCGACGTCGCGACGAACGCGCCCCAGACGAAACAGAAGATCAGGTACGGCAGCGGCTCGGGTTCGTACCGGTCCAGCCAGAGGAAGCAGGCGACCAGCACCGGCACCGGCAGGATCGCCGCGATCACCCCGACCAGCAGGGCCTGCGGGCCCAATCCGGTGCCAAGCGTGTAGAGAATGAAGACCGCGCCGGCGGCGATCACCACCAGAAGCCCGACGAGGGCCACGATCCGCCACCAGTTCAGCTGGCGCTTCGGCAACCGGGGAGTCGACGACCCCGGCGGCGGGAGGGCGGGCACGGGCGGCGGCGGGGCTCCGCCGGGCGGGGTGTCGGCCATGGCGTCAGCGTAGTCACCCGCGCCGCTCTGGTTCGGCCGCATCGGTGCGCGTATGCTCCCGGACAGGTCACGAGCGCCAGCGTCAAGCCCCGGCTTGCTGGCCGGCAACCCTCGTCGAGTTCGCGGTGGGGTGCCCCGGGTGATGACCGGGCCCAGCCCGAACCGCGTGCTGGGCAAGCGCGGACCCCGTCCCGGTAGCCACGCCCCGGGGTCCCCTGGACCCGGGAGGTTCCGGCATGACCGTCACCCTCGTACCCGCCCCGCTCACGTTGTCCGCGCCGCCGGCGCCGCACCGGCCGGACCCGCTCGCCGTGCTCGGCGTACCAGGGGAGATCAACCTGGACCACGCCGCCAGCGCGCCGTGCGCACGGGCCGCGGCCGACGCGGTGGCCGAGCTCCTGCCCTGGTACGCGAGCGTGCACCGCGGCGCCGGGGCGCTGTCGCGACGCTGCACCCTCGCCTACGAGCGGGCCCGGCAGACGGTGGCCGACTTTCTCGGCGCCCGCCCCGGCGACCATGTGATCTTCACCCGGAACACCACCGACGCGGTCAACCTGCTCGCCCGGGCGCTGCCCGCCGGCACCACCGTGGTCACCTTCGCCGGCGAGCACCACGCCAACCTGCTCCCCTGGCCGCGCGGCTCGGTCCGGCTCCCGGTGCCGGCCAGTCCCGCCGAGGCGGTACGCGCCCTCGACGCGGCCCTGCGCGAGCTGCGCCGGGTCGGCCCCCGGTCGGGCGGCGGCGCATCCGAGCTGCCCGTCCTGGTCGCGGTGACCGGCGCGAGCAACATGACCGGGGAACGCTGGCCGGTGGCCGAACTGGCCCGGGCGGCCCGCCGGCACGACGCCCGGATCCTGGTGGACGCCGCGCAGCTCGCCCCGCACGCCCCGGTCGACCTGGCCGCGCTGGACGTGGACTACCTGGCGCTCTCCGGCCACAAGCTGTACGCCCCGTTCGGCGTCGGCGTGCTGGTCGGGCGCGGGGACTGGCTGGACGCCGCGCCGCCGTACCTGGCCGGTGGGGGCGCGACCAGCCACGTCGGTGCGGCCACCCACGACGTACGCTGGGCCACCGGGCCGGCACGGCACGAGGCCGGCACCCCGAACCTGCTCGGCGCGGTGGCGCTCGCCGCGGTCTGCGCCGCGCTCGGCGAGGCCGATCGGGACGCGCTGCACGCCCGCGAGCAGGCGCTGCTGACCCGGCTGCGGAACGGGCTCGCCGCCCTGCCGCACGTGGTGGAGCTGCGTATCTTCGGGCCGGACGCGCCCCGGGTCGGCATCGTCTCGTTCGTGGTCGCCGGCCGGGACTCCGCCGAGGTCGCCGCCCAGCTCGCCAGCACGCACCGGATCGGGGTGCGGGACGGGCTCTTCTGCGCCCACCCGCTGGCCCGGCGGCTGCTGGTCGAGGCGGCGGCGCGCAGCGGGCGGCGTGACCTGCCCCCGACCGCGCTGCGGGCCAGCCTCGGCCTCGGCACCACCGCCGCCGAGGTGGACGCCCTCGTCAGCGCACTCGCCCAGCCGGGCTGAAACCGCGCGACACGGTGGGTCAGCCGACCGGAGGTGCCGTGGGCGGCTTGGGGGCGGGGCTCTGCTCGCTCGTGCCGCCCCCGCGCTCCTCCCGCTCGCCGAACGCCTGCCGGACCAACCGGTTCGCCTCCTCCTGGTCGATGCCGGAGGCCACCATCAGGTCGCTCGCCGCGGTACGGACCTGCGCGATCACCACGCTGCCGGAGAAACCGACCCCCTCGGCGTAGCCCCGGCCGGCCTCGCTGACCGCGCGCAGCGCCCGCTCCCGGGCCCGCTGGGGTTCCTCCCCGACGGCGAACTCGTGCTGGAGCAGGCGTACCGACTCGGCGAGGTGGGCGATGGCGGCGGGCATCGGTTCGGGCACCGGCTCCTCGTCCTCGATCAGGGTCACCGAGCGGCGGATCAGCGTGCCGCTGTTGCGCATCGCCCGATCGATCGGGTCGGCCGCCTCGGCGTAGTGGGTCAGTTCGTTGCGTCGGCGCCAGCGGACCGGAGCGATGGTGATGGTCTCCTTGGCGCCCTCGATCGCCTCCGTGAACGCGGCCAGCTCCTCCTTGTTCTCCCGCAGCCGGTGCAGCGCCCGCTGCGCCGCGTCGCGGTCCCGCGTACGCAGCGCCTCGGCGCAGATGTCGAGCTGCCCCGCGAGCAGTTCCAGCGCCGGCCGGGCGGCCCGGTTGATCACGCGCAGCGGATTGAGTGGCAGCAGGATCGCGGTCACCAGCAGCGCGATCGAGCCGCCCACGGCCGCGTCGATGAAGCGGGGGATCTCCAGGTTCTTGGTGGATGGGCTCAGGGTCACGATCAGCACGGCGGTGGCCGCGGCCTGGATCACGACCGCCACGCTCGCCCCGGCGAAGATGCTCAACAGGATCGCCGCGGTCACCACCATGCCCAGCTGCCATGCGCCGGTCCCGAGCGCGAGGATCAGGCCGTCGCCGATCGCCACCCCGAGCGCCACCCCGATGATCAGCTCCACGGTCCGGCGGAACCGCTGGCCGACGGAGGCGGCCAGGGTGCCTACCGCGGAGATCGGGGCGAAGACCGGTTGCGGGTTGCCGAGCACCCGGTGGGCGACCAGGTAGGCCAGGGCGGCGGCGAGGCCCGCCTGGACCGCGAGACCACCGGCGGTACGCACCCGGTGCAACCGGTCGTGCCAGGTGGCTCGACCTCGTTGGCGCAGCGTCTCCATCGCCTCGGCGATCCGGGCCGAGTCGACGTCGACCAGCCCCTCGCGCAGCCGGGTACGCCGCAGGAACGAGGGTCGCCGGTCCCGGGCAATGGTCATGGCCGGTACTACCCGTCCCACACCTGGTGAATCCTCGCCGTGCCGGCGCCGGCACGGCAGACTGCACCGGGTGGACGAGCTGATGCGACGGTGGCGGGACGCGGCGCACGCGGCGGGGGCATCCGAACCGGCCGAGGTCGAGCGGGCCGGGGCACGGCTGCTGGCCGCCTGGCGGGAGCCGCACCGGCGTTACCACACCACCACCCACCTGCGGGCGGTGCTGGACGTGGTCGACGCGTACGCCGGGTCGGCCCGCCGGCCGGCACTGGTCCGGCTGGCGGCCTGGTGCCACGACGCGGTCTACGACCCGCGGGCCGGCGGGGACGCCAACGAGCGGGCCAGTGCCGAGTTGGCCGGGGACCTGCTCGCCGCCGCCGGGTTGCCGGCGGACGCGGTGACCGAGGTACGCCGGCTCGTGCTGCTCACCGCCGGACACGTCGCGCGGCCCGACGACCCGGACGGTGCCCTGCTCTGCGACGCCGACCTGGCGATCCTGGCCGCCCCGCCGGACGACTACGACCGCTACGCCACCGCCGTCCGCCACGAGTACGCGCACGTCCCCGACCCGGACTTCCGGACCGGCCGGGCGGCCGTGCTGGCGGGCCTGCTGTCTTTGCCCACCCTCTACCGGCTGCCCGCCGCGCAGGCTCATTGGGAGGTCCGTGCCCGGACCAACGTCACCCGCGAACTCGCGGCCCTGGCAGGCGGGTGAGGTGCTTGGGGCGGCGGAGGCCGGAGTCACGCAGGAGACGGACGAGGTCGCGGGAGGGAACCACCCGGGCACCGAGCCAGACGGCCATCGGGAACCGTTCCGCCGGCAGGTCGTAGTGGTCCCGGTCGAAGCCACGGCGGGGCGCGCCCAGCGCCTCGGCGAAGACGTGCAGCTCCTCGTACGAGACGTCGCTGATCAGGTGTGACCAGAGCCGTCCCCGCCAGGGCACCACAGGGCGGTCCAGATACAGCATGCTCCGCCTAGCGGGACGACGGAAGCTCGACGCTGTCGTCGTCGCCACCCCGATCGGCCGCGAAACCGCGGACGTCCGGGGCACCCAGCCGGGCCGCGTCGGCGGCCACGTCGTCGGGCATCAGCTGCGACCGCCGCTCGGCGTCCACCCGGGCCCGGTAGTGGGCCACCTCGCGGGCCCGGGTCGCCTCGTCCCAGCCGAGCACCGCGCCCATCAGCTCCGCGGCGTGCTCCGCCGACTCCAGGCCCCGGTGGCTGGTCTCGAAGTCGATCCGGGTACGCCGGGTCAGCACGTCCTCCAGGTGCAGCGCACCCTCGGCGCGGGCCGCGTACGTCACCTCGGCGGCCAGGTACTCCGGGGCGCCGGCCAGCGGCGAACCGAGCAGCGGTTCGGCGTCGATCAGGGCGAGCAGGTCCCGGGTGAGCGTGCCGTACCGCTCCAGCAGGTGCTCGACCACACCCACCGGCACCCCGTGCCGGCGGGCCAGGTCGGCCCGGTCCCGCCACATGGCCGCGTACCCGTCGGCGCCGAGCAGCGGCAGGTCTGCGGTACGCGACGGGCGGGTCCCGCCCAGCCGGTGCACGGCCCGGTCGACCACGTCCGAGGCCATCACCCGGTACGTCGTGTACTTGCCGCCGGCCACCAGCAGCAGCCCGAGCATCGGCTCGACCACCGCGTGCTCCCGGGACAGCTTGGAGGTGGAGTCCGCCTCGCCGGCCAGCAGCGGGCGCAGCCCGGCGTACACGCCCTCGATGTCGTCGGTGGTGAGGGGCCGGTCCAGCACCGCGTTGACCTGCTCCAGCAGGTAGTCGATGTCGTGGGCGGTGGCCGCCGGGTGGGACCGGTCCAGCCGCCAGTCGGTGTCGGTGGTGCCGATGATCCAGTGACCGCCCCACGGGATCACGAAGAGCACGCTGGTGGCGGTACGCAGGATCAGCCCGGCCTCGCCGGTGATCGCCGAGCGGGGCACCACCAGGTGCACCCCCTTGGAGGCCCGGACCCGCAGGCCGGGGCGCAGCCCGACGTCGTTGAGCATCCGCGACATGTCGTCGCTCCACACGCCGGTCGCGGCGATCACCGTGCGGGCGCGTACCTCGAACTCGGCGTCGGGCGACCCGGCGGGCGCCTCCAGGTCGCGGACCCGGACCCCGGTCACCTCGCGGGCCTGCCGGATCAGCCCGACCGCCCGGGCGCTGGTCACCACGGTCGCCCCGAGGCTGGCCGCCGTCCGGGCCAGCGTCACCACCAGGCGCGCGTCGTCGACCTGCCCGTCGTAGTAGCGGATCGCCCCGGCCAGATCGTCCGCCCGCAGGCTCGGGAAGACCCGACGGGTGCCCTCCCGGGACAGGTGTCGGTGCATCGGCATGCCCCGCCCGCCGCCGAACATCCCGGCGAACGCGTCGTAGGCGGCCACCCCGGCGCCGTAGTAGGACCGGCGGAAGAACCGCCCCGGCAGGTCCCGCAGCCCGCCCTCGGCCCGAAGCGGAACCAGGAACGGCACCGGGCGCACCAGGTGCGGGGCGAGCCGGGTGGCGAGCAGCCCGCGCTCGGTGAGCGCCTCGTGGACCAGGTGGAACTCCAACTGCTCCAGGTAGCGCAGCCCGCCGTGGATCAGTTTGCTGGATCGGCTGGAGGTGCCGGCGGCGAGGTCCCGCGCCTCCACCAGCGCCACCTTCAGCCCTCGCGAGGCGGCGTCGAGGGCGGCACCGGCACCGGTCACCCCACCGCCGATGACCAGCACGTCGAACCGCTCGGCGCGGAGTCGGCGCAGGTCATCGGCGCGGCGCTCGGCGGAGAGCTGACCGGCCACGGCTCGGGACACGTTCGGGTCACGCACCCGTCCACCGTAACCGTCCCGGCGCTCCGGCGACATGTGCCGTCCCCGCGCATCAGCAGCCCGGCCCGTTCCGGCCGCCCGCTCGGCGGCCCGGCGTGTCGCGACCGGGCGGCGTCACCGGCGTCGCCCGTCATACGGTTTGCGGATGCCAGCCACCGCAGCGCACGGTCCCACACCCCACCTCCGGCCGACCGGGAGCAGTCCCTGGGCGGTGGTCGCCGCGGTGCTGGTCGGCGGCTGGGCCGTCCTGGTGACCGTGTCGAGCCAGGTCGTCGGCTGGGCGGTCGACCAGGTGGTGCTGGTTTCCGGCCTGCACCGGGCGGTGCTGGTGTGGCCGGTGGTCGCGCTGGCCACCGTACTGCTGGTGGGTGCGCCCAGCCTCGCGCTCGCGCTGCTCCCCCGCTCCCCGGCCGTCCGGGCCACCGGCCGCACCTGGCTGGCCGCGGCGCTCGCCCTGGGCGCGCTGACCCTGCTGCGTGCGATCCCACCGGTGCACGAGGAGGCGTACCTGGCCGCACTGGCCGCGACCGCCGCGGCGCTCGCGCTGGTCGTCGGTCGGTTGTCGTCCCGCCGCCCGGTCGCCGCGCCCGGCAGCGCCGCCGCCGGCCCGGGAGGTGAGCCGGCCGCCACTCCGGGTCCCCCCACGCCCGGCGCGGCGGCCGGTGGCCGTGGGCGGCGGCGGCTCGGGCCGGTGACCCTGCTGGCGGTCGCCGCCGGGCTGGCGGCGCTGCTGCCCTGGGCCTGGGTGGGCGCGCTCGGCGGGGCGCTGGAGACGCTACTCGCGGCCCTCGCCGCCGCCGCGCTCGGCGGGCTCGCCGGGGCGCTGCTCGACACCGCGTTCTGGGCCCGGTTCGCCGTCGGCACGCCACCGCGAGCGGCCCGGCTGGTGCTGGTCGGCGGCCTGGTCGCCGGGGTCACCCTGGTGCCGCTGGCCGGCGCGACCGGGCAGTCCGGGGCACAGCTACCGGCCCTGTTGCTGTTGCCGCCGCTCGGTTTCGTGCTGGCCGCGCTGGAGGCCGCCGCCCGCCGCACCGGCAGGTCGGCCGGCCGCGCCCCGGTCCGCTGGCTGGTCGGCCTCGCGCTGGCCGGGCCGCTCGCCTTCGCCGACCCGGAGGAGATCACCGTCCTGCTGGCGGCCGGCCACGACGTACCGTACTGGGTCGCCGTCGGGGCCGGCGCGTCGTTCGCCGTCGCGGTGCTGCTCGCCGTCGGGTACGGCGTCCTGCTGGCCCGGCCGCGCGCCGGCGCCCCCCGGCGCGCGGCGGCCGGGCTGGCCGCCGCGTCCCTGCTCGCCGCCGTGGCCGTGGTGTACGTGGTCCCCGGCCACCCCGGCCTGTACGGGGAGCGGCTGCTGGTGGTGCTGCGCGAGCAGGCCGACCTGAGCGGGATCCCGGCCGGGACGCCCGGCCGGGACGGGCGGAACACCCGGGCGGCGGAGGTCTACCGGCGGTTGGTGGCCACCGCCGACCGGACCCAGGGCGACCTGCGCCGGGAGCTGATCCGGCTGCGCCTGCACCCGACGCCGTACTACCTGGTCAATGCCATCGAGACGGACGGCGGGCCGGCGGTGCGGGCCTGGCTCTCCGGCCGGCCGGAGGTGGCCCGGGTGCTGGTCAGCCAGCGGCTGCGCCCGTTGCCGGCGGCGGAACCCCCGGCCCGTGGCGACCAGCCGGCACCCGCCGGTCCGGTCTGGAACGTCTCGCTGGTCGGCGCGGACCGGGTCTGGTCGGAGCTGGGGGTGACCGGTACCGGCGTGGTGGTCGGCAGTTCGGACTCCGGAGTGGACGGCCGGCACCCGGCGCTGGCCGCCGGCTTCCGGGGCGGCGACGACTCCTGGTACGACCCGTGGGAACACCGGCGTACGCCGGGCGACCGGGGCGGTCACGGCACGCACACGGTGGGCAGCGCGGTGGGCCGGAACGGGATCGGGGTGGCGCCCGGCGCGCAGTGGGTGGGCTGCGTCAACCTGGACCGCAACCTGGGCAGCCCGGCCCACTACCTCGACTGCCTCCAGTTCATGCTGGCCCCGTTCCCGACCGGCGGGAACCCGTTCACCGACGGCCGGCCGGACCGCGCGCCGGATGTGCTGACCAACTCCTGGGGCTGCCCGCCGATCGAGGGGTGCGACCCGGGGGCGTTGCGGCCGGCGACCGCCGCGCTCGCCGCCGCCGGCATCCTGGTGGTGGCCGCCGCCGGCAACACCGGCCCGTACTGCGGTTCGATCGCCGACCCGCCGGCCCCGTATCCGGACGTGGTGACGGTCGGGGCGGTGGACCGGGGGCGCCAGGTCACCCACTTCTCCAGCCGGGGCCCCGCCGCCGGCGGGCTCGCCAAGCCGGACCTGGTCGCGCCCGGGGCGGGAGTGCTGTCGGCGTTTCCCGGCGGCGGCTACGCCACTCTGGACGGCACCTCGATGGCCACCCCTCAGGTGGCGGGCGTGGTGGCGCTGATGTGGTCGGCGAACCCGGCGCTCGTCGGCGACCTGGCGCGCACCCGGCAGCTCCTCCTCGACACCACCACCCCGGCCCGCGTGCCCGCCGGCACGGACACCTGCGGCAACGCCCGCAACCTGACCGGCGCCGGCCTGGTCGACGCCTACGCCGCCGTCCGCGCCGCGATGAAAGGAGGGGCCCCTTCTTAACGTTTCCGGTAGAGCAAGGGCCCCCTGTTAACACCCCCGACCGTGTGGGATGGCCTAGGGTCGGCGACCATGGATGTGGAGATCATCGAGCTGGGCCAGGACCGCCTGCCGGCGGTCACCGACCTCTGCCGGCGGGCCCTCGACCTGCCCGAGGACGCGGCCGAGGCGCCGGCCATCGTGGACACGCTCGCCGCCCGCGCGGCGGCCGACCGGCCGGTGCTGACCCTCGGCGCCGTACGTGGCGACGAGCTGATCGGGGTGCTGGTCGGCTCGGTGGCGCCACGCGATCCCCGGCTCGGCCACGTCGACCTGCTGGCGGTTGCCCCGCAGGAACGGCGGCGGGGCGTGGGGCGGGCCCTGCTGGCCGAGGCGGAGCGGCGACTGGCCGGGCTCGGCGCGACGGAGCTGCTGCTCGCCGGGAATCCCCCGTACTACGCCTGGCCGGGCATCGACGTGCGGTACACCCCGGCGGTCTGCGCCGCGCTGCGCCTCGGCTACCGGCAGGACCGTACGGCGTGGAACATGACCGCGGACCTGGCGGAGGGGTCCCCGGCGCTGCGCACGACGGAGCCCGCCGAGCGCCGGCTGGCCGACCGGGGCGTGACGGTACGCCGGGCCGAGCCCGCGGACCTGCCGGCGCTGGCCGCGTTCGCCCGCGCCACCTTCGGCGGGGCGTGGGACGCCGAGCTGGCCGCGTCCCTGGGCCGGCCGGGCGCGGGCGCGCACCTGGCCGAGCGGGACGGCGAGCCGCTCGGCTTCGCCGCGTACGGTTCGTCCCGGCCGAGCTGGTTCGGGCCGATGGGTACGGCCCCGGCGGCCGAGGGCTCGGGCATCGGCGGGGTGCTGCTGCGGCGCTGCCTGCGCGACCAGGCGACGGCCGGCCACGGTACGGCGCAGATCGGCTGGGTGGGCCCGGTGCCGTTCTACGCGAACGCGGCGGGCGCGCGGATCGAGCGGGTGTTCTTCCTGTATCGCAAGGCGTTGACCGGACAGGAATGACTAAAGGAGCGAAAGGTACATAGACGCAAATAATGCCATTCCAGCCCGCCGGTCATTGACCGCCGCCTACGGTCGTGCGTAGAGGAGGCAGCCATGACGACGGATGACGAACTGACCGGCGACCAGCCGGCGAGCTGGCGCCCGGTCGGCGAACTCCCCGGCCAACTACCGTTCGACCGGCTCGACTACGGCGACGCCGAGCAGCTCGCGGAGATGGCCCACGTGGACGAGCCACCCACCGAGGAACCGCTGCAACTGGTGGACGAGCCGATCCGCATCGCGCCCCCGTACGACCGGACACACAAGCGACGCAACCAGCGACCGCTGCCGACGTGAGCGAACGGAAAGGGCGGACCGCTGACGCGGCCCGCCCTTTCGGCGTAACTGGTGGAGCTGGACTCAGAAGTCCATGTCCCCGCCACCCGGGCCAGCCGGGGCGGCCGGGGTCTTCTCCGGCTTGTCCGCCACGACAGCCTCGGTGGTGAGGAACAGCGCGGCGATCGAGGCGGCGTTCTGCAGCGCGGAACGGGTCACCTTGGCCGGGTCGATGATGCCCGCGGCCAGCAGGTCCACGTACTCGCCGGTCGCGGCGTTGAGGCCGTGGCCCGGCTCGATGTTGCGGACGTGCTCGACGACGACGCCACCCTCCAGGCCGGCGTTCACGGCGATCTGCCGCAGCGGGGCGTCCAGCGCGATCTTGACGATCTGCGCGCCGGTCGCCTCGTCGCCGGCCAGGTCCAGCTTGTCGAAGGCGGTCTTGCCGGCCTGCACCAGCGCGACGCCACCACCCGGGACGATGCCCTCCTCGACGGCGGCCTTCGCGTTGCGGACGGCGTCCTCGATGCGGTGCTTGCGCTCCTTCAGCTCGACCTCGGTGGCCGCGCCGACCTTGATCACCGCAACACCGCCGGCCAGCTTGGCCAGGCGCTCCTGCAGCTTCTCCCGGTCGTAGTCGGAGTCGCTCTTCTCGATCTCGGCCCGGATCTGGTTGACCCGGCCCTGGATTTGCTCGGCGTCGCCGGCACCGTCGACGATGGTGGTCTCGTCCTTGGTCACCACGACCTTGCGGGCGCGGCCCAGCATGTCGAGGCCGACGGCGTCCAGCTTGAGGCCGACCTCCTCGCTGATGACCTGGCCACCGGTGAGGATGGCGATGTCGGCCAGCATGGCCTTGCGACGGTCACCGAAGCCCGGCGCCTTGACGGCGACCGACTTGAAGGTGCCGCGGACCTTGTTGACCACGAGGGTGGCCAGGGCCTCGCCCTCGATGTCCTCGGCGATGATCAGCAGCGGCTTGCCCGACTGCATGACCTTCTCCAGGATCGGGAGCAGGTCCTTCACCGACGAGATCTTGCTGTTGACGATGAGGAGGTACGGGTCGTCGAAGACGGCCTCCATACGCTCCGGGTCGGTCATGAAGTACGCGGAGATGTAGCCCTTGTCGAAGCGCATACCCTCGGTGAGCTCCAGCTCCAGGCCGAAGGTGTTGCTCTCCTCGACGGTGATGACGCCTTCCTTGCCCACCTTGTCCATCGCCTCGGCGATGATCTCACCGACGCTCGGGTCGGCGGCGGAGATGGAGGCGGTGGAGGCGATCTGCTCCTTGGTCTCCACGTCCTTGGCGAGCTTGAGCAGCTCCTCCGAGACGTTGGCGACGGCGGCCTCGATGCCCCGCTTCAGGGCCATCGGGTTGGCGCCGGCGGCCACGTTGCGCAGGCCCTCACGGACCAGGGCCTGGGCCAGGACGGTCGCCGTCGTCGTGCCGTCACCGGCCACGTCGTCGGTCTTCTTCGCGACCTCCTTGACCAGCTCGGCGCCGATCTTCTCGTACGGGTCCTCGAGCTCGATCTCCTTGGCGATGCTCACACCATCGTTGGTGATGGTGGGGGCACCCCACTTCTTCTCGAGCACGACGTTGCGGCCCTTGGGGCCGAGGGTCACCTTCACGGCGTCGGCGAGCTGGTTCATACCCCGCTCGAGGCCGCGGCGCGCCTCTTCGTCGAACGCGATCATCTTGGCCATACGGCGTTGTCCTCCTGGACACTCACGGGCCACCCGAGTCTGTGTCCCCGGATGGGCCGCCTGGTGTACGCACCTTGGGACGTCGCCACCTGGCGACGACGACGTCCGTCGGCCGGGCCGGATAGCCCGCGACGACCGGCCCCGTGCCACTCCGGCGCCGCACGACGCCGGTGTGGCCGTGGCCCTACCGCCCCGACCATTGGCACTCAACGTACGCGAGTGCCAATGACCTGTTTAGCACTCTCCCTAGCCGAGTGCAAGCAGGACGCCCCCGCTCAGCCGAGTTCCGCGGCCAGTTGGGCGGTGTTCACCGGGCCTTCCTGAGCCCGCTGCTCGGCGTACGTGACCACCAGCCCGACCAGCTGCGCCAGGTAGGCGGGGGTGGCCAGCAGGGCGGAGAGCACGGCCACCGCGACGGCCCCCGCCGCCGTACCGGGGGCGTCCATCGGGTGGGTGCCCAACGGGAGCCGTCCGAACATCTCGATCGCCGCACCGACCAGGGCGCCGCCGACCGCCGCGACGGCAACCAGCGCGACCCGGCCCAGCACCATCCCGAACCGCCGGTGGAACATCTGGAAGGAGCGGCCGATCGGATTCTCCCGCTCGAAGAGGTAGACCGGGCCGGCCAGGGCCAGGGCGAACGCCACGTAGATCCCGGGCAGCAGGCAGAAGCAGGCGCCGACCGCGAACAGCAGCGTGGCGAGGATGGTCCAGCCCCAGAGACCGAGGGCGCGACGCAGGCCGTACCGGAGGGCGGCGCCCACCCCGGCGGGCTCGCCGGCCGCCTGACGGGTGATCACCCAGGAGCCGGCCGCCCAGCCGGTGCTCTGCAACGGCCCGAAGAGCAGGCTGGCCACGATGATCACGCCGTAGAAGGTGAAGGTCTGCGAGAAGTAGCCGTCCGGCAGGATCGGCGCGCCGTCCGGCCCGGTGGCGAACTGGTCCGGCGGGGCGAAGGCCGCCGAGAGAACCGACATCACCGCGGCCGGTACCGCCTGGGTGAGCAGCAGGATCGGCAGCAAGGGCCGCCAGCCTCGACGTATCGCCGCCGAGCAGCGGGAGAACCAGGCCCCGACCCCGGCGTGCGGCGGCGTGACCAGCGGATCACCGGGATCGATGCCCGGGTACCAGCCATAGGGTTGGCCGGGCATCGGGTAACCGGGATACCCCCCGACCGGCGCGGGACCACCCGCGGTCGGCCACACCCAGCCCTGCGGCTGCCCGGTGGGGTGCGCCGGGTACGCCCCCCAGGGCTGCCCGCCGTACGCCCCGAACCCCGGCGGGCCCGGAGCCGCGCCCTGGGCCGGCACGCCCCACTGATCAGGCGCCGCTTCAGGGAAAGGCGCGACCGGCTGACCAGGCACCGCTCCGGAGAACGGCGCGACCGGCTGACCAGGCACCGCTCCGGAGAACGGCGCGACCGGCTGACCAGGCACCGCTCCGGAGAACGGCGCGACCGGCTGACCAGGCACCGCTCCGGGGAAGGGCGTGGGCCCATCGGGTTGGGCCGGTGCCGCCGGGTCGGCGTGGCTGGACTGGGCGGGCACGCCCGGACCTGTCGGGGTGGACTGTCCGGACGCGGTCGACTCGCCCGCCTGCCCCGGCCGCGGTGCCGGCTCGGCGGTTGGCGGTGTGAACCGGGTCGGGTCGACCGGGGTGCCGGACGACGCCGGGGGCCCCGGCTCGACGGGATTCGACGGCGGCTGATCGGACATGAACCCTCCTCAGCGGCAATGGCTGGAACGGTTCATGATCCTCCACGGTGCGCACGCACCGCAGCCCCCCTGATGGGGGTGGAAAGGCCGCCGGACGAGCGGCGACGGGATCAGGCGATGACCCGGACCCGCTCCGCCTGCGGGCCCTTCTGCCCCTGTGCGATCTCGAACTCGACCCGCTGGCCGTCGTCCAGCGCCTTGTAGCCGTCCATCTCGATCGCGGAGAAGTGGACGAAGACGTCCTGCCCGCCGTCAACGGCGATGAAGCCGTAGCCCTTTTCGGCGTTGAACCACTTGACGGTGCCCTGTGCCACGGTGCACTTCCTCACTCTGCGCGGCGTTCCCACAAACCGGAGACCGGCGGACCGGCACCGGTGGCCGACCGGTTCGCGATCGGCGACGACCGCAGAATCGGTGACCGAAATCGCACGCTACACGAGGCGTGACGAGCGCGCACGACCACAAATCGGGCATATTCCGACCAGCATTCGACCCGGACAGTCGGGAAGCCGTCGCTCTCCGGTATGTATGCGGCATGACCAGCGCACCGACCACGACCCGGACCGCGAACATTCGCCGGGTCCGCCCCGAGGACGCCGCCAGAATGCGGGCGCTCCGGTTGGAGATGCTCGCCGACTCGCCGCTGGCGTTCCTGGAGACCGTGGCCGAGGCCGCCGCCCGGCCGCACGCCGGGTACGCGGCCCGGATCGCCGCGGTCTCCACGGGCCCGGAGACGGCCCAGTTCCTGGCCGATCCGGGCGGTCGTCTGGTCGGCCACGCCGGCGGCTCGGCCGTTCCGGACGAGCCGGGGCTGACCGTGATCCACGCTGTCTATGTCACGCCGGCCTGGCGCGGTGGCGGCCTGGTCGGCGCGCTGCTGGACGAGGTCGCCGCCTGGTCCCGAGCCTGCGGCCGGCCGGAGCTGATGCTGGAGGTGGTGGTCGGCAACGACCGCGCCTACCGGGCCTACCAGAAGCTGGGCTTCGTGGACACCGGGGTACGCGTCCCGCACCCGCGGATCCCCGTCCTGCGAGAACTCCAGATGCGCCGCCCGGCCTGACCCACCCGACCCCGCCGCCGGGCGCACCGCCACCACCCTGCGCGCCCGGCGCCCAGGTGTTAACCGGGGGCCCCTCCTCTACCGCAGGCGTTAAGAAGGGGCCCCTCCTTCACCTCAGACGTGGCGGCGCGACTGCACGATGCGGAAACGGTTGGCGACGTACGCGCCGTCGGTGAGCGCCGAGTTGGCCGCCGCGTTCGCCCCGCTCCCGTGGAAGTCGGAGAACGCCGCCGACTGGTTGACGAACACCCCGCCGGTGAGGTTGCACGACAGGTGCACCCCGACCTCGATCGCCGCCGTCTCGGCCGCGTCCAGCACCGACTCGTCGGTGGCGTACACCCCCGCGGTGAGCGCGCCCTTCTCGCCCACCGTCGAGCGGAGGATCTCCAGGCTGTGCGCGGTGGAGTTGGTCGCGATGGCGAACGAGATCGGCCCGAACCACTCCCGCGAGTAGGTCGCCGTGTCGGTCGCGTCCAGCTTGACGATGGTCGGCGTACGCACCACCGCGGCGGGGAAGGTCGGGTGCTCGACGGTCCGCGACTCCAGCACCACCTCGCCGACCTTGGCGACCTCCTCCAGCCGCTCCAGCACGCCGTCGTTGACGATCGCGCCGGTGAACTCGACCCCCCGGGCCGGGTCGGCGGTGAGCTTGCCGACCGCCGCGGCGATCCCGGCGGCCACCTCGTCGAAGCTCTTGTGCCCCTGGTCGGTCTCGATGCCGCCCCGGGGGATCAGCAGGTTCTGCGACGTGGTGCACATCTGGCCGCTGTAGAGGGCGAGCGTGAAGCCCAGGTTGCGGCACATCCCGGCGAAGTCGTCGGTGGAGTCGATCACCACCGTGTTCAGGCCGGCCTTCTCGGTGTAGACGGCGGCCTGCCGGGCGTTCGCCTCCAGCCAGTCGCCGTACTCGGAGGAGCCGGTGAAGTCGACGATCTTGACGGCCGGGTGCAGGGCCAGGGTCGAGGCGAGCTTCTCGTCCGCCGCCTCTGGGGCGAGCTGCACCAGGTTCGGGTCGAAGCCGGCCTCGGCGAGCACCTGGCGGGCGTACTTCACGGTGATGGCGAGCGGCAGCACCGCGCGCGGGTGCGGCTTGACGACCACCGGGTTGCCGGTGGCCAGCGAGGCGAACAGACCCGGGTACGAGTTCCAGGTCGGGAAGGTGTTGCAGCCGATCACCAGCGCCACGCCGCGCGGCACCACGTGGAAGGTCTTGCTCATCCGCAGCGGGTCGCCCTTGCCGGCGGGCTTCTCCCAGCCGGCCGTCCCCGGGTGGCGGGTCATCTCGGCGTACGCGTAGGCGATCGCCTCCAGCGCCCGGTCCAGCGCGTGCGCGCCGCCGGCCTGGAAGGCCATCACGAACGCCTGGCCGCTGGTGAACTGCACCGCGTTGGCCAGCTCGAACACGTTCTTGTGCAGCCGGTCGAGGATCTCCAGGCAGACGCCCACCCGGGCCTGCGGGCCGGCGTCGCGCCAGGCCGGCAGGGCGGCGGTGGCGGCGGCCACCAGCTGGTCGACGGTGGCGTGCGGGTAGCGCACGTTCAGCTCCACGCCGAACGGGCTGACCTCGGTGGCGACGGTCTGCCCGTCACCCGCCTGGTCGAGGGGGAAATCGCCGTTCAGGTACGCCTCGAAGGCGGCCCTGCCGTCGGCGGCGGCGGTCTCGCCGTACACCCGGGGGCTGGGCGACTCGGGATAGGCGGACCAGTAGCCCCGCTCCGTGATCGCGGTCAGCGCCCGGGTGAGGGTCTCGGCGTGCCTGTCGTACAGGGGGTGCGGGGTCTCCGTCATGCCCGCCATCATGCAACAGGAAGCCACCAGATCAGTAGGGGGCTGTCACAAACTCAGATCGCCCGCTGCCAGTTCGTCCAGGCGTCCACCGGCCGGAAGCCGAGCTGCTCGTTGATCGCGATCATGTGTCGGTTCTCGGCGGCGTTCCAGGTGTCGATCACGCGCAGCGCGGGCTCGTGGTGGAGCACGTACCGCAGATTTTCGATCTTGGCGAGCAGGCCGAGCCGGTGACCTCGGTGCTCCGGATCGACAATGGTGATCTGCTGCCAGGCGTGCCAGTCGGTGCTCGGCGCCAGGTCGATCAGAGTCCACGCGACCAGCCGGCCGGACGCCTCGTGCACCATCCCGTGGTGGTAGCGGCGGCGGCCCCGGGCGTTCAGCGTCCGCTCGGTCGCCCGTAGCCGCTCGACGTCGATCCGCTCGGGCTCCCACTCAAGATCCCCGATGGGCGCGTCGGCCAGCAGCCGACCGTCGAGGTAGGCCACGTCGGCGGCGTACTCCTCCGGGGTGTCACCGCGCCAGCGCACCGTGCGGTAACCGGCGGCGCTCACCTGAGCCTCGGCGGCGAGGCCGGCCAGCGCCGCGTGGTCGAGCTGGCCGGTGTCGAGCCGGCGGCGCACGTTGCCGAGCACCGGCCGCGCGCCCACCGCGGCGGCGAAGGCGTCGCCCGCCGCCGACCGCGCCACACCGCCGGGCAACGCGGACACGGTCATCCCGACCACCCGCTTACGGCCGTGCTCCCGCAGTAGGCGCAGGCCGTACTCGTGCAGCGCCCGCCCGACGCCCCGGCGCCGATACGCCGGATGCACCCTCAGTTCGAGATCGGCGTTGTCGGTGTTGTCCAGCTGGGGCAGGGAGAGCGCGAGATAGCCGGCCGGCACCCCGTCGAGCCGGGCCAGCGCCCGGCACTGCACGATGCCCGGCCACGGGTGCCGGGCACCGACGATGAACCGCTGCCGGCAGAACGGCGGAAAGTCCGGTACGTCGGCCCGCTCGGCCGCCGCACCGATCTGGTACGCCTCGTCGAGCGCGGCCGAATCGGCGGCGTCGAACGGCACGGTCGTGATGCCCATGCGGCTGAGCCTGCGCCACGCACCGCGAAGGGGCCAGCGGTTTTTCCCGCTGGCCCCTTCGGACGTTGGTCGGGAGGGACGTCCGCACAACGCCTCCGGCGTTGGGCCAAAAGACCTAAAAGTCTTCGGCGGATGCCCTCCCGCACCGGGTATCTTCCGCCGTCCGGTTCCTGCCGTCAAGTCCTTGTCGGCGGTTTTTTCGCACTCACAGCGAATATCCAGTTACCCCGTGAATCGACCCGATCCCCCACCCGGGCGATCCCCCCTCCCCCACCCCGATGAGTCGATCAAGAAGTTCGCGTCGCCGATCCGGTGGATCCTGACGCGAACTTCTTGATCGACAAGGGCGGCCCGGGGGTCAGCGGAGGAGGCCGGCGTCGCGGGCGGCACGGAGGGAGGGCTTGATGCGGTGGGTGGGGCCGACCTGGGCGGCCACCGCGTCGAGCGTCTTGAGGCCCTCGCCGGTGTTGAAGACGACGGTCTCGGCGGCCGGGTCGAGGCGACCCGACTCGACCAGCTTGCGCAGCACCGCCACGGTGACGCCGCCGGCGGTCTCGGCGAAGACGCCGGCGGTCCGGGCCAGCAGGCGGATGCCGGCGCGGATCTCCTCGTCGTCCACGTACTCCATCCAGCCGCCGGTGCGGCGGACCGCCTCCAGGGCGTAGAGGCCAGCGGCCGGGTCGCCGATGTTCAGCGACTTGGCGATGCCGGTCGGCTTGACCGGGACGATGGTGTCGCTGTCGCTGTGCAGCGCGGTGGCGATCGGGTTGCAGCCGGCGGACTGGGCGCCGAACACCTTCCAGCCCCCGGCCGGCGCCTCCACCAGCCCGATCTCGACCAGCTCGGAGAACGCCTTGTCGATCTTCGTGAGCAGCTCACCGCTGGCCATCGGGATGACCACCTGGGCGGGGATCCGCCAGCCGAGCTGCTCGGCCACCTCGTACCCGAGGGTCTTGGAACCCTCCGCGTAGTACGGCCGGACGTTGACGTTGACGAAGGCGGTGTCCTCGAACTCGTCGGTCTCCACCAGTTCGCCACAGAGCCGGTTCACGTCGTCGTACGAGCCGTCGATGGCGACCAGGTCGCCGCCGTAGACCGCGGTGGTCACCACCTTGCCCTGCTCCAGGTCACTGGGGATGAAGACCACCGAGGGCACCCCGGCCCGGGCCGCGTGCGCGGCGACCGAGTTGGCCAGGTTGCCGGTGGAGGCGCAGGCGTACCGGCTGAAGCCGAGCGCGCGGGCGGCGGTCAGCGCCACCGAGACCACCCGGTCCTTGAACGAGTGGGTGGGGTTGGCACTGTCGTCCTTGACCCAGAGCGGAGCGGTGATGCCCAGCTCGGCGGCCAGCTGCGGGGCGGCGACCAGCGGGGTCAGCCCCGGATCCAGGGTGACCCGGGTGGCCGGGTCCTGGCCGGCGGGGAGCAGGGCCGCGTACCGCCAGAGGTTCTTGGGGCCGGCCTCGATCTGCTCCCGGGTGACCGTGGCCAGGGCGGCGGCGTCGTAGTCGACCTCCAGCGGGCCGAAACACTCGTAGCAGGCGTGCTGGGCGGCGAGCGGGTAGCGCGCGGAACAGGCGCGGCAGACCAGGGCTCGGGCCGGGCTGAGGGTGGTGTCGATGCCGGAGGCGGCAGGAAGCGTCGACGTCATGTCGCGAAGTTCCTCTCATCTTTCCCCACATCGCCCTGTGCGGCGGGGACGGAATTGGCACCTGCCCGCCGTCGCTCGTCGTCGAGCGCGCGGGTGGTTGCCGGGGCGTCATCGGGCCGTATCCCTCAGCCCCTCTGGATGAGGTATGCAGTTGTGCCGTCGAGTCTATGCAGGCTCCTCCGCCCGCGCGAGCGCACGTTCCACCTGGTGAGCCAGGGGCCGCCACGGCATGCGGCCGCCGGCGCTCCGGCGGCACCCGGAACGAGATCAAGCGCACCGACGCGCGGCACCACCGGCGAGACGAACAGCGCGCGTGGCAGCATCGACCGGATGAGGACGATGGCGCGACTCGGCGTACTGGCCGGCACCGTAGTGCTCGCCGGCTGCACGTCCGCACCGACGCCCACGCCGGAACCGTCCCCCACCGCCGTCACCCCGTCCGCTCCCACCTGCTCACCGGAGGGGATTCGCATCACCGCGCTCGAGGTGGAGGCCGCGATGGGCCTGCGGGCGATGGGCGTGGAGCTGGTCAACTGCGGCACCGGCCCGTACGCGCTGGAGGGTCACCCGGTGCCCCGGCTCTGGAACGCCGACCGGGACCCGCTGACCGTCCAGGTCATCCCCGGAGCCCGTTCGATCACCTCGGGGTTCGACCAGCCGCCCCGACCGATCGAGCTGCGCCCCGGCGAGCGGGCCACCGCCGCCCTGCTCTGGCGCAACCTGGTCACCGACTCCTCGGTGGTCGCGAGCGACGGCGCGTACCTGGAGATCAGCCCGGTGGCGGGGCGGCCGGCCGTCCCGGTGGACTTGGACGGGCCGATCGACCTCGGCAACACCGGCCAGCTCGGGGTCAGCGCCTGGAAACAGGCCGACTGACCCGGTTCGAGATCTTGGTGGGGGTCGACCCCTGGAGGAGCCATTCACCACCAAGACCTCGAACCGGAGCGGAGCGGAGCGGCGCTCAGGACGAGCGGCGGGTCAGGCTGGGATGAAGGGGCGCTGAGGTGGGTGGGGCCGGGCGGCGGCGCAGCATCGCGTCCAGCGCCCAGGTGCCCGGGCCGAGCACCGCGATGAGCACGAGCGACCAGCAGAACAGGGCGGCCAGTTCGCCGCCGTTACGGATCGGCAGCATGCCGTGCGGCTGGTGCACCGTGAAGTACGCGTACGCCATCGAGCCGGAGGCGAGTAACGCCGCGGGCCGGGTCACCAGGCCGACGAGCACCAGGCCACCACAGACGAGCTGGATCAGTGCGGCCCACCAGCCGGGCCACTGACCGACCGGGATCGCCTCGCCGCTCCCTCGGTTGCCGCCGAGCACGCCGAAGATCGACGCCGCGCCGTGGCAGAGGAAGAGCAGGCCGATGACCATGCGGAACAGGGAGAGTGCGGGACCGTTCAGTCGCGCCGGAACCATCAGGAACCTCCATTGGTGTAGCTGGATTTGTTCCAGGATGAGGCGCGAACGTATCGATGTTAATAAATTCCTTCCTGGTGAGACGATTTACAACGTCCCTGTTCAAAGGACTGGGAACGCTCCCATGATACCCCCGTTTTGTCAACAGTTAACCGCCTGGTTCGGTCAGCTCGTGACGTCCTTGCGGGTGAAGCGCCAGAAGGCCAGCGCCCAGAATCCGGTGGCGTAGACGATCGCCGAGATGGCGCCGCGTACCAGGTCGTCGGTCTGCACCGGGGTGGAGAGCAGGCCCAGCCAGGCGCTGCTGTAGTGGGTGGGCAGCAGCGCGCGCAGCCCGCCCAGCGCGGTGATCTGGTCCAGGATGCTGGACAGGATCCACAGCAGCACCGCCCCGCCGACCGCACCGAGCGCGGCGTCCGTGGTCACCGAGAGCAGGAACGCCAGGCCGGCCACCACCAACAGGACGACCGCCAGGTAACCGAGCACCGCGAGCAGGCGGAGCAGCCCCTCGGCCGGGGGCAGCTCGGCGGAGACCTGGCTGCGCAGCGGGGACCAGCCGTACCGGAGGGTGCCGGCGAGCAGCGCGGTGCCGGCGAGCAGCAGCAGGGCCAGCCCCGAGTACGCGAGCGCGACCAGCAGCTTCACCGTCAGCAGCCGGGACCGGGGCACCGGGATCGCCAGCAGGTAGCGCAGGCTGCCCCAGCTCGCCTCGCTGGCCACCGTGTCCCCGCAGAACAGCGCCACCACCACGACCAGCAGGAACGACGACGACACGAAGATCGAGAACAGGGTGAAGTTCAGCCCGCCGGAGACGGCCAGGTCGACCAGGCTGCCGAACTCGTTGTTCCGGTTCCGGTCCGCGTTGCCGGAGTTGAACTGGAACGCGACCAGGATGATCAGCGGCAGCAGCACCATGAACCCGAGCGCGAGCTGGGTACGCCGCCGCGCCGCCTGCCGGCGGAACTCGGCCCGGAACGGCAGGGTCGCCGACGGCCGGTAGCCCGCCGCCGCTCCACCCCGGCCCGCCGTACGCACGGATGACGACTCTCCCATCACCGGTCCCCGCTCCCCCGAGAGTTCTCGCCGACCAGGGCGAGGAACGCGTCCTCCAGGCGGCGCCGGGGCACCACCCGGTCCACCCCGATGCCGGCCCGGACCAGCTCGGCCACCACCTCACTGCGGGCGGTGCCGTTGGTGTCCACCACCAGCCCGCCGTCCCCGCCCGGCAGCACCCGTACGCCGTCCAGCCGGTCGAGCACGCTGCGTGCCGCGTCCGGGTCACTCACCTCGAACAGCACGCTCGGCGACTCGCCGACGATCTCCTCGACCGGGCCGGAGGCGACGATCCGGCCCTTCGTCACCACCACCGCGTGGGTGCAGGTCTGTTCCACCTCGGCGAGCAGGTGGCTGGAGACCAGCACCGCCCGCCCGTCGGTGGCGTACCGCTGGAGTACCCGGCGCATCTCGGCGATCTGCGGCGGGTCCAGGCCGTCGGTCGGCTCGTCGAGCACCAGCAGCTCCGGCAGGCCCAGCATGGCCTGCGCGATGGCGAGCCGCTGCCGCATGCCGTGGCTGTACTTGCGGGTCTTGCGATGCACCGAGTCGCCCAGCCCGGCGATCTCCAGCGCCTGGTCGAAGTGCGCCTCCGCCCAGGGCCGCCCGGTCGCCCGCCAGTACGCCTTCAGGTTCTCCAGGCCGGACAGGTGCGGCAGGAACCCCGGCCCCTCCACCAGCGCGCCGATCCGGGACAGCACCGGCGATCCGGGCACCAGCCGGTGCCCGAAGACGTAGATCTCGCCGGCGGTGGGCTGGGTCAGCCCCATCAGCACCCGCAGGGTGGTGGTCTTGCCGGCGCCGTTCGGCCCGAGCAGGCCGACCACCTGGCCGGGGTGCACCTCGAAGTCCACGTTGGAGACGGCGACGAAGCCGTCCGCGTACTCCTTGCGGAGCTGGCGGACGACGAGCGGCACACCCGCGTACTCCGGGTGGACCGAGCTGTCCTGGCGACGGTGCCGGCGGCGGGCGACCAGGACGACCACGGCGAGCCCGACCGCGATCGCGGCGAGCAGGCCGACCAGCGTCCAGCGCCAGACGGTGGCCGTGGTGGGGATCGGCTGGGCGTCGACCGTGGGCAGGGTCAGCGGGCCGCCGCCGAGGGCGACGGTGTGCACGGCCGGCTCGGCCGGGGTCGCGTACGCCTGGTCGGAGGTGGACACGACGACCCGCAGCCGGTGCCCGGACTCGATCCGGCGGACGATCGCCGGCAGGGTGACGGTGACCGGCTGGGCGGCGTCGATCGTCGCCGGCAGATTGGTCAACCGGACCGGCGCGACCAGGCCGTCGGGCAGGGTGGCCGCGCCCTTGGGGTCGACGTCGTAGAGCTTGACGAAGAGCACCGCCTCGCCGGTGGGCGAGGCCGCCCTGATCCGTACGGTCGGCGCGCCGACCACGTCGACCGGCTCGGCCAGCGGCGCGGACTCGAACCGGGCGTGCTGGCCGGGGATGTCCCCCGCCACCCCGTTCAGCAGCGAACCGACCGCCCCGGCGAACGGCACCGAGGAGATCGCCGCCGGGTTGCCGTTGGGCGGGTTCGCGACCGGCCGGGCCGGGCCGGTCAGCGTGACCTCGGTGCGGCCCTGCCCGGCCAGCCCCGGATAGTCGGCGGTGTGGTAGCCGGTGGCCACCAGACCCCGGTCGAGCGCGTCGAAACCGGCGATCCGGGAGAAGGTGAAGGAGCCGCCCGGTGCCGAGCCCTCGCCCTTGACGTAGTGGTCGAGCCACTGCGCGGTGAGGAACTTCACCCGGTCGGAGTCGGAGGTGGGACCCGCGCCACCGTCGTGACCGCCGGTGAACCAGGCGACCCGGACGGGGGTGCCGGCGGCGGCGATGCCGCGCGCGTTGGCGTCCGCCTCGGTGAGCGGGAAGAGGGTGTCCGCCTCGCCCTGCACCAGCAGGGTGGGCGCCTTGATCCGGTCGAGCACCCCGGCCGGGGAGGAGCGGCGCAGCAGGTCGACCGCCTGGGCATCGGCCCGACCGGTGGTGGCGATCCGCAGGTACGCCGCGCAGACGTCGGCGGCGAACCGACCGCAGGACGGGTCTGCGGGGCCTCCGGGCACCCGCCCGGAGCTGGTGCCGGGACCGGCGCCGGGCTGCGGGCTGGGCGCGCCGGCCGACGCGGGGGCGCCCTCCGGCTGGCCGGCGGTGGTGCCGGAGACGCCGGCCGGGCCGGAGCCGACGCTGCCGCCGCCGCCGAAGAAGAGGCCTGCCCACCCCTTCTTGAACACGCCCTCGGTCGGCGCCTTCCCGGTGCTCTCCGGCAGGAAGGCCCGGGACAGGTCGTTCCAGGTGATCATCGGGACGATCGCGTCGACCCGGCGGTCCTGCGCGGCCAGCAGCAGGGCCAGGCCGCCGCCGTACGAGCCGCCGACCACGCCGACCCGGGGGTCACCGGCCGCGTCGAGGCGGATGTCGGGGCGGGCGGCGAGCCGGTCGATCAGGCGTTGCGCGTCCCGCACCTCGTAGTCCGGGCTGTCCAGGTGGATCTCCCCGCCGCTGCGGCCGAAGCCCCGCGCGGTCCAGGTGAGCACGGCGTACCCGTGGTCGGCCAGGTCCTCCGCGTCGGCGCGGACCGACTCCTTGGTGCCGCCGAAGCCGTGCGCCAGCAGCACCGCCGGGACCCGGTGCCGGGCCGAGGCGTCCCGGGGCAGGTAGAGCGTGGTGTCCAGGTCGACCGGCTGGTCGCCGGCTGGTCCGGAGTGGACGGTCACCAGCCCCGACTCGGTCCGGAAGCCGGGCCGTTGCGGCCGGGCCGCCCAGGCCACGGCGGCGGCCACCAGGACGGCCGCCACCACCACGGCGACCACCCGGCGACGGCGGGTGGCGAGGGCACGCCGGATCCGCGGGACGGCGAGCGGTGATCTCATGCGGCACACGGTACGGCCCGGAGGCTGTGGGCTACCTGAGATCCGCCGTACGGCTGTCCAGTTGGGTCGTTCGACGGACGAATCCGGTCGACCGTGGAGAGCCCCGAGCATTCCGGTGAACGGAGTTCTGATTCCGCGAATTCACGCGTACGCCCGTAAACCGCTGCCAATCCGGCCATCTCGGCGACCGTCACGAACCGCTGCGTGATCACCGGAACAACCGGACGTGACACAACCCGAACTGACGCGAAGCCGACTCGGCGAGGGTGGTCGCACCGCACGCCGGTCCACTACTTTCCGTCCGGTTGCTTCCCGCCCGGTGCCCAGGACCGCGCACGCAGTCAGTCCAGACCGACCCGTCACGAAGAGGACCGTCACGGTGACCAGCCCCACCCGGCACGACAACGTCGACCGGCAGCGCCCTGCCGAGGACCTCAGCCCCGAGGCCCGCACCTTTCACTGGCTGCTCGACTCGTTCACCTCCAGCACGGCCGGGGTGGTGGAGGCGATCGCCGTCTCCGCCGACGGGCTGCTGATCGCCACCTCGGGCAGCAGAGACCGGTCCAACGCGGAACGGCTCGCCGCCGTCGTCTCCGGCATGACCAGCCTCGCCGGGGGCGCCGCGAGCTGGTACGCGCTCGGCGTCCTCAACCGGGTGATCGTGGACATGGCCGAGGGGTACCTGCTCATCGGCGCGATCAGCAGCGGCTCGGTGCTCGGCGTGGTCGCCGACCGCTCGGCGAACCTCGGCACCCTGGCGTACGAGATGACGCTCTTCGCCGGCCGGGCCGGCGGGACCCTGAGCCCGCGGCTGATCAACGAGCTGAAGAACCGCGTACCGCGCCCGGCCGTGGACCGGGTGACCCGGGCGAAGCGGGCCTGAGCCCGCCGCCGGTCCGCCCCGGATCGGGCAGGGCGGACGCGCGCCACGGGCGCCACCTGCGGCCGGCGGCTACTGTCGGGCGGGTGGCGGAACCCGAACTGACCCTGACCGCGAGCCTGCGACCGGCCGCGCTGGACGCCCGGCGCGGCGTCGTCCGCCTGCACCCGGAGGTGCTGACCGCGCTGGCGCTGCGCCCCGGCGACCCGGTCCGGCTGGCCGGCCGGCGGGTCACCGCCGGCATCGCCGCCCCGGCCGAGCCGGCCGCGAGCGCGGCGCTGCTCCACGCCGACGACCTGATCCTGGGCAACCTGGGCCTGCGGGACGGCGGGCAGGTGCGGATCAGTCCGCTGCCGGTGGTCCCGGCCCGCGCGGTGACCCTGGCCGGCCCGGTCGGGATCGTCGCCGCGGTCTCCCCGGAGATGCTCCGCCTCGCCCTGCTCGGCAAGCCGGTCACCACCGGCGACGACGTCTCGCTGCTGCCGCAGGACGTGCTTCCCGACGCCGCGGTCCGCGGTCTGGTCGAGGCCGCCCGGCGCAGCCTCGCCAACACCGTCGGCTACGCCTGGACCAGCACCCTGCTCACCGTGGTCGCGGCCGATCCGGCGGCCGGTGCGCTGGTCACCATGGACACCGTGGTCGGCTGGGAGCACGGCCCGGCCACCCGCGGCTCCGGGGCGGCCGGCCAGGACCCGGGCGGCCGGCTGAGCGTCGGCGCGACCGGGACCGGCGGGCGGACGCCGGTCGGCCGCCCGGGGGAGGCCGGGGCCGGACCGGCCCCGGCGGTGCCCGGCCTCGCCGAGCCGGCGGAGGCTCCGGGCCTCGACGAGTTGCCCGGATTGCGGGCCCAGGCCGAGGAACTGACCGAACTGCTCGATCTCGGCTTCCACCACCGGGAGGTGCTGGGCCGGCTCGGCACCACCGTGTCGCTGGGCGTCCTGCTCAGCGGGCCGGCCGGCTCGGGTAAGTCGGCGCTGGTCCGCGCGGTCGCCGCCCGGGTACGCGCCCGGGTGCGCCCGCTGTGGGCGCCGGAGCTGGCCGCGCTGACCAACGACGCGGCGGCCCGCCGGCTGCGCGAGGCGGCCGAGGAGGTACGCGCCGACGGTCCCGCCGTCCTGCTGGTCACCGACGTGGAGGCCGTCGCCCCAGCCGACGAGCCGGGACCGTTGGCGACGGTGTTCCGGCAGGTCGTCGCCGAGGCGGTCCGGGCCGGGGCGGCCGTGGTCTGCACCACCGGCCGGCCGGAGGCGGTGGACCCCGTCCTGCGCACCCCGGACCTGCTCTCGCTGCGGATCACCGTCCCCCTGCCCGACCAGGCGTTGCGCCGGGAAGTGCTGACCGTGCTCACCCGGCAGGTGCCGCTCGCCGAGGACGTGCGGCTGGACGAGGTGGCCGCCCGTACGCCAGGGTTCGTCGCCGCCGACCTGGCCGCGCTGGTCCGCGAGGCCGGCGTACGGGCGGCGCTGCGGCAGAAGACGGCCGAGACGCCGACGGTCGCGATGGCCGACTTCACCGCCGCGCTGGAGGTGGTCCGACCCACCACGATGGCCGAGTCCACCCTGGAACTGGCCTCGGTGACCCTCGACGACGTCGGCGGGCTGCACGAGGTCAAGGAGACGCTGACCGAGTCGGTGCTCTGGCCGCTGACCTACCCGGACACCTTCGCCCGGCTGGGCGTGACGCCACCACGCGGGGTGCTGCTCTACGGGCCGCCCGGCTGCGGCAAGACGTACCTGGTCACCGCCCTGGCCGGCTCCGGGCGGGCGAACGTGCTGTCGGTGAAGGGCGCGGAGCTGCTCTCCAAGTGGGTGGGCGAGAGCGAACGCGCGGTCCGGGAGCTGTTCCGCCGGGCCCGCGAGGCGGCGCCGACGCTGGTCTTCCTGGACGAGGTGGACGCGCTCGCCCCGGTCCGTGGTCAGGCCACCGACGGCGGTACGACCGACCGGGTGGTGGCCGCCCTGCTCACCGAGCTGGACGGGGTGGAGGCGCTGCGCAACGTGGTGGTGGTCGGCGCGACGAACCGGCCGGAGCTGGTCGACCCGGCGCTGCTGCGCCCCGGCCGCCTGGAACGACTGGTGTACGTGCCACCGCCGGACGGCCCGGCCCGGGCGGAGATCCTCCGGGCGGCCGCCCGGAACGTCCCGCTCGCCGACGACGTCGATCTGACCGCGCTGGGCGGGGAACTGGACGGCTTCTCGGCCGCCGACTGCGCGGCCCTGATCCGCGAGGCGGCGCTGGCCGCGATGCGCGAGTCCCTGACCGCCACCACGGTGACCGCCGCCCACGTCGCGGCGGCCCGCCCCCGGGTCCACCCCTCCCTCGACCCCGCCCAACTGGCCGCCCTGGCCGCCTACGCCGCTGACCGCCGCTGATCATCGGCGGGTCAGTCGGTGGGGAGGAGGGGGCCCAGGGGGCCCAGGTCGAGGTTCAGGTCTTCGGGGGAGAGGCCGAAGTAGTCGCGGAGGTGGGCCATCTGCTCCTCCAGCGCCATCAGCGTGCTGCCGATCCGTTCGACCTGCTCGTCGGTGAGGTCACCCAGGTCGACCCGGCGCAGCGCCTGCCGTTCCATCAACTGCCGCAGCAGCTCGACGACCGTCAGCACCAGACTGGCGAGTCCCCGTTCGACCGAGTCGCGGTCCACCGCGAGCCGGCGGTCCAGCGGCCGGACCCGGGGCGCCTGCCACTGCGGTTCCCCCAGCGCCGCCGCCAGTTCGGCCGCCTCGTCGCGCCCGGTCACGGTGCGACCTTCGCGCCGGACGGGTCGAACTCGGGCGGGGCGAGAGCGCCGACCGAGGCGACCAGCGCGCGCAGCGAGACGCGTACCAGGTCGATGTCGGCGATGGCGAGGGTGATGTCGCCGGAGATCACCACGCCGGTGGCGAGTACCCGGTCGAGCAGGTCGACCAGGGCCACCGGCCGGTAGGCCAGCGGATCGTCCGCGCTGCTCGGGGCGAGCGTGGTCACGCCCATGCCGGCCCCCGCGCACCCGGGCGAGCCGCCGCCGCGGTCACGTCGGCGTCGGGACCCCGCTGCGGCTCCGCCGACGGTTCCGCGACGAAGGAGTACGGCGGCCAGGGGCCGGTCAGCTCCAGCCGGATCGCCGGGTGCCGGTCGGCCAGCTCGCCGATCAGCGCCGAGAAGCCGTCCAGGCCGGTCCGGTCGATCAGGTACGCGCTGTTGAGCACCATCGCGGCGGCCGCGCCGGAGAGCCGCCGGTCCTGTGGGGCGTGCCGGCGGGCGGCGACCGCGTACCCGGCGAGGGCGGTGTGCACGGCGACCGCCGCGTCGGCGGCCACCCGCTGCCCCTCCTCCCGAGCGGTGAGCTGGGCCCGGCGCCGCCGCAGGTACGCCGTACCGGGCCCGCCCCCACCGGCGGGCTGCTCGCCCCGCGCGGTCGCGCCGGGGACGACGTACCCCTTCACACCCCACTCCTCGCGGCCGGTGAGCCGCGCCAGCGCGTCGGCCAGTTCGCCGCGCCGCCCGGCCAGCGCACCGGCCACCCGGTCGTCGTCGCGGTACACGGTGGCGAGCCGGGCCGGCACCACCGCGCCGGCCCGGGAGAGCGCGTCGACCACGCCGTGATGCGCCCGGGCGGCCCGTTCCAGCCAGGCCAGGTCCTCCAGGTTGCGGCGCAACGCCTCCTCGCCGTACTCGACCAGCGGGGCGTCGCTGACCACGGCGACCAGCCCGGCGGCCGGCAGCGCCCGGACCGGCGTGCCGGCGATCCCGGTGATCCCGGCCAGCGTGCCCGGGGCCGCCTCGGCCACCACGCCGTGCAGCCAGACACCGGTGTCCGGCCTGGCGGTGGCCGGGGTGCGGTCAGTGGTCGTACTCATCCCACTCCTCCCTCGCGGCCCGCTCGGCGACACGCGGCCGGCGGGACGCCTCAACCTCCTCGGGGTCGCGCGGGCCGGGCTCGACCGGCGGGCGGGCCCGGGAGCTGAGCCACGGGTCGTGCTCCCACCAGTCGATGCCGATCTGCCGCGCGGTGTCCACGGAGGCGATGACCAGCCGCAGCTTCAGCGTCAGCAGCTCGATGTCGAGCAGGCTGACCCTGATGTCGCCGGCGATCACGATGCCCCGGTCGAGGACCCGTTCGAGGATGTCGCCGAGGTTGGCCGGCTCGTGCCCCGCCGGCAGCACCTGCCCGGAGTTCTGCACCACCGTCATCGACTCAGTCCCCCTTGCCGCGCTGGTAACGGCGCGTCCGTTGGTAACCGAGCAGGCTGCCGATCATGTCCAGCTCGACCTGGTAGAGGCCGAGCAGATCGGTCGACGCCGGGATCCGGTGATCCTCGACCACCTCCACCTCGACCAGCCAGCCGTCGTCGATCGGCTGGATCGAGGTGGCCCCGAGCGGGTCCTTGCCGGTCAACCCGGCGATCTGGCGCAGCCCCTCGCGAGCCGCCTCGGCCGCCGTGATCGGCTGGTAGTCGTCCTCGACGACGTCCCGGCCGCCCCGTTCACGGTCGCCGTCGCCGCGGCTGCGTACTGATGCCATGTCATCTCCCTCACCCGCGGTGCCGCTCGCCCACCGGCGGGACCAGCCGGTCCAGCACGCGCTCCTGGCCGCGGTCCCGCTCCTCCGGGGTGATCTCGTCGGCCTCCGCCGCCCGGTCCAGTTCCTCCAGCTCCCGGCGAACGTTGACCGGGTCGTACTGCTGCGTCTCCGCCTCCCGGGCGATCACCTCGACCACCGCGGTGAGCCCGCGCACCGGGGCGTACGGCAGGGTCAGCAACGTCCAGAGGATGTCCACGGCTCACTCCACCAGCTGGTACGCGCTGACGAAGTCGTACGGGGCGACCGGGCCACGCAGGCGCATCCGGATCAGGTTCCGCCGCTGCTCGGCGAACCCCTCCACCGCCCGGACGAAGTCGTCCTCGTCGTCGGCCGCGACCAGGAAGGCGAGCTTCACCGCGTCCAGCTCGTGGCTCGGCGGGCGGACCGCGTTCGCCACCGCGTACCGGCCCACGGCGTCGACCAGCTCGCGGTTCTCCGCCTCCCGGCGCAGCGCCACGGCCTCGCTGATCATCTCGCCGAGCCGGATCCGCTGCTCCCGGCTCTCCGCCTCCGGCCGGCCGCGCACCTGGCCGGCGAGGGCCGCGGCAGAGGAGTCGCCGGCCAGGAAGCCGGAGATGAACGCCGGCTCGACGAAGCGCCCGTGCACCAGATACTGGAGGCGGTCGTCGAGTTCCGCCAGCGCCGCGACGAACCGGTCGTGGTGCGCGTCCAGCAGGTCGCCGACCGCTTCCGCGCCGGTCACGACCGTGCCGAACCGGACCGGCAGCACCGGCGCGACCACCACCGTCCCGTCGAGCAGCGTCTCGTACGCCGTGAGGTCGGCCGGGCGGCCCAGGGGCTCCTCCAGCCCGACCTCACTGACCAGCGCGGCGAGGTTGCCGTGCCGGATCGCGGTGACCTCGCTCGGCGGCGAACCCACCCCCTCCGCCTCGGGGATCGGCTCCACGTCCGAGGGCACGATGCCGTAGATGAACACTCCCGTCTCCTGGGCCATCTCAGCGCTCCCTCTGCCGGGGCCGGGGCCGGTCCCGGTCGCGGCTCCGGTCGTCGTCGGGGTCGTCGTCGGGGTCGAGACCGCTGAACGCGTCCCGGACCGCGCCGCCGAGCGCGCCGGCCGCCCGGCCGAGCCCGGAGACCGCCCGGCCCTTGGTGACCGCGCCCGAGGCGTCCTCGATCAGGTCCGGCAGGCCCTTCTGCTGCTTCGGCACGATGCTCAGCCGGTCGACCGCCTCGGCGAACCGCAGGTACGTCTCGACGCTGGCGACCACGATCCGGGCGTTGACCTCCAGAAGCTGGATGCCGATCACGGCGACCGACACCTGGGCGTCGATCACCACGCCCTTGTCCAGCACCGTCTCGACCACGTCGGCGAGGGTGCCGCCACCCCCGCCAACGCGTTCCAGGGCACTACCGGGCTGACCCGTTGCCGTGCTGACCGTCATTCCTCTCGCTCCTCCCGACGACGACCGGCCACCGGCCGTCGAGGTGGCTCCAGCGAGCGGCGGACCGTCGGGCGGGGGCGCGGCCGTTCCGCACGCGGCGTCGGTTCCTCCCGCGACTGCGGTCGGCGGGCCCGCCCGGGCTGCCGGCGCCGTGGCGGTTCCTCCGTCTCCGCCGGCTCCTCGACGTACTCGTCCTCGTCGTAGTCGTCGCCCTCGTCGTAGGCGTCGTACTCCGCGTCTTCCTCGGGCGAGCGGCGGCGCTGCGGCGGGCGGCGGCGATCATCGGGTTCCTCGGCGCGGCCCCGCGATCGTTCCCCGGCCTCCTGTTCCTCGCGGAGCGCGGTCTCGTGGTCCCTGACCACCCGGGAGTCCTCGATCTCGCCGCGCCAGCCCTCGACCGAGTCGGGGTCGAGCACGGTCTCGGTCATCACGTACCGGACAAAGTGCTTCAGCTCCAGCCGCACCCGGCGGCCCTGGGCGCGCCAGAGGTTGCCGGTACGCTCGAAGAGGCCCTGCGGCTGGTACTCCAGGACGACGAGAATCTTCGTCAACTCGGGGCCGATCTCGTGGAAGCTGACCGTGCCGTCGACCGCCCCCTTCTCGCCCTTCGACCGCCAGTGGATCAGGCGGTCCGGGATCTGCCGGACGATGGTCGACTCCCAGGTCCGGTGCGACCAGAGCACCTGGGCCTTCCAGGTCAGCTTCTCGTCGGACTCGGTCTCGGCCCGTTCGACCTTCTTCATGAAGCTCGGGAAGTCGCCGAACCGGGTCCACTGGTTGTACGCGACCCGGACCGGCACGCCGACCTCGATGGTCTCGACGATGTTGGTGACCTTCGGCATCCGGCCGCCCCGGCCACCCTTGCCGCCAGCGCCGACCGCCGACATCAACTTCTCCTTACCGCCGGCCAACCCGGCATGGAACACGGCCTTCATCGGGGAGTGGCCCTCGGCGAGCTTCTGCACGCCGGTGGCCGCGGCGATCAGCCCGGGGCCACCGCCCTGCCTGGCGTACTCACTGAGCCGCCCGGTGGCGTCGGCGATCCGATCGGCCACCGACTGCACGGCCCGCTCGGCGAGGGCGTCGGCCAGGTTGCGCAGCTCGCCACCGAGCTGGTCCCGTGCCCTGCCCGCGAGATCGCTGGTCGCCATGGTCACCGCCCCCGTTCCCGGCCGCCGGCCTCGGCGCGGTCCTCGTCGTCCCGCGCGGCGGGCTGCTCGTCCAGTTCCTGCTCCTCGTCGGGGGCCGAGCGCTCCGGTGCCGCGCCCTGCTGACCGGCGCCGGACCTACGGCGCAACGCGTCGGCACCACCGCGCAGCTTGCCGCTGAGGGTGTCGATGCCGCTGCCGGCGGCGGCGGTCGCCGCGGCCCTGCCCGCGCTGGCGAGCGGACCGCCGAGCCTGGTCAGGTTGCTGAGCTGGGGGGAGGCGTTCATCAGGTCCGTGCCGTATTTCAGCAGGCCACCGGGCTGTTGACTGGCCCGGCCGATGGCCACCGCGGCGGCGAGGGTGAGTGCGGTACGCAGCTTCCTGCGGCGGCCGATGACATAGCCGAGGCCCACCGCCAGCGCGATCCGAGCTCCGCTCTTCATCAGTTCTCCTTCGCTCCCCGGCGGACGCGGACACCCGTTCGTGTGGGGCAGGCCGGAAAACAGCTACCGGGGATCAGCGGAAAGGGCCTGCGACCGGGCGTCCGGTATTGGCGGACCCGGCGGGCAGTACCCGACCCCCTATTCGCAAAACATTTTTGCGGAACTCTTGAGGCGCGGGTCACCGGCGAATCGGACACCGGGAAAACGGCGGCAGGATACGCGTAAAGCGGTTAGCTGACCCAGGCTGAGCAGGGAAGAGGAGATAGCGGCAAAAGTAGGGCGGCGGTGTCAGCGGGCCGGCAGGACCGAATCCAGGCACATCTGCGCGTACAGCTTCCCGCCTTTTTCGCGCAATTCCGCGCCGCATTTTCTGAGTACGGAGACAGCGCCCTGGTTCTCCGGCGTCGTCTCGGCCACGACCGTGTGCATACCGGCCGCCGCGGCGGTGTTCAGCAGTTCGCGCAGGGCGGCCGCACCGAGTCCCCGGCCCCGCGCCGAGCGCCCCAGCCACATCCCGGTCTCCACCGTCCCGGGCTCGTCCCGGCGGGTCATCCGGACCACGCCGACCACCTCGCCACCGGCCACGATCGCGTACATCCGGGTGCGGGTGGGGCCGTCCAGGCCGCCGAAGCTGGCCCGGTGGAACTCCCGGAACGCGTCCCGACGGGCCAGCGACCAACCGGCCGGGGCGTCCACCGGGGGCATGACGTCCTCCGGCTCCGCCTCTGCCGCCGCCACGGAGAGCAACGGCTCCAGGTTTCGCTCGTCCACCAACTCCAGTCGTACGACACCCGTCACGAGCCGCAGTCTGCCGCCCCTGCCGGTCCACGTCCACCCCTTTGGTCCCGGACTGCCGGTCTGGACGAGCGGATCGGCCGGTCGTACCCCGTCCGGGTTCCACCTCACGCTCCGTTGTCATCCGACCGGACGTTCCGCCGTCGGCCGGTCCTCACCCGGCCGGGTCGAACGCGCAGAACACCACCGAGGCGTCGTCGGTCCGCTTGTGCCGGCGCAGCCGGTCCGGGTGGTCCCGCTCGGCGGCCCGGACCCGGCCGATCAGCCCCTCGGGCCCCTCCGCCGCCGTCACGTCCAGCAGGCCGGCCCAGTCGAAGAGGCCGAACTGCTCGACCGCGCAGGACGCTCCGTCGCTGAGCAACGCCGCCCGCCGAAGTGCCCCCGGCCCGCGCAGCGGCAGCGTCCCGGTCAACGCGTGGTACGCCGCGTCCGGGTCGGCGGCGGCGGCCCAGTAGCCGTGCGTCCGGTTCATCCGCTCCCGCTGCACGATCACCGACCGGCGGAACCGGGTCACCGGATCGGTGTCGGCCCGGGGCAGTTGGTCGACGGTACGGCGCAGCTCCGCCATGGCCGCGTCGAGCCGGTCGTCGGAGACCACGCTGACCTGGCCGCCGGCGTCCAGCACCAGTGGGCTGTCGCAGAGCACCAGGTAGTCCACCTGGTCGCCGCCCTCACGGAGCAGGCAGACGGTGGACGACGGGGTGCCCGGATGGTCGAGGTCGCACTCCCCGCCGTGGTCGGCGCGGACCGCCAGGATGGCCGCCGCCAGGCTGCTCATCAGGGTCGCCGCCGGCCGGGCCGCGACGGCCAGACCGATCCGGGCGGCCAGGTGCCGGACGTACCAGGCGGGCCCGTGCACGCAACCGGTGTCGAAGCCCTCCGGCACCGTGGCCCCGTCGAGGACCCCGACCAGCGGACCGAACCGGAAGACCACGTCCTCGTTCACCGGCCGGCCGGGGGCCGGGTCGGAGGCGGAGCGTACCCGCATCATCGGCGCCGTCCCGATCGGCCGGGCCGGCTGACTCCCGGTCGCGTACCGGCGATCTGGTGCCCCCATCCGTCGACTCCCTCCGTCGCCCGCCCGCCTACCCCGACCGGCGGACGCCATGCCCGGGGCGCTCCCGCAGGTCCGCCGAGCAGGCGGCCTGGCTCCTCGGCCGACCGGAGCGCGCCGCCTGCGGGCGTCAGCGCCGCCGGGTGCGGAGATCAGTGCCGCGGCTCAGGGGACGTCAGCGCCGCCGGTCGCGGGTCCGGGTGGAGCGCAGCCGGCGCAGCCGGCCGACCAGCACCGGCTCGGCGGCCAGCGCGGCCGGGTGGTCGAGCAGCGCGTTGAGCAGCTGGTAGTACCGGGTCGCGGAGAGCCCGAAGGTGTCCCGGATCGCCTGTTCCTTCGCGCCGGCGTGCCTCCACCACCGCTGCTCGAAGGCGAGGATCTGCCGGTCCCGTTCGGCGAGCCCGTCACCCGCTGCGGAACCGTCGTCCGTCGGGCGCACCTCGGCGGCGGGCTGTCGGGCCTCCGTCCGCTCGGCAGCGGGCTGTCGGGCCTCCGTCCGCTCGGCGGCGGGCGCGGGACCGGCGTCCGCCGGCTCGACCAACGGGCGCGCTCCCCCACCCGCGTGCACCGCGCCCTCGTCGGGCGCGGGATCGGCCTCGACGGCGGGGGCGGAACGGGGCGGCGGGACGGTGGCGCCGGTGTCCCGGCGCACGCCGTCGGCCGGCGACGGGACGGGTCCACCGGCCTCTCGTGCGGCGTCGGCGGGCCCGGACGGCTCAGTCCGGCCGGCGGCGGCCGGGGAGGCGTCGGCGGGCATGGCGCTCCTCGGAGAAACGGACGACCGGCGCGGCGACCACCGGCCGGGGAGCCCAGCCTAACCAGCGGCCGCCCCGACCGCATCGGACGTGATCTCCGCGCCGCCGACCGGGGCCGGCGGCGCGGACCACGGTCAGGCGATGTCCCGCCGGCGCATCATCCAGAACGCGGCCACCAGGACCGCCGCCCCGCCCAGGCCGAACACCAGCGCCGAGTCCTGCCAGGTGATCAGCAGCTCCGCCGGATGGCACTCGCCCTTGGCGAAATCGCACACCCGGTAGTCGAGCAGCTCCACCCGCTTCATGAACCACGCCTGCGCGTAGGTGGAGAGGAGGTACCGGTCGCCGAACGAGACCCCGAGCACGCCGACCGCGATGCGGATGGCGACCTCGCTGATCCCGAAGACCGCCACGGCGGCCCCGAGCGCCATCGCGGTGTGCCGCCCGAGCGAGGCGAGCCCGAACGCGGCCGCGCCGATCAGCAGTACGATCCCGACCGCCCGCAGACCGTCCAGCCCGATCGACTGCCAGGCCCCGGCGGTCATCTTGGCGGTGCTCCCCCGGTAGGTGCCGATGAGCCAGAAGGCCAGCGTCCAGAGCCCGCCGAGCACGATGCTCACCCCGAGGGTCGTGGTCAGCACGGCGGCCAGCTTGGTGCCGAGCACGGCGAGCCGTTTCGGCCGCCAGAGCAGCAGGTTCATCATTCCGCCGGAGGCCCACTCGGCGCCGACGAAGGAGGCGCCGACGAGGAACGCGAAGAGCGCGACCGCCCCGGCGAACACGGCGATGAACATCGGGAACTCGGCCCGGAAGTCGAACTGGTAGGGCAGGTTCCACTTCGGGTCGAACATCTCCGGCTGCGGCATCCAGTCCCGGCCGCAGTTCGGCCCGTACCGCTCCTCGGTGCTCTGGTCACCGCGGGCCACGGCGGCGTCGCAGTCGGCGACGGTCTTCTTCCACTGCTCCACCGACTCGCGGTACTGGGTGTCGGCCTTGACCTGGGCCTCCGCCACGATTTCCTTGGAGAGCTTGTGGCTGGAGAAGCTGAACGCGGTGGCCACGCCGGCCAGCCCGAGCACCAGCAGGACCAGCAGCAGCCGGGTGAGCCGGCGCTTGGCCAGCCGGCGCAGTTCCGTGACGAAGAGGCTCATGCCGTCTCACCGACCTTCGTGGACTCGTCGACCTGGCGGTGCTGGCCGGGGACCGGCGCGGTGGCGGTCAGTTCGAGGAAGACGCTCTCCAGGTCGACCGCGACCGGCGTCAGCTCGCTGACGTACAGGCCCTGCTCGGCGAGGAGGCGGCTGACCGCGGCGGGCTTGTCGACGCCGGCGAGCATCAGGTGGTCCGGTTCGGTGGTGGTGACCTGGATCCCCGCCCGGGTGAGCGTGTCGGCGGCCTGCGGCAGGTCGGTGACCGCCTCGAGCCGGACCCGTACGGTGCCGTGCGAGTGGGCGGCGAGCACCTGCTCGACCGGTCCGAACGCGACCCGCCGGCCCAGCGAGATGATGGTGACCGAGTCGCAGATGAGCTGGATCTCGCCGAGGATGTGGCTGGAGAGCACCACGGTCATGCCCGAGGCGGCGAGGTCCCGCATCAGGCTGCGCATCTCCCGGATGCCGCCCGGGTCGAGGCCGTTGGCGGGCTCGTCCAGGATCAGCAGCTTCGGGTTCTTGAGCAGCGCGGAGGCGACCGCGAGGCGCTGCTTCATGCCGAGCGAGTAGGTCTTCACCCGCTCGCCGGCCCGGTCGCGGAGCCCGACCAGCTCCAGCACCTCGTCGACCCGCTGCCGGGGCAGCTCTCCGGCCTGGGCGAGCAGGCCGAGGGTGTCGCGCGCGGAGAAGTGCGGGAAGAACTGTGGGCTCTCCACGATGGCCCCGACCTGTCCGGCGACGACCGGCAACGCCTGCGGCAGCTCATGGCCGAGGATGGCCATCCGGCCGCCGTTGGCCTGGATGAGGCCGAGCAGGGTACGCAGTGTGGTGGTCTTGCCCGAGCCGTTCGGGCCGAGGAAGCCGTGCACCTGCCCGGCCTCGACCCGCATGTCGAAGCCGTCGAGCGCGTGACGTGTCCCGCGCTTCCGGCTCCGGTACGTCTTGCGGAGACCTTCGATCTCCAGGACAGCCGTCAAGCTGACCTCCCCCGATGAGTAGTGACAACGGACACCATACGCGGTATGCAGCGGCCACCAATACCCGGTATGCACGTGTCGCGTTGTTAAGCGGGGGCCCTTCCTCTACCGGAGGCGTTAAGAAGGGGCCCCTCCTTACCGCTCAGGCGCAGACGACGTGTACGCCGGCGTCGCGGAACGCCTGCACCAGGGCGGGGGGAGCGCCGGAATCGGTCACCAGCGTCTCCACCCGGTCCACGGGGCAGATCCGGGCGAAGGCGTGACCGCCCAGCTTGGACGAGTCGGCGATCACCACCACCCGCTTGGCCCGGGCCACCATGAGACTGTTCATCGCGGCCTCGCCCTCATGGTGGGCGGCGGCGCCGAGCTGCGGGTCGATCGCGTCCACGCCGAGCAGCGCGACATCCAGGGTCACCTCGCGCAGCAGCGCCCCGCCCAGCGGGCCGACCAGTTCGAACGACTTGGGCCGGACCACGCCCCCGGCCACCACCACCTTCATCCGCGAGCGGACCAGCAGCTCGTTGGCGATGTTCAGGGCGTTGGTGACCACGGTGAGCTGGGCACCCTCGGCGCTGGTGTTGAGGTCCGGCCGGACGGCGAGGGCCCGGGCCACCTCGGTGCTGGTGGTGCCGCCGTTCAGGCCGACCACGGTGCCCGGGGAGACCAGCGCCGCGGCGGCGGTGCCGATCCGCTGCTTCTCGGCCGAGTGCTTGGCCGTCTTGTAGCGCAGCGGCAGGTCGTACGAGACACCGTTGGCGACCGCCCCGCCCCGGGTACGGGTGATCATCTGCTGCTGGGCGAGCTGGTCGAAGTCACGCCGGATGGTGGCCTGGGAGACGTCCAGGCGCTCGGCCGCCTCCTCGACACTGACCCGGCCACTGTCGGTCAGCATTTCGAGCAGCGCGTTCCAGCGGGCGTACCGGTCCACGGCGGGGGCCTCCACTGACTCTGCACGAACCGTGATTGGTTGCGTGCACAGTAGTGCGCGAAACTGCCGAGGCGCAAAACCCTGACCTGCGCAATCCCAGAGTCGGTTGCCACAACCACCCGACTTCGCGCAGAATGACGCGCGAAAGGCGGCCATAACGAGCCGTATTGCGCAAGGTCTCCCCTGGCGAGGAGTTGTCATGGCGTACGTGCACGCGGAGATCGCGAGCCAGCCCGACCGCTGGCGGGAGGCGGCGCGACTCGCCCCGACCGTCGCCGACCACCTGCCCCGGCCCGGCGAGCGGGTGACCGTCGTCGGCTGCGGCACGTCGTGGTTCATGGGCATGGCGTACGCCGGGCTGCGCGAGCGCGCCGGCCAGGGCGAGACCGACGCCTTCCAGGCCAGCGAGTTCCCCGCCGGCCGGCGCTACGACCGGCTCATCGCGATCACCCGCTCCGGCACCACCACCGAGGTGCTGGACCTGCTCGCCGCGCTGCGTGGCCACGTCCCGACCACGGTCCTGGTCGGCGACCCGGCCTCCCCCGCGGTCGAGCTGGCCGACGCAGCCGTGCCCCTGCCCTTCGCCGACGAACGCTCGGTCGTGCAGACCCGCTTCGCCACCACCGCGCTCGCCCTGCTCCGCGCCCACCTCGGCGACGACCTGGGCCGGCTGGCCGCCGACGCCGAGGTCGCCGTGCGGGCCCCGCTGCCGATCGACTCGGCCACCATCGAACAGGTCACCTTCCTCGGGCGCGGCTGGACGGTCGGACTCGCCCAGGAAGCCGCGCTGAAGTGCCGCGAGGCGGCCACCTTCTGGGCCGAGGCGTACCCGGCGATGGACTACCGGCACGGCCCGATCTCGGTCGCCGCCCCCGGGCGGCTGGTGTGGGCGTTCGGCGGGATCCCCGACGGGCTGCCCGAGGACGTGGCCGCCACCGGCGCCGCCTTCGTGCACAGCCGTACCCACGGCTGCCGCACGGTGCTGACCAGTTGGGCGGCCGGCCGTACCCCGGTCGACCCGATGGCCGACCTGATCCTGGCCCAGCGCTTCGCGGTCTCCCTCGCCACCAGCCGTGGCCTCGACCCGGACGCGCCCCGGCACCTGACCCGCTCCGTGGTGCTCGCGTGAGCGAGCGCAGCGAGCGGATCAGCCGGCTCAGCGCTGAGGTGCCTCACGGCGCCGGCGAGCGAAGCGAGACGGCGGCGTGAGCTCAGGCGACGAGGTCGTCGTCGCGCTGGACGTGGGCGGCACCGGGATGAAGTGCGCCCTGGTCCGCCCGGACGGCACGACGGTGCACGCCGAGCGGCACGCCACCGAGGCGGCCCGCGGCCCGGAGGCGGTGGTCGGCACGATCCTCGACGTCGCCGAAGGGCTGGCCGGCAAGGCACACGCCGCCGGGCTGAAGGCCGTGGCCTGCGGGATCGCCGTGCCCGGGGTGGTCGACGAGACTCGCGGGGTCGCCGTCTGGTCGGCGAACGTGGGCTTCCGGGACGTACCACTGCGGGAGCTGGCGCGGAAGCGGCTGGGCCTACCCACGGCGCTCGGCCACGACGTGCGGGTGGGCGGCCTGGCGGAGGCCCGGCTCGGCGCCGGCCGCGAGGCCAGCCAGGTGCTCTTCGTCGCGATCGGCACCGGCATCGCCGCCGCGCACGTGGTCGACGGGTCGGCCGCCGCCGGCGCGCACGGCGCCGCCGGCGAGATCGGCCACATCCTGGTACGCCCCGACGGGCCGCGCTGCGGCTGCGGTCGCCCCGGTTGCCTGGAGGCGCTGGCCTCGGCCGCCGCGATCGGCCGCCGGTACGCCGAACTGGCCGGCGTTCCGGTCACCGCCGCCGAGGTGGCTGACCGGGCGGCGGCCGGCGAGCCGCTGGCCAGCCAGGTCTGGCGGGAGGCCGTCGAGGCGCTCGCCGACGGGCTGGCGACCGGTCAGGCGCTCTACGACGTGGCGACGATCGTGATCGGCGGCGGGCTGGCTCAGGCCGGCCCCCGACTGCTCGACCCGCTGCGCGCGGCACTCCGGGAACGGCTGACCTTCCACCGGGAGCCGCACCTGGTGGCGGCGGCCCTCGGCGACGAGGCCGGCTGCCTCGGCGCCGCCCTGCTCGCCCTCGACGCCCTGGACAAGGAGAGCCGATGACCCTGCGAGTGTCCGGCAAGGTGGTGACCCCGACCGGCGTGATCCGGCAGGGCTGCGTGGAGGTCGTCGGCGACCGGATCCGGGCCGTCGCCGAGTACCCGTCGGTACGGGACGGGCACTGGATCGTGCCGGGCTTCGTGGACATGCACACCCATGGCGGCGGCGGGCACACCTTCACCACCGGGGACGCCGGGTCGGCCCGCGAGGCGGCCGGGTTCCACCTGCGGCACGGCACCACCACCCTGCTGGCCAGCCTGGTCAGCTCGCCGTTGGCGCTGATGCGGGAGGCGACGGCCGCGTACCGGCCGCTGGTCGAGGCCGGGGTGCTGGCCGGGGTCCACTTCGAGGGACCGTACCTGTCGGCGGACCGGTGCGGCGCGCAGAATCCGGAGTTCCTCCGCGACCCGTCCACCGACGAGTTGGCGGAGCTGATCGAGCTGGGCGGCGGCACGGTCCGGATGGTCACCCTGGCCCCGGAACGGGACGGCGCGCTGGAGGCGATCAAGCTGCTGGTCTCGCATGGCGTGGTGGCCGCGGTCGGGCACACCGACGCCACCTGGGCGCAGACCCGGGCCGCCGTGGACGCCGGGGCCACCGTGGGGACGCACCTTTTCAATGGGATGCGACCGGTGCACCACCGGGAGCCCGGGCCGGTGGTGGCCCTGCTCGACGCGCCGAACGTGGTCTGCGAGCTGGTCGCCGACGGGGTGCACCTGCACGACGGCATGCTCACCTTCGCCGCCTCGTCGGCCGGCCCGGAGCGGACCGCGCTGATCACCGACGCGATGGCCGCCGCCGGCATGCCCGACGGCGAGTACGAGCTGGGCGGCCAGGCCGTGACCGTGGCCGACGGGGTGGCCCGGTTGAGCCGGGACGGCGCGATCGCCGGCAGCACGCTGACCATGGACGCCGCCCTGCGGCACGCCGTCGCGGCGGGGGTCACACTGCCCGACGCCTGCCGGATGGTCGCCACCACCCCGGCTCGGGCCATCGGGCTCGGTGACCAGGTCGGGGCGTTGCAGGCCGGGCTCCGGGCCGACCTGGTCGTGCTCGACGACGAGCTCAACGTGGTCCGGGTGATGCGGGCCGGCACCTGGCTGGAGTGACGCTGCGGGCGGCGGTCGGGGCGGGAGACAGCCCCGGCCGTCAGCCGGCGGTGGGCACCTCGACGCCCAGCACGGCCTGCTCGTCCGGGCGGTGCACCAGCACGTCCGACAGGTACGACTGCACGGCGTGGCGCATGCCGACGTCCCGGCCGGCCCGCTCGGAGAGCAGCCACTTGTGCTCGATGATCTGGGTGAACAGCTCCTGCGGCTCCAGCTTGCTGCGCAGGTGCGCGGGCACCGCCCGGACCACCGGCTCGAACACCTCGGTGAGCCAACGGTGCGCCGCCTGCTGCTCGTCGGACAGGTCGCTCTCGGTCCGGTAGGCGTCCAGGTCGTTGAGGAGCTTGCGGGCCTGGTTCTCCTCGGCGTCCAGGCCGGTGAGCCGGAGCAGCCGGCGGGTGTGGTAGCCGACGTCGACCACCTTGGGCCGGACCAGGTAGCGCCCGTTGTCGGCGCTGGACATGGCCACCTCGGCGACGTCGAAGCCCAGTTCGTTGAGGCGGCGGATCCGCCCCTCGATGTCGTGCCGGGCCTCCCGCTCGACCTGCTGCTCGTAGGTGATCTCGTGCCAGAGCCGCTCGTACCGCTGCACGACCTCCTCGCAGACCACCTCCGGGTCGATCGACTCGTGCAGCAGCCCGGCGGCCTGGAGGTCCAGCGCCTCGCCGAAGATGTTCACCCGCGCGATCTCCAGGTCCTCACCGCGCTGCCCGTTGGAGAGCGCGCGGTGCAGCGCCCCGGTCTCGGCGTCCACCAGGTACGCGGCGAACGCGCCGGCGTCCCGCCGGAACAGGGTGTTGGACAGCGAGCAGTCGCCCCAGAAGAAGCCGGTCAGGTGCATCCGGACCAGCAGCACCGCCAGCGCGTCGAGCAGCCGGTTCATGGTCTCCGGCCGCAGCATCCGGGAGAAGAGCGCCCGGTACGGCAGCGAGAACTGGAGGTGCCGGGTGATCAGCACCGGGTCCAGCGGGCGGCCGTCGTCGGCCTGCCGGTCGGCCACGATCGCGATCGCCTCGACCGACGGGAAGTCGATCCGCTCCAGGGCCCGGAGCAGGTCGTACTCCCGCTCGGCGACCCGCTCGCCGGTCTCCTTCACGGCGTAGACGTAGTCGCCGAGTCGGACGAAACGCACGATGTGCCGCGAGATGCCCTGCGGCAGCGCGACCAGGTGCTGGGCAGGCCACTCCTCTAGCGGGGTCGACCAGGGAAGGTCGAGCAGTGCCGGGTCGACGAGGGCCGAAGTGATCCGCACGGGAACAAGTCTGACGGCTGACCCGGCGACGCGCTTCCCATCGTGGGCCGGCACACAACCGCCGAACGGCCGCGGCGGGTCGGCCGCCGCCGACGGCCGGTAGCGTGGTCGCGTGCGGGAGACCACTGGGGTACGCAAGAAGCTGCGGCTCCGACCCGTCCGGCCGTCCGGCTGGTGGTTCGACGGGCTGCTGCTCGCGGCCCTGGTGGGCCTGACCGTGGCGCTCGCCACCGATCACCTCTTCGGCCTCGACCGGGGGGTCGCCGACTGGGCCGAGGAGCACCGTCCGACCGTCGCCCGGTGGGCCGCGATGATCCTCAACTATCTGGGCCAGGGCACCCCGCTGACCCTGCTCGCGGCCGGGCTCGGGGTGGTGGTGGCGGTCCGGCTCCGCTCGGTCCGCCCGGTGCTGCCGCCGGTGGTCGCGTTCGTGCTCACCTACCTGACCATCGGGCCGTTGAAGGTGTGGACCGCCCGGCCCGCGCCCAGCGCCAGCGTCAGGGAGCCGTTCCTGCCGCCCGACCAGACGTTGCCGCTGTTCCAGCACGACCTGCCGGTGCGCTTCGCGCAGTCGTACCCGTCGGGCCACGTGGCCAACGCGATCGTCTGGTACGGCATGCTCGCCCTGCTCCTGGCGCCGCTGCTGGGCACCCTCGGCCGGGCCGTCCCGCCCCGGCTGGTTGCCGTGGTCCGGGTGGTGCCGCCGCTGGTCGTCCTCTGCACCACCATCTACCTCGGCTGGCACTGGCTGACCGACTCGGTCGCCGGGCTGCTGCTCGGCCTGCTGCTGGACCGACTGCTGCACCGGGTGCCCTGGAACGACCTGCCGTTGCCCGGTGCGCTGCGGAAGTGGGACCGTCCGTTCATCTCGGCCCCGTAGCCTGCGCCCATGGTGCAACTGGCGCGGCGGCTGGCCGTACCCGATGCGGTGGTCATCGGGCTCGGGTCGATGCTCGGTGCGGGCGTCTTCGTGGTCTTCGCCCCGGCCGCCGCGGCGGCCGGCGGCATGGGGCTGCTGGTCGCGTTGGCCCTGGCCGGCTTCATCGCCTACTGCAACGCGACCAGTTCGGCCCGGCTGGCCGCCCGCTACCCGGAGTCCGGCGGCACCTACGTCTACGGCCGGGAACGGCTGCACCCGTTCGCCGGTTTCCTCGCCGGCTGGGGGTTCGTGGTCGGCAAGACGGCGAGTTGCGCGGCGATGGCGCTGACCATCGGGGCGTACCTCTGGCCGGGGCGGGCGCGGCTCGTCGCGGTCCTCGCGGTGGTGGCGGTGACCGTGGTGAACCTGCGCGGCATCGGCAAGACCGCGGCCGCCACCCGGGTGCTGGTCGGCCTCACCCTCACGGTGCTCGTCGTGGTGGCGGTGACCGGCGCGCCACACGTCGCGTTCGACCGGCTGGACGGCCTGAGCGGGACCGGGGCCGGCGGCATACTGACCGCCGCCGGCCTGCTCTTCTTCGCCTTCGCCGGGTACGCCCGGATCGCCACCCTCGGCGAGGAGGTCCGCGACCCGGCGCGGACCATCCCCCGCGCGGTACCGCTCGCGCTCGGCATCGTGCTGGCCATCTACGTGGTGCTGGCCGGGGTCGCGCTCGGCGTGCTGGGTGAGGAGCGGCTGTCCACCGCCGCCGCGCCGCTGGCCGACACGGTCTCCGCCGCCGGGCTGCCCGGCCTCGCCTGGCTGGTCCGCGCCGGGGCGACCGTGGCGGTGACCGGGGTGCTGCTGTCCCTGCTCGCCGGGGTCGGCCGGACCACGCTGGCGATGGCCCGCCGCCGGGACCTGCCCGGCGTACTGGCCGCCGTCCACCCGCGCCTGCGGGTGCCGCACCGCGCCGAGCTGGCCGTGGCCGCCGTGGTGGTGGTCGTGGTGGCCCTGGGCGACATCCGGGGCGCGATCGGCTTCTCCAGCTGCACGGTGCTGGTCTACTACGCGATCGCCAACGCCTCGGCGCTCACCCTGGGGCGCGAGCCGGCCCGGAAGGTCCCGGTGCAACTGCTGGCCGGGCTGGGGCTGGTCGGCTGCCTGGTGCTGGCGGTCAGCCTGCCGGTGGCCAGCGTGGTCGCCGGGTTCGGCGTGCTCGCTCTCGGCGCCGTCGGGTACGCCCTGCGCCGCGTCGTCGGCCGCGCCTGACCCGGGTCACTCCTCCGGTTGCCGCGGGGCCGGCGTCCCGGCCGGCTCCGGCGCGACGCGGGCGGTCTCCCGGAGCAGGGCGGTCAGCCCGGCCCGTCGAGCCACCACGGTCAACCGGTCCCCCGCCCGGATCACCATCCTCGGGTCGGCGGACCAGTCGGTCTTCTGCCCGGCCCGGCTGTGCGCGAGCAGGCGTACCTCCCCGGGGCGGGCGACCGCGGCGAGCGGGCGACCGTCCAGCGGGGAGCCGGCCACCACCGGCACCTCGGTGACCAGCAGCGCGTGCCGACCGACCGGGATGGTGGCGATCACGGCACGGTCCAGCAGCGCCGCCGCGAACGCGGGCGCGGCCAGGTACGACACGCTGCGCGAGTTGCCGATGCCGAACGCCTGCTGGATCCGCTCGGCGAAGTCGCCGTCGAACAGTCGCAGCACCACCCGCAGATCCGGGTCGAGGCTGCGGGCGTTCAGCGCGGCGCGCAGGTTGACCCCGTCGTCGGTGGAGACCACCACCAGCGCCTGGCAGGTCGCCACCGAGGCGGCCCGCAGCGTCTCCTCCTCGCCGGCGTCCCCGACGATCAGCGGTACGCCCAGCCGGTGCGCCAGCGGGGCCCCGCGCGCGTCGGGGTTCCGGTCGATGGCGACCACCTCGACCCCGAAGTCGTACAGCTGGGCCATCACCCGGGTGCCGATGTTGCCCAGCCCGACCACCACCACGTGGCCGGTGCGGTCGGGTTGGAACCGGCCGTTGTGCAGGGCGAGGCGGGCGTTGACGATGCCGTCGACCACGGCCGCCGTGATCAGCGGGATCAGCGCCAGCCCGGACAGGTTGAGCACCACCTGCATGACCTGTGCGGCGGTCGACTTGTCGACGTCCGGATCCTCGCCGCTGAGGGTGTCGACCAGGGTGAGATAGAGCGCGTCGGACCAGCTCACGTGCGCGGCGCGGGCATTGAGCCAGCCGAGGACGGCGATCACGCCGAGCAGCACCAGCACCGCGATGCCGATCTTGCGGGTGGCGAAGCTGCGGAGCGCGCGGAGCAGCACCGCCACGGGCCGCCGGCGTCGCCGGGCCCGGACCAACCGGCGGGCGGCCAGCTCGGTGCCGGCCGGCTGCCCGGTCGCCTCGGCCAGCACCACGTCGGCCGCCGCCTCGTCGGCGGGCAGCACCCGGACCAGCTCCGGGTCGGTGGTGACGGCCAGCCCGCAGACGACGTCCCGCGGGCGTACGTCGGCACGGCGAGCGGCGTAGAGGGTCCGGCCCGCGTGCCGGAAGTGGGTGGGGGCCAGCTCGCCGAGCGCGGCGGCGACGAACGCCGGTGCCGCCATCGCGGCGTCGGAGAGCACCGCCGAGTCGGGGAAGAGCTGCCGCAGGCCGTTGGCGAGGCTGGTGTTGAACATGCGTACCACCAGGCGCAGCCGGGGCTCGACCTCCTGGGCGCAGAACGCGGCGTGCATGTTGCCCACGTCGTCCTGGTGCAGCAGGGCCAGCCCATCGGCGCCGGCCAGCCCGGCCCGCCGGAAGGCGGCCTCGTCGAGCCGGTCGGCCAGGACCACCTGGACGCCCTCGATGTCCCGGCCGTCGGGCCCCTCGGTACGCCGGCGCTCGGGCACGACCAGGGTGACCCGGACCCGCCCGGTGGACGACTCGGTGGCGAGCAACGATCGGACCACCCAGTACGCCAGTGGGTCGGAGCCGCAGACCACGTAGTGCGGGTGGACGTCGCCGTTCGCTCGGAGCCGCCACCCGGCAGCGCGGCGCGCGCGGTCGCGCAGAGGCTCGGCCATGCCCGGATCGTAGTCAGCCGCTCGCGACGCCCGCAGCCCTTCGATCACGCACGCCGACGTCCTCACCAATCGAAATGCGTTGCCCGCCGCTCCCGTACGGCCCTACCGTGATCGCGCAAGGTCAACCACCGCTCCGGGAGCCGTCGATGTCGCTACGACACACCGCCACTGTGCCGTCGTGGCTGTTCAGCGACGGTTACCGAGCCGAAGGTCCGCACGCCAGGTGGCCCGACTGACGCGTCCACGCGTGTTCGTCACAGCCGCCCGTCCCGTGGACCAGGGCGGCTTTTTGCTGCCGTTCCACCGACCGTGAAGGGAGAGCCCGGTGGACGCCGTCCTCGTTGTCAACGCCGACCTCGGCCCGCTGCACCGGGTCACCGTCCAGCACGCGATCCGGATGCTCTGCCGGCGGGTCGCCGAGATCCACGAGGCCGAGCCGGACCGGCTGATCGGGGTCTTCCCGATGCCGCGTGTGGTCCGCCTCGTCCGCTACGTCGTCACCCGGTGGCGGTTCAGCTCCGGCCCGGCCTGGTCCCGGGGCGGGGTGCTGCACCGCGACGGCTGGCGGTGCGCCTACTGCGATGGCCCGGGCAGCACCATCGACCACGTCCTGCCCCGCTCGCGCGGCGGCCGGAACACCTGGAGGAACACCACCGCCGCCTGCTACGAGTGCAACCAGCGCAAGGGCGACCGGACGCCGGCCGAGGCGGGGATGCCGCTGCGGCGCGAACCGGTGACGCCGACCTGGGCGGCGCTCGCGGGGCGGTGACGGCCGGCCGGCGGGCACAGGGGGCCGCGTCGGGGGTACGCCTCCGGCGCGGCGCCCGCCGGCCCTCCCCCCACTCGGACGGCCTCCTCCCGCGGCCGGCCCGCTTCGGCCGGACAGCCCACGTCGCCGGGCAGCCCACGTCGGCCGGGGCGGCCCGCGTCGCCGGGCTGCCCACGTCGGCCGGGGCGGCCCGACTTGCGGCATGTTGTGGTCTCCGGCGCGGAGGAAACCACGATGTGCCGCAAGGCGAGTCGATCAAGCGACGACGCCGCGACCTGCCGCAAGGCGAGTCGATCAAGCGACGACATCGCGACCTGCCGCAAGGCGAGTCGATCAAGCGACGACGCCGCGACCTGCCGCATGCCGCGTCGATCAGACCGACGGCAGCCGCCCTGCCGCGCGGCGAGTCGATCGAAGGCGTACCCCAGGGTCGGGGGCGGTCAGCGACCGGCGGGTGGGGTCCAGCCGAAGCGTGGCGGCCGGCGCTCGTTGGCCGCCGCGACCCCCTCGCGGGCCTCGCCGCTGGCCCGGACCTGCCCGTGCCACCAGGCGATCCGCGCGTCGTCGGCCCGGTCGTCGATGATCTCCTTCGCCGCCATGACGGTGAGCCGGGAGCGCTCGGCGACGGCGGCGGTGACCGCCGCCACCCGGTCGGCCAGGGCGTCGGCCGGCAGCACCTCGTCGACCAGGCCGATCCGTAGCGCCCGCTCGGCGTCGACCAACTCGCTGGTGAACAGCAGGTGCTTGGCGGCGGACGGGCCGACCAGGCGGGCCAGCCGGCGGGTGGTCGGCGCGGGATAGACCAGCCCCAGCCGCGCCGGGGGTACGCCGAACCGGGCGTCCGCCGCGGCGAGCCGCAGGTCACAGGCGACGGCGAGCTGGCATCCGCCGCCGACGCAGGCACCCTCGATCGCGGCGATGGTGGGCTTGGCGAAGGCGGCCAGCCGCTCCTCGGCGACCACCGCGATGCTGCTGTCACCGGCCTCCAGCAGCTCGTCCAGGTCACCCAGGTCGGCGCCGGCGCAGAAGGTGCCGCCGGCGCCGGCGAGCACCAGCACCCGCACCGCCGGGTCCGCCTCCAGCCCGTCGAGCAGAACCGGGAGCTGCCGCCACATCGCCGGGGTCATCGCGTTGCGGCGGGCCGGGTTCCGGATCAGCACGGTGGCCATCGGACCGGTCACCGCGACGGTCAGCTCCGCGTCCGCCATGTCTCCTCCTCCGCCGCCGGTCCGGCCGACCATAACGGCGCGGGCCCGACGACCACCCGCGTGGGGTGGCCGCCGGGCCCGCCGACGGTACGGCCGGGTCAGGAGACGTCGACCGCGGTGTCGTCAACCACGAACGAGGTCTGCAGCAGGACGTCCTCGGTGGCGGTGAACTTCAGCGTGACGGTCTGCCCGGCGTACGCGGCCAGGGAGAAGGACTTCTGGCTGTACCCGGCGGCCTTGTTCAGGTTCGAGTACGTGGCCAGGGTCGCCAGCACCGTGCCGGAGGAGTTGAGCACCTGCACCGTGAGCTTGTCGTACGCGGTGGTGGTGGTCGACTCCGAGCTGTCGATGTGCAGCCAGAAGCTGAAGTTGTACGACGTGCAGCCCGCCGGCAGGCTCACCGACTGCGACAGCGTGTCGGTGTGGGTGCTGCCGTAGCCGTCCATCCAGGCGTTCCACGTCCCGCCGTGGGTCGGCTGGCCGCTGGAGCCGTACTGGCCGATCACCCCGGACGTGGTGCTCCACACGGTGTTACCCGACTCGAAGCCGGGGTTGCCCAGCTTCTGGCCGGCGCCGGTGCAGCCACCGATCGGGCCCACCGTCAGCGTGTACGTCGTCGTCTTCGTGCCCGACGTCGCGGTGCCGGTGACCGTCACCGGGTACGTCCCGGACGGGGTGCTCGACGAGGTGCTGATGGTCAGGGTCGACGAACCGCCCGAGGTCACCGACGACGGGCTGAACGACGCGCTCGCACCGGTCGGCAGGCCGGACGCGGAGAACGTCACGGTCTGCGCGGTGCCGCTGGTGGTCGTGGTCGCCACGGTGGTGGAGACCGCGTTACCCGCGACCACCGAGCCGGCGGTCGGCGAGAGCGAGACGGAGAAGTCGTTGCCGGTCGACCCGCAGGGCGCGTCGTTGCCGGCCACGTTCACCGCGGTCCACGCCGCCTGGACGGTCTTGTACTCGGTGGAGCAGTTGCCGTACAGGTCGGTGGCCGCCTTGAGGGTGTACGCCCGGGCGGTGTTGGCCGGGTTGCTGGTGTTGACGTACGCGGTGTTCGAGGTGAAGTACACGTCGAGCGCCCGGTACCAGATCTTCTCCGCCTTCTCGCGGCCGATGCCGGTCACCGCCGGGGCGGAGCCGCAGACCGGCGAGGTGCCGTACGCGGTGGCGCCGGTGCCCTCGGCCAGGTTGAAGAAGAAGTGGTTCGCCACGCCGGACGAGTAGTGCACGTCGACGTTCTTGGTCGAGGTGGACCAGCAGGAGTGCGACGAGCCGTCCAGCGACGGGTTGTACATGTAGCGCAGCGGGGTCCCGTTGCCGTTGATGTTGATCTTCTCGCCGACCTGGTAGTCGCCCGGGTCGCTCGGCGCGTCGGCGTAGAACTCCACCATGTTGCCGAAGATGTCGCTGGTGGCCTCGTTGAGACCACCCGACTCGCCGGAGTAGACCAGGCCGGAGAGCGCCTCGGTGACACCGTGGCTCATCTCGTGCCCGGCCACGTCGAGCGAGACCAGGGGGCGCGAGTTGCTGGAGCCGTCGCCGTAGGTCATCTGGGAGCCGTCCCAGAAGGCGTTGACGTAGTTGCTGCCGTAGTGCACCCGGCTCGGCACGCCGGTGCCGTTGCCGAAGATGCCGTTGCGGCCGTGCACGTTCTTGAAGTAGTCGAAGGTCTTCGCCGCGCCGAAGTGCGCGTCGACGGCCGCCGACTGCCGGTTGGAGTTGGTGCCGTTGCCCCAGGTGTTGGTCGAGTTGGTGAACGTCGTGCAGGTGCCGCTGGTGGTGTTGTTCATGTCACAGGTGCGGCCGTTGCCGTGCGACGGGTCCACCAGCTGGTAGGTGCTGCCGGAGAGCGTCGTGTCGATGCTGACCGTGCCGGTGTAGATGCCCTGGCCGCTGCCGACCACCGCCTCGATCTCGTCGTACGAGCCGATCACCTTGCCGCTGGTGGCGTCGGTGATGACGTGCAGCTTGGACGGGGTCTGCCCGTCGGCCTGCCAGCCGGAGGCGACGGTCTCCCAGGCCAGGCGCCCCTTGCCGGAGCTGGCGTCGACGAACAGTTCGGGCGTGCCCACGGCGGTGAGCTTGCCGGAGAACGCCTTACGCGCGCTGGCCTCGGCGGCGGTCGAGCTGACCTTGGCGGTGGTGCTCAGCGCGAGCGGCGCGGTCAGGCCGACCGAGGTGCCGTTCATGGCGCCGTTCGGGGCGGTGTGGACGACGAAGTCACCGCCGTAGACGCGCAGGCCGTGGTAGGTCCGGGTGTACCGGGTGTGGGCGGCGCCGGAGGCGTCCACCCGGGTACGGACAGCCTGGTACGCCTCACCGTCGGCGCCCTGTACGGCACCGGGGTTGGCGCGGAGCAGACTGTCCGCGCGAGCCGCCGCGGACTCCGCGGCCGGGGCGTTGGGGGTTGCCGCGTACGCCGTGGTGGTGACGCAGGTCAGCACGCCGCTTGTAAGCAGTGCCGCGCTGACTGCGGCAAGGGGTCTTTTCACGGGCCCTCCTGAGGGGGAAAGTTGTGACGGGGGTAGTCACGGATGTAGATATAGCGATACATCGAGGAAAGCGAAAGGGGGCAGGCGGATTCCTGCCGGGGACACTGGCCGTTCGGATGAGGCGGCGCAGGTGGGTGGAACCGGCTGGCACTGCCGTGCGTCCAATCCGGCATGAGATCGGTTCCCGTCACCACGGCCGTCCTCGCCGCGCTACTCAGCCCCCTCGCCGGGTGCGCCCAGGCCGGCGAGACCGGCACCACCCCGACCAGCACGCCGACCGGTGGCCCGGTCAGCACCTCGACCGGGGGCCCGGCCAGCACCCCGACCACCGCGCCGAGCACCGAGCCGACCATCGCCGCCGGCACCGGCCCGGCCGGCCGGGCGGGCGTGGACGTGGTGCTGACCAGATCCGGCGGCTTCGCCGGGCTGGACGACACCGTGACCGTGACGCCCGACGGCCACTGGACCAAGGTCGACCGGGCCGGCGCCACCCGTAGCGGTCAGCTCGACCCCGGGGACCTGGACCGACTCCGGCAGCTCACCGCCGACCGGCGCCTGCTCGCCGAGGCCACCGCCACCGACCCGGTCAGCACGTGCGCGGACGCCTTCACCTACCGGCTCACCGTGGGTGCGGTCACCACCAGCTACGTGGACTGCCCAACCGAGCACCCGCCCGCCACCACCACGGCCGTGGTCGAGCTGCTCACCCAGGTCACCGACTGAGGTCCCGGCCACCCGCCGCACAAATGCCGGGAGGCGCGGGCCTGGCCCGCGCCTCCCGACGACAACTACCCGCAGTCAGCGGACCACCCGCAGCAGGGTCACCGAGACCCAGGCCCAGCCGGCCGCCACGGCCACCGCGAACACCACCAGCGCCACCGCCTGACCACCACCGGCCATCAGCGCCAACCAGGCCGCCGCGAAGAAGACACCGGTGACCCCGCTGTACGCCGCCCAGCCACGCTCGCCGCGCCGGGCGAAGCGGCGGGCGGCGATCAGGCAGGCCGCGATGAGCGCCGAGAACGCGACCGCCCCGGCGCCGAAGTGCGCGACGCCGTGCCAGCTCACCGGGCCGGGACCACGTGGCGTGCCGGCGGGGAAACCGTCGAGCGGATCGGCCACGAAGACCCCCGCCAGGACCAGGCCGAGCCCGTACTGGCCGAGCAGCCAGGGGCCGCTGACCGGACCGAGGCCGGGATGCGGGGTCCGCCGCAGCGCCAGGGCCGCCCCGACGCAGAGCAGCCCGGCGAGGACGAAGTCGCCGATCTGCACCCAGCCCAGGTCCCCGTTGCTGAGCACGCTGACCGGGTGCCGGCGGAAGTCGAAGCCCTCGCGGGACAGCCCCTGGACCAACGCGACCGCCACCCAGAGCGGACCGGCCACGACGCCGCCGGCGAGCAGCACCCGGTCGACGGAATTCCGCACCGCCGGCCGCGTGCTGATCATTACGGAACCCGGGCCGCCCATCTCAGGCCCGCGGGAACATCTGGCCGATGCGGATCTTGTTGCCGAACGGGTCACGGATGCCGAAGTCGATGCCGTACGGCCGCTCGGTCGGCTCGTCGAGGATCTCCACGCCCTTCGCCACCAGATCCTCGTACGTCTTGTGGGCGTCGTCGGTGGTGATGGAGAGCCACCCGCTCAGCGCCCCCTTGGTGAGCAGCTCGCGGACCTGCTCGGCGGTGGCCGGGTCGAGGGCCGGCGGCCCCGGCTTCTCCAGCAGGATCTCGCGCTCCGGGTCACCCGGCAGGCTGACCGTGAGCCAGCGCATGAAGCCGAGGTCCACGTCCGCGGTGACCTCCATGCCGAGCTTGTTGACGTAGAAGTCGAGGGCCTCGTCCTGGTCGAGGACGTAGATCTGGGAGCGGGAAATCGCGTTCATCGTCATGCCGAAAACGGTAGGGCAACGCCCTGACCTGCTGCTTATCCAAAACTGACCGGTTCGGTGCGGTCACCGGTCACCGTTGCGCGCGGCGTCGCTCGGCCGCATCCACACCTTCACGAAGCAGCTCGGCACGGCCGCCGCGACCGCCTTCCGCCGCCGGTACTCCGACGGCGACTCGCCGACGATGTCGCGAAACGTGCGGCTGAACGTGCCCAGGCTGGCGAAGCCCACCGCGTAGCAGATCTCGGTGACCGGCTGGTCGGTCTGCACCAGCAGGTACATGGCCCGTTCGACCCGACGGCGTTGCAGGTAACGGTGCGGGGTCTCGCCGAAGGTGGCGCGGAAGGTACGGATGAAGTGCGCCTCGGAGACGTACGCGATCCGGGCCAGCGCCGGCACGTCCAGCGGCTGTGCGTACGCCCGGTCCATGGCGTCCCGGGCCCGCAGCATCGCCCGGTTGGACTCCTCGGCCGCCCGGCTCATCCAGCCGCCTCCCCGTCGACGACCAGGTCGAGTTCGCGCAGCTGGTCGGGGTCGGCCACCACCTCGATCCCGATGATCCGGTCGGTGACGGTGAAGCTGATCGCGAGGCTGGTCCGGCCGCCCACGACGACGACCGCGCCCGGCATGGCGTCGACGAACGCGGGCAGCGCGCCCTGGGCCCGCCCGTTGAAGAAGCCGGCCACCCCGGCCGCGCCGCGCACCTCGGCGCTGCCGCCCATCCGGGCGGCGGTGGCGTCGCCGCGCAGCACCACGTACGGGTCGAGCAGGCTGACCAGGTCGTCGAAGCGACCCTCCCGGGAGGCGGCGAGAAACGCCTCGACCACCCGACGCTGCCGGGCTGGATCGGTCTGCGGGTCGGCGGACCGGCTCTGCACCCGGCGCCGGGCGCGGCTGGCGATCTGTCGTACGGCGGCGGCGCTGCGGTCGACCACCGGCGCGATCTCATCGAAGGAGACGGCGAACATGTCGTGCAGCACGAAGATCAGCCGTTCGGTGGGTCCGAGGGTGGTGAGCACCACCTCAAGCGCCCGCCCGACCGACTCGGCGAGCAGCGCCTCCTGCTCCGGGTCACGCCCGCCGACCGCCTCGGCGGGCGGCTCGTCTCCGGCCACGCCCGCCGGTTCCTCGTGCCGGGCGCTGCCGGACCGCAGCCGGTCCAGGCAGACCCGCCCGACGGTGGTGGTCAGCCAGCCCGGCAGGTTGTCGATGGCGTCGGTGTCGGTGCGGGTGAGCCGCAACCAGGTGTCCTGCACGGCGTCGTCGGCCTCGGCGGATGAGCCGAGCATCCGCTGGGCCACCGCACGCAGCCGGGGGCGCTGTTCCTCGAAATGCCGGGCCAACAGGTCGGTGCCGCTCACGACCTCGCCATCCCACACCCCCAGTGACTGCCGTCACATCTGTCACGCCACTCGTCCGGGCCTCGACATCCAGGTGACGGACGGCGCGACGAACGCCGGCCAGCCTAACAGGACAGGATGGATCAAAATGGCTCTCGAAGCACGCATCCAGAACACGGCGGCCCTGTTCCCCGACGCGGTGAAGGGGATCAACCTGATCTACAAGGCCGCGCACTCGGCGGGCGTACCCGGCAACACGCTGGAGCTGGTCCACCTGCGGGCCAGCCAGATCAACGGGTGCAGCGCCTGCGTCGACTCCGGGGCGCGCAACGCCCGGAAGGCGGGCGAGACGGAGGAGCGGCTGTTCGCGGTGGCCGCCTGGCGGGAGACGCCGTACTTCACCGACGCGGAGCGGGCCGCGCTCGCGCTGGCCGAATCGGCGACCCGGCTCGCCGACCGGAGCGACCCGGTGCCGGACGAGGTGTGGGACGAGGCGGCTCGCCACTTCGGAGAGAAGGAACTGGCCGCGTTGGTGCTGTGGATCGCCACCACCAACTTCTTCAACCGGCTCAACGCGACCACCCGCCAGCCGGCCCCGCAGCACTGGGGCTGACCGCCGGCTGGCGGCCCTCGCGGTGTCGGTCGTGGTCGTTGCGGCGGCCACGACCGGCCCGCGGCCCCGTCGGGCGGCCGATCGCCCCTCACGCCCGGCCGATCGCCTTTCACGCCCGGGCGGTCGCCCGACGGCCCGCCCGCGGGTCGTCCGGCGTCACGGCCGCCGGTCGTCCGGCGTCACGGCCGGCTGCCGCCGGGCGGTGGGGCGGCCTTGGTCGCCTGCTGGGCGGCCTCGATGACCTCGGTCAGCGTGGCGTGCAGCTTCCGCAGGTCGGCGAGGGGCATACCGAGCCGCTCGACGATGGCCGGCGGAATGCGCTCGGCCTCGCCACGCAGGGCCCGCCCCCTGGCGGTCAGGGTCACCGCGAGGCTGCGCTCGTCGGCCGGGTTCCGCTCGCGCTGGAGATAGCCGATCGCCTCCAGGCGTTTGAGCAGCGGCGACAGGGTGCCCGGGTCGAGCTGCAACAGGCGGCTCAGTTCGCGTACGGACAGCGGCGCGTGCTGCCAGAGGGCGAGCATCACCAGGTACTGCGGGTGGGTCAGGCCCATCGGTTCGAGCAGCGGACGGTACACGGCCACGACGCCACGGGCCGCGACGGACAGTGCGAAGCAGACCTGCTGCTCCAGCGCCAGCGGGTTGTCGAGCTGGCCCGGGTCGCCCGTCCCTTCACCGATTTTCGCCACGGTGCTACCGTACCAATAATTTGTGCACAAACTATTTGACCACCAACCGACGGTCGCGGTACGGAGGCTGGACGATGGCTGACGAGGAGAAGAAGGCGCCTGGCGAGGGTGGACGCCTCCTGGGATGGGTGTTCCGCAACCTGGCCGGCCCGCCGACCGTGGAGGGTGCCGTCCAGGGCGGCTCCCGGCAGGCGCGCGACCTGTGGAAGGAGGACCTCGAACGGCGTAAGCAGTGGAGCCGCGAACAACGCGAGCGCAAGCGCGCCGAACGCGAGGCCCGACGCGGACAGTGAGCCACGGTGGTCGTGGCCGACCGACGAAAGAGTGGCACCCCCGGAACGGGAGTGCCCGACAACGTTGGAGCCCCCGGCCGGGATCGAACCGGCGACATCTCGCTTACAAGGCGAGTGCTCTGGCCAGCTGAGCTACAGGGGCGTGTGGTGCCGTGGTCAGCATAGCGACTGACGTCGGGAAATCCCGCTCGGCAGGGGCCCCCGAGCATGGAAAACGTCAATTTCCCGACCTCGACACCGACGGATCCTCGCCACACCCGCTGCGGGTCGGGAGGATTGCTGCCTCACCGTGCCCGTGTGACCGTTATGCGGTATGCGATCCGTCCCACCGGTTGTTCACCGTCTTGGCACCGTCGCAAAACCCGTTTACCGTGCAGTGACACGGACGACATCCCGGTCGGCCTCGGCTGCCCGGGCGACGTCCGTTGGCCGGCACCGTGGGTGCCGGTCGCTCCTTCACTCGGATCGTCCGGCACGTTCCTGCCGGTGAAAGGAATCGCTCCACCATGGCTACGGTCACCTACGCGAAGGCGTCCCGGATCTACCCGGGCACCGAGCGCCCCGCGGTCAACCAGCTCGACCTCGAGATCGGCGACGGCGAGTTCCTCGTCCTGGTCGGCCCGTCGGGTTGCGGCAAGTCCACCAGCCTCCGGATGCTCGCCGGCCTGGAGGACGTCGACGACGGCGCCATCTACATCGACGACCGGGACGTCACCCACCTGCCGCCGAAGGCCCGCGACATCGCGATGGTCTTCCAGAACTACGCCCTCTACCCGCACATGACGGTCTACGAGAACATGGCCTTCGCGCTGAAGCTGCGCAAGACCTCGAAGTCGGAGATCGACCGGCGGGTCAAGGAGGCGGCCGGGCTGCTCCAGCTTGAGGAGTTCCTCAGCCGCAAGCCGAAGGCGCTCTCCGGCGGCCAGCGCCAGCGGGTCGCCATGGGTCGCGCGATCGTCCGCGAGCCGCAGGTCTTCCTGATGGACGAGCCGCTGTCGAACCTCGACGCCAAGCTCCGGGTGCAGACCCGTACGCAGATCGCGTCGCTGCAGGCCAAGCTCGGCGTCACCACGGTCTACGTCACCCACGACCAGGTCGAGGCCATGACCATGGGCCACCGGGTCGCGGTCATGCTCGACGGCGTCCTCCAGCAGGTGGACACCCCCCGGGCGCTCTACGACACCCCGGCCAACGTCTTCGTCGCCGGCTTCATGGGCTCCCCCGCGATGAACATCAAGACCGTTCCGCTGACCCAGCAGGGTGCCGCGTTCGCCGAGATGAGCATCCCGCTGACCCGCGAGCAGGTCGAGGCGGCCAAGGCCGAGGGCGGCGACGGCAAGGTCACCGTGGGCTTCCGCCCGGAGGACTGCGACCTGGTCAGCCCGACCGAGGGCGGCATGCCGGTCGTGGTCGAGCTGGTCGAGGACCTGGGCTCCGACGCCAACATCTACGGCCACGCCGCGCTCGAGGGTCACAACGAGCGCTTCGTCGTCCGGACCGACCGGCGCTCCATGCCGAACATGGGCGACACCGTGTTCGTGAAGCCGCGCCCGGGCCGCAGCCACGTCTTCCACGCCACCACCGGCAAGCGCATCTGACGTACGCGAAATGGGGCGGTCCGCCACGGCGGACCGCCCCATTTTCGTCTCTGCGGATGCGGGTTACGCCTCGACGGCGCGTCGACGGGCGACCTCGGCCAGGGTGACCGCGGCGGCGACGCTGGCGTTGAGCGACTCGACGTCGGAGACCATCGGGATGCTCACGGTCAGGTCGCAGGTCTCGCCGACCAGGCGGGACAGCCCCCGCCCCTCCGAGCCGACCACCACGACCAGCGGGCCGACCGCGGCCTCCAGGTCGTACAGGTCGGTCTCGCCGTCAGCATCCAGGCCGACCACGACGAAGCCGGCGTCCTTGCACGCCTTCAGCGACCGGGTCAGGTTGGTGACCTGGGCGACCGGCACGCGCGCGGCCGCGCCGGCGCTGGTCCGCCAGGCGGTCGCGGTGATCCCGGCGGCCCGTCGCTCCGGTACGAAGACACCCTGCGCGCCGAACGCGGCCGCGGACCGGATCACCGCACCGAGGTTGCGCGGGTCGGTGACCCCGTCCAGCGCGACCAGCAGCGGGGCGGCCTGCTCCAGCGAGGCCGCCATCAGGTCCTCGAACGGCTCGTAGGCGAACGGCGGCACCTGGAGGCCGACGCCCTGGTGCAGCACGCCCCCGGTCAGCCGGTCCAGCTCGGCCCGGCTGACCTCCAGGATCGCGATGCCCCGGTCGGCGGCGGTCCGGACGATCTCGTTGACCCGGTCGTCGATCTCGATGCCCTGGGCGGTGTAGAGGGCGGTCGCCGGCACCTGGGCGCGCAGCGACTCCAGCACCGGGTTCCGCCCGACCAGCAGCTCCGGGCCGTCCTTGGCCGGGTTGGACCTGCGGCCCGGGGCGACCCGGGGACCGCTCCGGCCGGTGGCCTTGCCCTTGCCGCCCTTTAACGGGGTGCCGGGCCGGCTGCCCTTGCCCCAGGTGGTGTCCTTGGTGCCCGGCTGGCCGATCTTGGGGGCACGCCCCTCCTCGGCCGCCGAGCGGCGTTCCTTCTCCTGCTTCCAGGCGGTGCGCTGCGGAAGCTTCTCGGTGCCCGAGTACGCCTTGTGCCAGGGCCGCTCGTCGGCGGGCAGGGTCCGGCCCCGGCCCGCGAGGGCCTCCCGGTTCTTGCCGCCGGAGCCCTTCGGGGCACCCGCCTTCGGCGTCAGTCGCCGGCCACGGCGCTGCGAATTGCCGGCCATCAGTCCTGCTCTCCAATAGTCCAACGGGGGCCCTGGGGGGTGTCCTCGACCACCACGCCAGCCTGCTTGAGCTGGTCGCGTACGGCGTCGGCGGCGGCCCAGTCCTTGCGGCTGCGGGCCTGAGCACGCTGCTCCAGAGCGAGCGCGATCAGGGAGTCGACCACGTCGCGCAGATCGCTCGCGCGGCCGCCACCCGTCCAGGCCGGGTCCAGGGGATCGACGCCGAGGATATCCAGCATCGCCCGCGCGGCGGCCAACGTCGTGCGCACGGTCACATCGTCGCCGGCGGTCAGCGCGGTGTTGCCGTCGCGCAGGAGGTCGTGCAGCACGGCGAGGGCGGCCGAGGTGTTGAGATCGTCGTCCATCGCCGCGGCGAAGCCGGCCGGCAGCTCGCCGAGCTGCCCGGCGCCGACCCGCTCGGCGGCCCGCTGCACGAAGCCCTCGATCCGCCGGTACGCGACCGCGGCCTCGCGCAGCGCGTCCTCCGAGTAGTCGATGCGGGACCGGTAGTGCGCGGCCGCGTAGTAGTAACGCAGCTCCACCGGGCGCACCCCGAGGGACGCCACGTAGTCCAGGTCGAGGGCGTTGCCCAGCGACTTGCCCATCTTCGCGCCACCGATGCTGAGCAGGCCGTGGTGCACCCAGTAGCGGGCGAAGGGCAGGTCGGCCGCCTGGGACTGGGCGATCTCGTTCTCGTGGTGCGGGAAGGTCAGGTCGAGCCCGCCGCCGTGGATGTCGAACTCGGGGCCGAGATAGCGCCAGCACATCGCGGAGCACTCGATGTGCCAGCCGGGCCGGCCCCGGCCCCACGGCGACGGCCAGTACGCGTCCGCCGGCTCGTCCGGCTTGGCCCCCTTCCAGAGGGCGAAGTCCCGCGGGTCGCGCTTGCCCCGTTCGGGGGCGTCCTCGGCGGACTGCATGTCCTCCGGCGACTGGCCGGAGAGCGACCCGTACGCGGGCCAGGAGGCCACGTCGAAGTAGACGTCGCCGGAGCCGTCGGTGGCCGGGTAGGCGTGCCCGGTCTCGATCAGCCGGGCGATCAGCTCGTGCATCTCCGGGATGTGCCCGGTGGCCCGCGGCTCGTAGGTGGGCGGCAGCACGTTCAACGCCCGGTACGACTCGGCCAGGATCTGCTCGTTGGCGTACGCGATCGACCAGAACGGGCGGCCCTGCTCCATCGCCTTGACCAGGATCTTGTCGTCGATGTCGGTCACGTTGCGGATGAAGGTGACCTCGAAACCGGACGCGATCAGCCAGCGGCGCAGCACGTCGTAGTTGACGCCGGAGCGAAGGTGGCCGATGTGCGGCGGGGCCTGGAGGGTGAGACCACACAGGTAGACGCCCACCTTGCCGACTTCCCGGGGGACGAAGTCCCGGACCGTTCGGGTGGCGGTGTCATACAGGCGTAGCGTCACCGTACAAGGGTAGCCGTCCGCGCATTTCGGGGTCGCCGGGAGCCGGTCGTACGCTGCGTGCTGTGGATATGTCGGCACGCGCGGGTGAGCCGCGGTCCCGAGCCGGGGCGCCGCCGGGCGAGCCGCCGGCCCGTGGCCCGGAGCCGGCCCGTGGCCCCGAATCGGCCCGTGGCCCCGAATCGGCCCGTGGCGTGGAATCGGCCCGTGGCGCGGAGGCGGCGGGGGTGGCCGGGCGCGGCGGGGAGACGGCGCAGACCCTGGACCGGGGGCTGCGGCTGCTGCACCTGGTCGCGGACGCGCCCGGTGGGCTGACCGTCACCGAGGCGGCGAACCGGCTGGGCGTCGGCCGCGCCGTGGTCTACCGGCTCGTCGGCGCGCTGACCGGACACGGCATGCTACGCCGCGACGGCGAGGGCCGGCTGCGCCTCGGCGCCGGCGTGCTGCACCTGGCCCGGCGCGCCCAGCCACTACTCGCCGAGGGGGCGCTGCCCGCGCTGCGCCGGCTCGCCGAGCAGGCCGGCGCGACGGCACACCTGACCGTGGTCGAGGGCGGCGAGGGGGTCGCCCTCGCGGTGGTGGAGCCGAGCTGGACGTCGTTCCACGTGGCGTACCGGACCGGGTCCCGCCACCCGCTGGAGCGGGGCGCGGCGGGGCGGGCCATCCTCGCCGGCCGGGCGGGGGCCGCCGGCCCGGTCAGCACCAGCGGGGAGCTCCAGTCCGGGGCGTACGGGGTGGCCGCGCCGGTGCTCGGGGTGCCCGGGCTGGAGGCGAGCGTCGGGGTGGTGTCGCTGGCCGCGCTCGACGTGGACGTGGTGGGCCCCGAGGTCACCGCCGCCGCGGCCGCGGTAGCCACGGCCCTGGCCGGGGCTTGATCGACTCCGCGCCCTGACCCGGGTGTGATCGACTCCGCGCTGGCCCGGGGCGTGATCGACTCCGCGCTGGCCCGGGGCGTGATCGACTCCGCGCTGGCCGGGGGCGTGATCGACTCCGCGCTGGCCCGGGGCGTGATCGACTCCGCGCTGGCCCGGGACGTGATCGACTCCGTGTGCGGCAACATGTGGTCTCGTCATCGAGTTTGACCGCAACATGCCGCACGCTGAGTTGATCTCACGCCGTGCAGCTGAGCTGATCTCGCATAGCACAGCTGACGGCCGTGGTGCCGGTTGTCCACAGGCCGACGGTAGCGACCCGGCGGCGGTTGTCCACAGGGGTGTCTGCGGAGGGCATCGGGCCGGCAGGCTGGTCAGCATGCCTCCTCAACCACACCGGCCAGACCTCCTGGCGTGGCGAGTGTTCCGTGGCTCCGACGTGGTCCGGAGCGGCCTGCTCACCCGGCATCAGCTCCGCAGCTCGGCCTGGATTCGGGTCCGCCACGACGTCTACGCCGACGCCCGCCTCGATCGAGACCACGCGCTGGCCTGCCGGGCGGCAGCGCTCCAACTGCCGTCGGACGCGCTGATCGCCGGGCCGTCGTCCGCGTACCTGCACGGCATCGAGCACGCCGCCGATTTCACCGACGACGTCCATGTTCTCGCGCGCCGCCCGGCCGGGCTGCGAAGTCAGCACCGGCTCCGGGTTCATTCGACCCTGAGCACAGTGCCGGCGCCCGGGCCTGACCAACCCGGCCAGCTACACACAGTGCCGGCGCTCGGGCCGCGCCAACCCGGCCAGTTGCACACAGCGCCAGCGCTCGGGCCACGCCAACCCGGTCAGCTACGCACAGTGCCGGCGGCCGGGCCACACCAACCCGGTCAAGGGCCACGCCAACCCGGTCAAGGGCCGCTTGAGCCCTCGCGGCCGCTTCGGGGGGCCGACGCGCCCCTGATTACGGCCGACGCGCCCCTGACGTTCGCGACCGACGCACCGCTGCGGACCGGCCCGACGGACGCCGCCTGGGAGACCGCCGTCTGGTTGGATCCGATCCGCGCGGTCGGGATCGTCGACGCGTTGCTCGGCCGGGGCCTCACCACTCCGGCAGCTCTCGCCGAGATCGGCGACCGCAATGCCGAGCGTCCGGGCGGGCGGCGGGCACGCTGGGTGTTCGGCCTGGCTGACCCGAGGGCGGGATCTCCGGCCGAGTCGGCCCTACGGGTTCGCCTGGTGCTCGCTGGGCTACCGAGGCCGCTGGCGCAGCACCCGGTTCGGTTGCTGTCCGGCCTGGTGCTGCATCCGGACCTGTCCTGGCCCGAGTTCCGGGTCGCCGTCGAGTATGACGGCCAGTGGCACGCCGACCCGGATCAGCTCCACCGGGACCGGCGGCGGCTGAACCAACTGGTCACGGCCGGCTGGCTGGTGCTGCACGTGACGAGCCGCCGCCTCCACCACGAGTTTTCCGCGGTCATCCGGGAAGTCCACGCCGCCCTGGCCTCCCGGGGCTGGCGCCGTTGAGGGCCGCGCTGCCCTGCTTGGTCAACTCCATGTGCGGCAGGTCGCGGTCAAAGTCGGTGACGAGACCACCTGTTGCCGCACATCGAGTCGATCAACAGCCTGCCGGAGTGTGGGTGGCACCGCGGCCCGCTCCGCCAGAAGGCCGGGCCGCCGCGTGTCACCGCTCGGCGGTCAGCGCCGGCTCGGCCGGGGCGGGCGGGACCGCCTCCGGTGTGCCGCGCAGTTCGTCGAGCCGGACCAGGGCCACTCCGACCACGATCAGCACCCCGCCGAGCAGTTGGACGGAGCTCGGCAGCTCGCCCAGCACCAGCCAGGCGATCAGCACCGCGAACATCACCTCGGTCAGCCCGACGAACGAGGAGAGCCGTGCGCCGAGCAGCCGGGCCCCGGCGACGCCGGTCAGGTACGCGACCACGGCCGCGATCAGCGACAGGCCGGCGATCGGCACCAGCCAGCTCATCTGGTGCCCGGCGAAGGTCACGTCGCTGGCGCTCGCCCGTAGCGGCAGCACCCCGATCACGCCGAGCAGGCCCAGCGCCAGCGCGCCGCCGGCCATGCCCCCACTGGCCATCACCACGGACGGCAACGCGGCGTCGACCCGCCCGGCGATGACGTAGTAACCGGCCAGCCCGACACCTGCACCAAGCCCCCAGAGCACCCCGACCGGGTCGAGCCGGCTGGCACCGGCCAGGTCCAACACGAACACCAGCCCGCCCAGCGCGGTCAGCGAGCCGGCCACGGTGAGCAGTCGGGGGCGCTGGCCGTGGACCAGCCACATCCAACCGACCACCAGCACGATGCCGAGGTACTCCAGCAGGAGCGCGACGCCCACCGGCAGGTAGCGGACCGCGTTGAAGAAGCACGCCTGGGCGACCGCCACGCCGAGCACTCCGAACACGACGATCGTGCCGGCGTTACGGCGCAGGACCGGCCAGCGGCCGCGCAGCGCCAGCACGGCCGGCACGGCCAGGACCAGCGCCGCGATGCCGACCCGGGCCAGCACGACCGCCTCGGCGGACCAGCCGCCGGTGATCAGCGAACGGGCAAAGGTGCCCGAGGTGGCGAAGGTGACCGCGGAGATCAGGGCCAGGCCGAGGCCGACGCCGGACCGTTCACGCATCGACAGCTCCTTGATCCGCGAGTTCATCCGCACGTTCGGTCACAAGTGAAACAGGGTTATGCTGATGACGCTAGGCCGGCATCCTGACAGGAGTCAAGTTGCTCTTCGCTCATGACACCGTGTGTGGTCTGGTCGCCGCCGCCGCTCTGGTCAACACCGCCGGCCCAGACCGGGAGGGCCTGCCCGACGTGGCCGCCCTCGACGGGTTCGTCGCCGCGCACGGCTGGACCGGCCGGCACGAGCACACCGACGGGGAGCTGCGTCAGGTCCACGCCCTCCGCCCCCGGCTCCGCCGGATCTGGTACGCCGACACCGACGAGGTGGTGGCGATCGTCAACGGGCTGCTGCGCGAGTCTCGTGCGCTGCCCCAACTCATCCGGCACGACGACGAGCCGTACCACGTACACGCCGTGCCCCGCGACGCGCCGCTGGCGACCCGGATGGCGGTCGAGGCGGCCATGGCGCTGGCCGACCTGGTCCGGATGGACGAGCTGGCCCGGCTGCGCATCTGCGACCACCCGGCCTGCGACAACGTCCTGGTAGACCTGTCGAGGAACCGATCCCGCCGGTTCTGCGACGCCGGCTGCGGCAACCGCGCCGCGGTGAGCGCCTACCGGGCCCGCAAGGCGGCGTCCCGCTCCTGACGCACCCGGGCGGGTCCTCCCGGTCGTGTCCGGTCCCGGGCATCGGGTCGTCGAAGAGCAGGTGGCAGGCGTGGACGCCATCGCTTCGGCCCAGACCCGAACGGACGGGCCAACGGGTTCGCGGCCAGGCGCGCTTGGTCGCGTCAGCGCGGCGGCGCGGCGACGAAGGCCCGCCAGGCGTACGGGTCAAAGGTGAGCACCGGCCCGGTCGGGTCCTTACTGTCCCGCACCCCAACCACCCCGGGGAGGTTCGTCGCCACCTCGACGCAGTCGTTGGTCTGGGCGCTACGGCTGCTCTTCCGCCATGTGGCGCCCGTCAAACCCATGACTCCGCCACTTCCCTCACCAGTTCGATGGACTCCTGCGGGGGCAATGCCTCGCCAAGGGTAGCCTCCCAGACCCGTTGCAGCCGACCGAGATCCGCCGGTTGATCAAGCTCCTGCCCACCCACCTGCGTGCCGAGGAACGCCAAGTCAATTCCCTCGCGGAGAGTCGCGAGGATGAACGGGCCGCCGAGGCCCGGATATTCCTGCGCGGACCGCGGCACGACGTGCAGCCGGACTCGGGGATGCTCAGTCGCGATCCGCGCCAGGTGCGTCGTCTGGTCGCACATGACCTTGCGGGTGCCGACCTGACGGCGAAGAGCGGCCTCGTCGACCACCGCCACCAACCGTGGCGGCTGCTCGTCGTAAAGAATGCGCTGGCTCTCCATCCGCTCGTTCAGCCGCCGATCGACATCCTCCGGTTCGAGCAGGCCACCGGCCTCGAAGACGGCGCGGGCATATGCCTCGGTCTGCAGCAGGCCGGGCACGTACAGCGGCTCGAACCAGCGCAGCATCTTCGCCAGCGCAACAATTTCGCCTCTGCCGCGTAGCCAGGGTTGGGCTCGGTCGAGGCTGACCAGGTCGGCGAGCATGCGGCCGAAGAGGCCGCCGGTGTCGAGCGCCTTGTCGAACTGTTCCAGGTACTTCGGATTGGGTGGCTGTTGGCCGAGCTCAACGGCGCTGACCATCGACGGTGAGTAGTTGAGGGCCTTGGCCAGTTCGTCCTGGCTCCAGCCGCGGCGTACCCGCGCCCGGCGCAGCTCTGCCACCAGGAACGCCGCCGCCGTCATCCGCCCGTTCGCCATCTCCAGCCGCCCTCCAGGACCGGGTTGATCGACTCCAGCGCCGCGCCACCGGCCACCCGGCCCACCCCCACAGCGCCTCGGACAACGCGGCCAAACGCTTCCGACCGTAGTGCTGTCCTCAGCAGACTGTGAAGCGCGACGCTCGCCGCTCTTCCCCCGGGCGCGACGTCGCGGTGGGACCGCCCGCACCCCCGGCCGGGCGGTCCCGCCCAGCCGGGGTGATGTCGCAACCGATTCAGCTCGAAAGCGAGGCTGTGCCATGTCCCGATCCGCCCGGCAGACCTGGTTCCCCCGCGTTCCCCGGCTGGCCCGCAACCAGCGCCCAGTGCCGCTCGCGCCCCGGCACCGCCGCGTCTGGCGCGGACTGCGGCCGGACTGTTCCTGCGGCCTGCGCTGGCGAAACTGCCCGGACCGGCACATGACCGTGCCGACCGAGCCCACCGGGCCAACCGCGCCGACCATGCCGAATCGCCCCGCATGGGCGGACGCCACCGTGGCGAACCCGCAGGTCGGCCGCGTCGGGTGGCTCACCCTCGCCCAGACCTGGCGGGCCAACGGCGGCCGGTGGTGACCGGCGCGGGGCCGTCGACCCGACCGCACCTGCCGCTACGCCCGCTCTGGCTCTGCCGGGTGTGCGCCGCGCCCTGGCCGTGCGCCGCCGCGCGCCTCGCCCTGGTCACCGAGTACGCGACCGATCCGGTCGGGCTCAACGTCTACCTCTGCGGCGTGCTGTACGAGGCGACGGCCGACCTGCACCGACTGCACCCGGACGACGGACCCGACCCGGCCGTGCTCTTCGACCGCTTCCTCGCCTGGGCGCGGCGGCGGGCAACACCGTGACCCGGTCAGGGATGGGTCATCCGGAGCAGGTCGAGGGCCTCGTCGAGCTGGGTCTCGCTGAGCTTGCCCGAGGCGACGTGCCCCCGGGAGATCACCACCTCACGGATGGAGACCTGCTTCGCCAGCGCCTCCTTGGCGATCGATGCGGCCTCGTCGTACCCGAGGTGGCGGTTGAGCGGGGTGACGATCGACGGCGAGCCCTCGGCGTACGCCAGGCAGACCTCGGCGTCCGCGACCAGGCCGACCACCAGGCGGTCGGCGAAGAGCCGGCTCGACGCGGCCAGCAACTTGATCGACTCCAGCAGGTTGCGACCCATCACCGGGAGCATCACGTTCAGCTCGAAGTCGCCCTGGGACCCGGCGAACGCCACCGTGGCGTCGTTGCCGATCACCTGGGCGCAGACCTGCCGCATCGCCTCGGCGACCACCGGGTTCACCTTGCCGGGCATGATCGACGAGCCCGGCTGAAGATCGGGGATACGCAACTCCCGCAGCCCGGCGCGCGGGCCGGAACCCATCCAGCGGATGTCGTTGGCCATCTTGTACAGCCCGACGGCGATCGTGCGGAGCTGGCCGGAGGTCTCCACCAGCGCGTCCCGTGCGCCCTGCGCCTCGAAGTGGTTGCGCGCCTCGGTCAGCGGCAGGCCGGTAGAGGCGCGCAACTTCTCGATCACCTTGCCGGCGAAGCCCAGCGGGGTGTTGATGCCGGTGCCCACGGCCGTGCCGCCCAACGGCAGCTCGGCCAGCCGTGGCAGCACCGCCTCCAGCCGCTCCACGCCGTAGCGGACCTGGGCGGCGTACCCGCCGAACTCCTGACCCAGGGTGACCGGTGTGGCGTCCATCAGGTGGGTACGCCCCGCCTTGACCACCGTCTCGAACTCGGCCGCCTTCTCCTCCAGCGCCCCGGCCAGGTGCTTCAGGGAGGGGATCAGATCCTCCACCACGAACTGGGTGGCGGCCAGGTGGATCGACGTGGGGAAGACGTCGTTGCTGGACTGCGAGGCGTTGACATCGTCGTTCGGGTGCACGTCGCGGCCCAGCTCCCGGCCGGCCAGCGTGGCGATCACCTCGTTCGCGTTCATGTTGGACGACGTCCCGGAGCCGGTCTGGAAGACGTCGACCGGGAACTGGTCGTCGTACCCGCCGTCGGCGACGTGTGCGGCAGCGGTGGCGATCGCCTCGGCCACGTCCGCCCCGATCACCTCCAGCTCGCCGTTGACCTGGGCGGCGGCCCCCTTGATCTGCGCCAGCGCCTTGATCTGGGCCGGTTCGAGGCCGCGCCCGGAGATCGGGAAGTTCTGCACCGCGCGCTGGGTCTGCGCCCGCCACAACGCCTCGGCGGGCACCTCCACCTCGCCCATCGAGTCGCGTTCGATCCGGTAACCGGTCGCCTCTGGAGTCGTCACGCGTACCATCCTGCCGCGCCGGACGCCACCGCGCAGATGATCGCTCAGCCCAGCTCGGCCAGCAGCGCCTCGGTCGCCCGCTGGTCCGCGGACTCGATCTGGCGGAACAGTGCCAGCGCCCGGCTGGCGTACGTGCGGGCCTGGCGCGGGTCGGTGCCGCGCAGGCAGCGGGCCAGCTGACGGGGGCGGTGTGGCCGCCGGAAGTCCCCCTACCGGCGGGCACACCGACGTCGATGGCCGCGCCCCGGGCAGGAACGCCGGGACGCCCTCCCGGAACTGGCCCGAGGGTCACCGCCGGTCGCCCGAAAGTCACGAGCGCACTGGGCACTCATCTACTTAAGATCATGTAAATGTCTGTGCTCCCTTCGGAGGCTGTCACATTGGATGTCAACGGGGCTTCCACCGGCGTGCCCACCGCACGCACTCGGCGGGTACCACGCCGGTTCCTCAGCACCGGCCTCGCGGCCCTTCTCACCACCACGGGCGCTCTGGCCATCACCGGCCAACCAGCCGCCGCCGGCGTGACCCGCTGGGTCGTGCCCACGAGCACCAGCTACACCGACGCCCGCCAGCCGGCGCAGGCGTTCCCGGTCGCCGCCGGTGAAAGCCTGCCCCTGGGCACCTGGGAGGCCGACGGCGCGAAGCACACCTCGCGGTCCTACTTCACCTTCGACCTCACCCCCTACCCGGGGAAGGAGATCATCAGCGCCGAGCTGCGGACCGGCGAGGCACGGGTCGACGACTGCACGAAGCCGCGCGAGGTGGAGCTGTGGCGTACGGACACCCCCGAGGCCGCGCCGACCTGGGCGAACGCCCCAGCGGTGCACGAGAAGATCGGTGACCTCGGCGCCACTGCCACGCCCTGCCCGGCCGGCTACCTGGAGCTGCTGGTCACCGAGGCGGTGCAGCGGGCGGTCAACGAGGGGCGGGACTCGCTCACCCTGATGGCCCGGATCGCCGGGGACCACGAGCAGGCCAAGCACTACAGCCGGTGGATCGAGCGGCCCGGCATCTCGCTGGACGCCAACGCCGCGCCGAACATGCCGGGCAAGCTCACCGTCCACGAACTGACCTGCGCCGACGGGCTGCTGATCGGCACCACCACGCCGATCCTCTCGGCTGAGGTGACCGACCCGGACAAGGTGGACGGCTACGCGGGCGACCTGGTGAGCACCACCTTCGCCTGGTGGCCGGTCGATCGTCCGACGGAGCGGACCGAGTGGACCTCCTACTCGAAGTCCGCACCGGCCCGCTTCTCGTACTCGGTGCCGGCCGGGCTGATGGTCAACAACGGCACGTACGCCTTCGCGGTCAAGGCCGCCGACCAGCGCGCCAGCTCCGACTGGTCGCCGGAGTGCCGGTTCACCGTCGACACGGAGGCACCGGCGCAGCCGACCGTCACCTCCACGGACTATCCCGATGACGATGGGTGGTACGGCGGCCCGGGCATCCCAGGCGAGTTCACCTTCACCGCCAACGACGGCACCGACAGCGTGGGCTTCCGGTACTCGCTCATGGGGGCGCTGCCGACCTACGTGGCCGCCGACGCGCCAGGCGGCTCGGCGACCGTGACCATCACGCCGGGCAAGAACGGCCCGAACCTGCTCGATGTCGAGGCGGTGGACGCGACGGGCAACCGGTCGCCGGTCACCCGCTACGTGTTCCGGGTACGCGACACCAGCCCGACGATCACTGACGGCAATCCGACGGCCGGGTACGGCGAACCGCGCACCCTGACCTTCTCACCCCGCATGGAGAACGTGGTCGAGTACACGTACCGGCTCAACGACGGGCCGGAGCAGACCGCCGCAGCGGCGGCCGACGGCACCTCCACGATCACGATCACCCCGACGAAGCCGGGCAACAACGACGTGTACGTCCGCAGCCGCACGGCCGACGGCCTGCTGTCCGGGGAGGGCTCGTACCGCTTCAACCTCGCCAGCAAGCCGACGGTCACCTCGGTCGAGTACCCGATGGGCAAGACGGGCGCACCCGCCGGCACCCCCGGCACGTTCGTCTTCGGGCCAGGGATGCCCGGCGTGGCCGAGTACGTCTACTCGTTCGACGGCCGCCCGACGGAGACCGTCGCGGCGGGCGTGGACGGCTCGGCGTCGGTGACGTACACCCCGACGACCGCGGGGCCCCACCGGATCACGGTCTACACCCGGACCGGCGACGGACTCGTGTCGGAGACCTTCACCGGGTCCTTCCTCGTCGCCAGGGCCGCCTGACGACCGGCACGGACCTACGACCGGGCGGCGGACCGGGCCACGGGGGCGAGCCCCCGGCCGGTCCGCCGCCACCGGTCACAGGAACGCCGGGACGGCGGTGGAGTGTTGCCCGTCCCCGGACACCGCCCGATAACCGAACGCCGCCCGTTGGTCCAAGGATTTAAGATCACAGAAGCTTTCCGCGCGTCAATCGGAGGTTTCATGTCGATTCGGCTCAGGGGTCCGGCGCGCCGGGCGACCACGGCGTCCGTCGCACTCCTACTGGCCACGGGCGGCCTGGTGTCCGTGACCGGGCAACCAGCAGCGGCCCTCCTAGACTACGTAACCCCGACCAGCGTCGCCTGGACCGACGCCCGGCAGCCGACCAACTCCTTCTCCTCTGCCGACGGCACGGTGCCGGTGGGCACCTGGGAGACCGACGGGGCCAAGCACACGGCTCGGGCCTACTTCACCTTCGACCTGAAGCCCTACCGGGGGCAGCGAATCGTCTCGGCCCGCGCCATCACCGGGGAGACGAAGGTCAACGACTGCGACAAGCCACGCGAGATCGAGCTGTGGCGGACCGACCCGCTCGCCGGCGCCCCGACCTGGAGCACCGCTCCGACGCCACGGGAGAAGGTGGCGGACATCGCCTACCCCGATGTGCCCTGCCGGAGCAGCTTCATCGGGGTGATGATCACGGAGGCGGTGCGCCAGGCGGTGGCGGACGGGCAGGACCAGCTCACGCTGATGGCCCGGGTCGCCGGCGGCCACGAGGCGAACATGCACTACGGCCGCCAGATCAAGAACCTCGGCATCTCCCTGGACCACAACACGCCGCCGGACGTTCCCGAGCAGCTCACCGTCGAGGGCAAGGCGTGCGACAGCGCGCTGACGATCCGCGCCACCGGGCCGACCTTCCGGGCCCGCGTCTCCGACCCCGACGCTGGAGAAGCCGGGGAAAGCGACCAGGTGGCGGTGACCTTCGCCTGGTGGCCGGTCGACCGGCCGGCCGAGCGGACCGAGGCGACCCTCGACGGTCAGTCCAACCCGACCACGTACGTGTACATACTCCCGCGGGGCACGCTCACCCACGGGACCACCTACGCGTTCGCGGTGCGGGCATCCGACAGGTACGACAGCTCGGACTGGTCGCCGGAGTGCCGGTTCACCGTCGACACGGAAGCGCCGCCCGCCCCGACCGTCACCTCCACCGACTACCCGGCCGCAGACGATGCGGAGGCCGGCGGGCCCGGTGTCCCGGGCAGCTTCACCTTCACCGCGTACGCCGACGATCTGGCGGGCTTCAGCTACGGCGAACCCGGTTTGAGTTCGCACTTCGTACCGGTGGACGCGTCGGGCCGGTCGGCGACGGTGAGCTACGCGCCGATGGGGTTCGGACCGAGGCGGCTCGTCGTGGAGAGCGTCGACAAGGCCGGGAACTTCTCCGAGGGAACGACCTACGAGTTCCGGGTCCGCTACACCGCGCCGACGATCATTGACGAGGACCCGGAGGCACCGGCCGGTACGCCACGTCGGATCACCTTCGCTCCACAGATGGAGAATGTGGTCGAGTACACCTACCGGCTCAACGAGGGCGAGGAGATCACCGTCCCCGCTGACGCGGACGGCATCGCACGGGTGACCATCACGCCGGAGGTCGCCGACGCGTACTTCCTGTACGTCCGGAGCCGGACCGCGGACGGGTTGCCCTCGGGCGAGGCCTGGGCCTTCCTCTGGGTGCCGGAAGCGGAGTGACGACGGCGGGGCGCCGGGATTTCCCGGCGCCCTTTTCGCGTACGCCGAGGGTCAGCGGCGGCCGACGGTGAGGACCGGCTTGGTGACCTCGGCGAAGAAGTCGTTGCCCTTGTCGTCGACGACGATGAAGGCCGGGAAGTCCTCCACCTCGATCTTCCAGACCGCCTCCATGCCCAGCTCGGGGTATTCGAGCACCTCGACGTGCTTGATGCAGTCCTGGGCGAGCCGGGCGGCAGGGCCGCCGATCGAGCCGAGATAGAAGCCGCCGTGCTGCTCGCAGGAGCGGGTCACCTGGGCGGAGCGGTTGCCCTTGGCCAGCATCACCATCGAGCCACCGGCCGCCTGGAACTTCTCCACGTACGCGTCCATCCGGCCCGCGGTGGTGGGGCCGAACGAGCCGGAGGCGTAGCCCTCGGGGGTCTTCGCCGGGCCGGCGTAGTAGACGGCGTGGTCGCGCAGGTACTGCGGCATCGGCTCGCCCGCGTCCAGCCGCTCGGCGATCTTGGCGTGCGCGATGTCCCGGGCCACGACGAGGGGGCCGGTCAGCGAGAGGCGGGTCTTCACCGGATACTTCGACAGCTCGGCGCGGATCTCGTCCATCGGCCGGTTGAGGTCGACCCGCACCACCTCGGAGCTGTCCAGCTGGGCGTCGGTGACGTCGGGCAGGTAGCGCGCCGGGTCGGTCTCCAGGCGCTCCAGCCAGACGCCCGACGGGGTGATCTTGGCGACCGCCTGCCGGTCGGCGGAGCAGGAGACGGCGATCGCCACCGGGCAGGAGGCACCGTGCCGGGGCAGCCGGACCACCCGTACGTCGTGGCAGAAGTAGCGACCGCCGAACTGCGCGCCGATGCCGAAGTTGCGGGTCAACTCCAACACCTCGGCCTCCAACTCCAGGTCACGGAAGCCGTGCGCGCTCATCGAGCCCTGCGTCGGCAGCGCGTCGAGGTATTTCGCCGAGGCGTACTTGGCGGTCTTGAGGGCGTACTCGGCGGAGGTGCCGCCGATGACGATCGCCAGGTGGTAGGGCGGGCACGCCGCGGTGCCGATCAGCCGCAGCTTCTCCTCCAGGAACTGCATCATCCGCGTCGGGTTCAGCAGCGCCTTGGTCTCCTGGTAGAGGTACGACTTGTTGGCCGAGCCGCCGCCCTTGGCCATGAACAGGAACTTGTACGCGTCCGGGTGCCCGTCCGGGTCCTCGGCGTAGAGCTCCACCTGGGCGGGCAGGTTGCTGCCGGTGTTCCGCTCCTCCCACATGGTCAGCGGGGCGAGCTGCGAGTAGCGCAGGTTCAGCCGGGTGTACGCCTGGTAGACGCCGCGCGAGATGGCCTCCGCGTCGGTGCCGTCGGTCAGCACGTGCCGGCCGCGCTTGCCCATCACGATCGCGGTGCCGGTGTCCTGGCACATCGGCAGCACGCCGCCGGCGGCGATGTTGGCGTTGCGCAGCAGGTCGAGCGCGACGAACCGGTCGTTCGGCGAGGCCGCCGGATCGTCGATGATCGACCGGAGCTGGGCCAAATGCGCCGGGCGCAGGAAGTGGGCTATGTCGTGCATCGCCTCGGCGGTCAGCGCGGTCAGCGCGGAAGCCTCGACGGTGAGGAACCGACGGCCACCCGGGCCGTTGACGACATCGACGCCCTCGTCGGTGACCAGGCGGTATTCGGTCTGGTCGGGACCGGTCGGCAGCAAGGGAGCGTACGAGAACGCGGCGGCACTGCTCATGACGAAAGAGCCTAGGGCAGAGGCGTCGATCGGTGACACCCGCCGGGTACGTCCTGGGACGCCGCTCTCACCCGCCGTCGGCGCAGAGTTCCCGCTTCGGTCCACAACCGCCCGGGCCGGACGGGGGCGGGTAGTCGCCACCCGGATTCGCCCCGGGCGCTCCCCCCTCCGCGGGCGCCGGCGCGACCGGGGCGCCAGCGCCCCAGCGGACGTACCCGATCTCCCGCCCCTCCCCGATGATCATGCCGTGCGGGCCGACGGCAAGGGCATTCGACGAGGTCCGCAGCGCCACCAGTTCCCGACCGGTGCGTGGCTCGACCGCGACCAGCCGGGACGGCTTCTCCTCGACGATCACCGCCGCGTACGGGGTGAGCGCCGCGCCGCTCTTCTCGCCGGCCGGCCGGGTCCACCGGTCGCGGTCGACCGACAACTCCCGCCCCAGGATGGAGCGCTTGTCGGCGCTGCGCACCAGCGCGTACCGGTCGTCGACGGCGAGCAGCTTCTGCCCGTCCGCACCGACCTGGAGCAGCCGGCCGTCGTACCCGTCGATCACCACCTCGCGGCCGTCCGGGGCGACCCCGATCAGCACGTTCCGGGCCCCCTGCGGGTCGTCCCGCTGCACGCAGCCGGCGTAGTCCGCGGTCCGTAGGTTCACCCCGGACCGCCGCCACACCTCCCGCCCGGTGGCCGGGTCGACGCCGGAGATGGCGAAGTAGCAGCCGCCCTCCCGGGAGGTGGCGGTGATCCGGAGCAGCCGCCCGCCGACCACCGCCAGCCGCTCGTCGCGGCCGGGCTCGACGTTCTGCAACACCCGTCCGGTGGCGGTGTCCACCACGTGCACCCGCCCGTCCACCGGGAAGCCGAGCAGCGGCGGGATCGCCTCCGGCCCGGCCACCTCGCCGTCGATGCGCGACGCGCCCAGCCGCCGGGTGCCGAGCAGCCCCGGGTTGTCGGCGAGCATCCCGGTGTGCACGCCGGGCAGGAACGCGGTCCACAGCGGCCTCGTGCCGCGCGGCTCCCAGGCGCTGAGCGTGCAGTCGGTCGCCTGCCCGCAGCGCGCGTCGAGCAGCAGGTTGCGGTACGTCCACACCGCCACCGCCGCGTCGTCGCGGCGGCGAACCGCGCCGGTGGTCGGGTCGAGCAACTCGTACCCCTTGACCAGGAGCTTGCCCACGGCGACGACCGCGTCCCGGTCGCCGCCGGCGACCGCCGCCCAGTCCGCCTTGCGCTCCCAGAGCTGCGTGCCGGTGGTCAGGCTGCGCGCCTCGACCCGGGTACGCTGCTCGACGATCACCGTGTCACCGGCGATGGTGACGCTCTTCGGCGTGCCGCCGACCCGCTGCTGCCAGACCACGTCCGGCTCGGAGATCGGCTCGCTCCGGTCGATCCATTCCCAGATCCCGGGGAACGGATTCCACACGCCGGTGGCGGCGAGCACGACCACGACGATGAGCCCCAGCAGCAATCCGCCGCGTACGCCAAGGCCCTTCACACCGCACACGGTAGCGACGATCACCGTCCCGCCGAGCCCGCGCCCGTGCGTGTCGCGCCGCTTTCTCCGCCCGGCGGCGTGTTAGGAGGGGCCCCCTGCTCTACCGGAGGCGTTAGGAAGGGGCCCTTCCTTCGGCTGGGCCGCGGAGCGGACCAGCGGCAGCGTGCGGTAGGGGATCTGCTCGGCGAGCGCGATGATCGTGGATGCCCGGCGGATCCCCTCCGAGGCGACGATCTGGTCGATCACCCGCTGAAGGTCGCTGTTCGACCGGGCCACGATGCGGCAGAGCAGGTCGCTGGTGCCGGTGATGGTGTGCGCCTCCAGCACCTCGGGGATGGCGGCCAGGTGCGCGGTGACCGGGTCGTGGCCGTGCCGCTGGCTGATCTCCAGGGTCACGAAGCTGGTCACCCCGAAGCCGATCGCGGCCGGCGAGATCTCCGGGCCGAAGCCGCCGATCACCCCCCGGTCGACCAGCTTGTCGAGCCGGGCCTGGACGGTGCCCCGAGCCACCCCGAGCCGGCGGGAGCACTCCAGCACCCCGATCCGCGGCTCCTCGGCGAGCAACGTGAGCAGTCGTGCATCCAGCTCGTCGAGCTGTACATCCTGACCAGCGTTCATGAGGTTTCACTCTACTGAATGCGCAACCTGACCAGGATTTTTGCCAACTGTTGCCCAACCGGCGGCCGCGCCGCGATCCTCGCCACACCAGCACACCAACGGCGGCCCACCAGGCCGGCCGGTACGCAAGGGAGGCCACCATGACCCAGGCGATCGACCGACCCGACTCGACCGAGGAGGTCGACGTCGACGCCCTCGTCGGCGCCGTCGACCACGACATCACCCGGGACCCGTTCCCGGTCAAGGGGCTCGACCACGTGCACTTCCTGGTGGGCAACGCCAAGCAGGCCGCCCACTACTACTCCACCGCGTTCGGCATGACCTGCGTGGCGTACCGGGGCCCGGAGCAGGGCTACCGGGACCACGCCCAGTACGTGCTGACCAGCGGCTCGGCCCGGTTCGTGCTGACCGGCACGGTCCGCCCGGACGCCGAGGGCGCCGAGCACGTGGCGAAGCACAGCGACGGCGTCTCCGACATCGCGCTGGAGGTGCCGGACGTGGACGCCGCGTACGCGCACGCCACCGCCCAGGGCGCGACCGGCCTCGTCGAGCCGCACGACGTCACCGACGAGCACGGCACCGTCCGGCTGGCGGCCATCGCCGCGTACGGCGACACCCGGCACACCCTGGTCGACCGGTCCCGCTACACCGGCCCGTTCCTGCCCGGCTTCGTGGCCCGCGGCCCGATCGTGGACCGGCAGCCGATGATCGACGCCGGTATCCAGCCGAAGCGCTTCTTCCAGGCCGTCGACCACGTCGTCGGCAACGTGGAGCTCGGCAAGATGGACGACTGGGTCGAGTTCTACAAGCGGGTCATGGGCTTCAGCAACATGGCCGAGTTCATCGGTGACGACATCGCCACCGACTACTCCGCCCTGATGAGCAAGGTCGTCGCGAACGGCACCCGCAAGGTCAAGTTCCCGCTCAACGAGCCGGCCGTCGCCCGCAAGAAGTCGCAGATCGACGAGTACCTGGAGTTCTACCAGGGTCCGGGCGCCCAGCACATCGCCGTGGCCACCAACGACATCCTGAGCAGCGTCGACGCGATGCGCGCGGCCGGTGTCGAGTTCCTGGACACCCCGGACTCGTACTACGACGACCCGGAGCTGCGCGCCCGGATCGGCCAGGTTCGGGTGCCGATCGAGGAGCTGAAGGCCCGCAAGATCCTGGTCGACCGGGACGAGGACGGCTACCTGCTCCAGATCTTCACCAAGCCGGTGCAGGACCGCCCGACCGTCTTCTTCGAGCTGATCGAGCGGCACGGCTCGCTCGGCTTCGGCAAGGGCAACTTCAAGGCCCTGTTCGAGGCGATCGAGCGGGAGCAGGAGCGGCGCGGCAACCTGTAACACTGTCCGCGTGACCCAGCCGCCCCCGAACGCGTTTCCGCCGCCCGCCGGGCCCCCACCCGCGGGCGGCGGCTTCGTTCCCCCCACCGGACCGCCGTACGCGCCCCCCGCGCAGTACGCCCCGCCGGCGTACGCCGGGCCGCCGGGCTATCCCCCGCCGATGCACCCGCCGTACCCGGGTTTCGTGCCGCCGGCACTGGCCCCGAACGGTCAGCCACTCGCCAGCTTCGCCGACCGGCTGCTCGCCTGGCTGATCGACACCGCGGTGGCGACCCTGCTCGGCATGGTGCTGTTCCTCCCGGTCTTCATCTGGCTCTGGTTCCGGATGTTCCGCGAGATGACGACGGTCAACCCGGACGGGACGGCGTACCAGCCCGACCCGGCGACGATGATGACCGATTTCTTCCTGCCGATACTGCTCGCCGAGGCCGGACTGGTGGTGGTGATGCTCGTCTTCTACTGGCTCTACCACGTCGAGTACGCCCGCCGGACCGGCCAGACGCTCGGCAAGAAGGCGATGAAGATCCGGATCATCCCGGTCGATCCGTCCGCGCCCCTGACCCGGGGCGCTCTCGGCAAGCGGTACCTGGTCGAGTTCGTCGCCGGCTCGCTGGTGCCCTTCGCCAACTACGTCGACGGATTCTGGCAGCTCTGGGACAAGCCCTGGCAGCAGTGCCTGCACGACAAGTTCGCCGGCACCGTCGTCGTTAAGGTTGCACCGTGAGCGTGAGGAGTGAGCCGGGTCTGCGAGCCCCGCAATCGCGAACTGAGAAGGCGCTGTGAGCGTGCAGAGTAAGCCGGGTCTGCGAGCCCCGCAATCGCGAACTGAGAAGGCGCTGTGAGCGTGCAACCCGGCTGGTACGTCGACCCCGCCGATCCCGACACCCGACGATACTGGGACGGCGAGGGCTGGATCGGGGCGCCGATCCCCGTCGACGCCACCCCGCCCGAAGGTCCCCCGCCGCCCGAGCCGACTCCCGCCAGCGTGCCGACAGCCGCCGTACCCGGGGCGCAGCCGGAACAGCCGGCGGCCGGGGCGCAGCCGGGCTGGCCGAGCGCCGGACCGCAGCCCGGTGGGCCGGTCGGCGGGCCGGGGCACCCGCAGGGGCCGCCGCCGGGCTGGCCGTACCCGACCTGGCCGGGGCGGCAACCCCTGCCCCGCCCGCACGGGCTGCCGCTCGCCTCGTACGGGGCCCGGCTGGTCGCCCGGCTGATCGACATCGGCCTGGTGCTACTGCTGAACGTGGTGGTGAACAGCTGGTTCGTCTGGCGCCTGCTCGGCGAGTTCGCCGCACCGTGGCACGAGTACATGCGCCGGGTGAACACGGGGGACTTCCGGAATCCTGAGCCACTGCCGCCCGCCGGTGAGCAGTTCGGCGGTCTGCTGATCACCGTCCTGCTGATCGCCACCGCGCTCTGGTTCGCGTACGAGGTGCCCTCGATGGCCGCCCGTGGGCAGACCTTCGGCAAGCGGTTGGTGGGCATCCGCGCGCTACCGGTCGAGGCCGACGCGCCGCTCGGCTTCGGCCGGGCCACCCGGCGATGGAGCACCCTCGGCCTGCCCACCCTGCTCTGGTGCTGCTGCGGCCTCGGGCTGCTGCTCCAGTTCGTCGACGCGGTCTCCGCCCTGTTCGACCAGCCACTGCGCCAGGCGCTGCACGACAAGCGGGCGCAGACCGTGGTGGTCCAGTTGCCCCGCACCAGGCTCGACCCCCGTAGCACCCCGCGCGACCGCGCCAATCCCCCGGGAGACACCGAATGACCGACACCGGACGTCACCAGCCTCCGCTGCGGCTGACCCGCGCCGACCTGGACGCGCTGCCCAACTACGTCCCCGGGCGCAGCCCCGCCGACCTGGCCCGCGAGCTGGGCCTGGCCGAGGCGATCAAGCTGGCCAGCAACGAGGTGCCCTACGGCCCGCTGCCGGGCGTGGTGGAGGCGGTCGCCGAGGCAGTGACCGCCTCGCACCGCTACCCGGACATGGGCGTGGTGGCACTGCGCCAGGCTCTCGCCGAGCGGTACGGCGTGGCGGCCGACCGGATCGCCACTGGCTGCGGTTCCGTGGCGCTGGCCGAGCACCTGGTCCGGGCCACCTGCCTCCCCGGCGACGAGCTGCTCTACTCGTGGCGGTCGTTCGAGGCGTACCCGATCATCGCGGCGACCAGCGGCGCGACCAGCGTGCAGGTGCCGAACAACGCCGACCACGGCCACGATCTGGCCTCGATGGCGGCGGCGGTGACCGACCGGACCCGGATGATCCTGGTCTGCAACCCGAACAACCCGACCGGCACCGCCGTTCGCAGGGCCGAGCTGGACCGGTTCCTCGACGCGGTCCCGGACGACGTGCTCGTGGTGATCGACGAGGCGTACCGGGAGTTCGTCACCGACCCCGAGGTGCCGGACGCGCTCGGCTACCTGGACCGGCCGAACGTGGCGGTGCTGCGCACCCTGTCCAAGGCGTGGGGGCTGGCCGGCCTGCGGATCGGTTGGCTGGCCGCCGCCCCGGCCGTGGCCGCCGCCGTGCGCAAGGTCGTCACGCCGTTCTCCACCAGCATGGCCGCCCAGGCCGGCGCGCTGGCCGCGCTGGCGCAGGCCGACGAGGTCGAGCGGCGCTGCGCGCTGGTCGTCGCCGAGCGGGACCGGGTCACCGAGGCGCTGCGCAAGCTGGTCCCGGACGTGCCGGCCAGCCAGGCCAACTTCGTCTGGCTGCCGCTGGGCGGGCGGGCCGTCGAGTTCGGCAAGGCGTGCGAGGCACGTGGCGTGATCGTCCGGCCGTTCGCCGGTGACGGGGTCCGGGTCACCATCGGCACTCCGGCCGAGAACGACGCCTTCCTCGCGGTCGCCGAGTCCGCCCTCGCCTGAGGTGTAAGGAGGGGCCCCCTGTTAACGCCTGGTGTTGTACAGGGGGCCCCTCCAAACACCTGCGGGCCCGGCGAGGGTCACGTGGCGGCGAGCAGCACCGGCTCGGCCGCCAGGAAGTACGCCTGGTCGTCGTCGTCCGGGACGGCCCGCTCGCGGGCCCGCTCCACCGCCACGTAGCCGCCCGTGGCGTACGCCCGGCCGGGCTGCCAGTCGATCCCGTCCTGCCCGATGGTCAGGGCGATACGGGACCGCTCGGCACCGGTGGCCGGGTCGAGGGTCACCAGGTCCCGCCCCGCGGTCAGCAGGTGCACCCGGCCCGGCTCAGCTGCGATGATCCGCACCGGCCCGAGGTCGGTCCGCCGCCACAACTCCGCGCCGGTACGCGCCAGCCGGCCGGTCACCACAGCCGCCGAGGTGCCGACCGCCCGCTCGCCGTCGAGCGCGGTGTCCGCCCCGGCGAGACCGGGGGCGGCTACCGGGGCGCCGGTGCCCACCAGCCAGCCCTGGCCCCCGTTGCCCTCGCCGTCGGAGATGCGCAGCCCCCGGCAGCCGGAACGGCCCTCCCGGCAGCCGACCGGTGTCAGCACGAACCGGTCGGGGGCATCCGACGGACGCCAACGGGTACGGACCGCGCCGGTGGCGGCGTCCCGGAACTCGACCGTCTCCGGCCCGTCACAGGCCGCCAGGCCGAGCACCTCACCGGCGGCGGTGGTGCCCGCCGCGCCCAGGCAGCCCCGCTCCTGGTCGGCCCGCCACAGCCGGCGACCGTCGGCCAGGTCGTACCCGCCGAGTTCCCCGGCACCGGCCACGACCAGCACGGTCCGGCCGGACGGGGTGCGGGCGACGGAGAGCCCGGACGGCTCCCAGACCGTCGCGGCGTAGGTGCGGCGGGGTTCCGGCAGCACGCCCGGTTCCGGCCCGTCGGCCCGCCAGGCGACCCGCCCGGTCCGCGCGTCCAGGGCCACCAGCTTGCCGTCGGACCAGCGGCTGACCACCGTGGTCCCGTCGGCCACCACCCCGCTGACCCGTGCCGGCCAGCGCCGGTACGACCAGTACGGGCTGACGCGGTGCCGACGGTCGGCCGGCTGATCGGCGTACACCTGGCGGGCGGCCGCGTAGACGCGGAGCCGGCCGTCCACGATCAGCGGGGCCACCGGCAGTCGGCCCACCACCCCGACGGTCGGCGTGACCGCCGACGGGTAACCGGCCCGGGCGATCGTCTCGACCTCGGCCGGAGCGAGCACCCGGTGCCCGACGACCGCGACGGCCCCGACGCCGAACAGCGCCGCGACCAGGGCCGCCACCGCCCGTCGCCCCTTCGGGAACCCCATGCCGCACCTCCGGACGGCACCCTACCCACGGAAACCCTCGAAGGCCCCTGTGAGGTCGCGCCAGCCGTGGCCGACGCGTTCGACTCGGTGACCTGGCCCCAGGGGTCGGTCGCCGCGGGCTCAGGCCGCCACCGCGGGAGCCGCAGGTTGGGCGGCGCGGGCGAGGTCGGCGAGGTCACGCCGGAACGCCGCCTCGACCGCGCGGGCCGCCAGACCGCCGAGGAGCAGGGCGAGGACCCGACCGTACGGGGCGGTGGGCCGCGCCTCCTGCCGCACCGTGACGGCGGTGCAGGCCCGGCAGCGCCGCCGGACCGTACGCAGCGTCCAGCTGATCCGGTAGTCCACGCCGATGCCGGACGAGCTGAGCACCAGCCGCCGGAGCGGGACGGCCTCGACCACGACGAACTCCTCCGCCTGGGCGTCCTCGTCCGGCCGGGTGCGGGTCTCCCGCCAACTGGTGCCGGGAGCGAGGCGACCCGGGGTGAGCAACTCGACCGAGTCGACCGTGGAGAGCCAGTCGGCGCGGGCCGGCAGGTCGACCAGCAGTCGCCAGAGATCGATGGCGGGCGCCTCGATGAACTGGGTGACCGCGACCGTCGACATCACACCTCCCGTGTCCTCCACGGTACGGGGAGTGAGGTCGCGACGGAACCCGGCGGGAAATTTCCCGCCTCCGGTGGCCGCTTCAGCGCGACGGCGGGCTTCCGGTGTCCGGCCCGCCCCGCAGCCGATCAGACCCGGAACCGCCCGCTCCGGGTCGCCTCGACGAAGGCGGCCCAGCGGGATCGGGTGACGGTCAGCATCGGGCCGGTCGGGTTCTTGGAGTCGCGTACCGCGACCACGCCGACGGTCCGGGCCAGGTTGTCCGCCACCTCGACGCACAGCCCCTGGTCGTTCGAACGGCTGCTGGTACGCCAGACGGCGCCCGCGAGATCGGTCATTCGGTGTCTCCTTGTCCGCTGGGACGTCCCCCACGACAGCCGGTGGCACCGTGCCGCGCCACCGGCCGGGGTCGCCACGCCAGCCGGCGGCGGACCCGGCACGATCAACGCAAATTCGCAGGACCCCGGTCGCACAGCGGGTGCGACCGGGCCGGGTGGCACGGGCGGCCCCTGGCCGGGTCAGCGGGCCGGACGGCCCGGCCGCCGGGTCAGCGGGCCGGACGGCCCGGCCGCCGGGTCAGCGGGCCGGGACGCCCGGCACGAGGGTCTCGCGGCCTGCTCAGCGGGCCGGGAGGATGGTCCCGGTGACCTCGCCGAGGGCGATGGTGGTGCCGCCCGCTCCGGGGGCGGTGGCGGTGACGGTGACGGTGTCGCCGTCCTCCAGGAAGGTCCGGGTGCCCCCGTCGGCGAACTTGACCGGCTCGGCCCCACCCCAGGTCAGCTCCAGGAACGAGCCGACCTGGCCGCGCTCGGGGCCGGACACCGTGCCGGAGGCGTAGAGGTCACCGGTACGCAGCGACGCGCCGTTGACGGTGAGGTGGGCGAGCTGCTGGGCGGGTGTCCAGTACATGGTGGCGAAGGGCGGCTCGGTGACCCGTTCGCCGTTCCACTCCACGGCCATGGCCAGGTCCAGCCCGAGGTGCGGGGTGTCCCGCAGGTAGTCCTGCACCGGCGGGTCCTGCTCGGGCGCGGGCACGAAGGCGTCGGCCAGGGCGTCCAGCGGGGTGACCCAGGCCGAGACCGAGGTGGCGAAGGACTTGCCCAGGAACGGGCCGAGCGGCTGGTATTCCCACGCCTGGATGTCCCGGGCAGACCAGTCGTTGACCAGCACCACGCCGAAGACGTGGTCGGCGAGGTCCGCCACGGGCACCCGGTCGCCGAGCCGGCTCGGCACGCCGACCACGAAGCCGACCTCGGCCTCGATGTCCAGGCGTACGGAGGCACCGGTGGTCGGGCCCTGCGCGGTGGCTCGCTGCCCGGTGGGGCGGACCACCGGGGTGCCGGAGACCACCACGGTGCCGGCCCGGCCGTGGTAGCCGATCGGCACGTGCTTCCAGTTGGGCAGCAGCGGCGGCTGGCCCGGCCGGAAGATCTGCCCGACGTTGCCCGCGTGGTGCTCCGACGAATAGAAGTCGACGTAGTCGGCCACCTCGAACGGCAGCAGCAGCTCCACCTCGCGCAGCGGCACCAGCAGCGGCTCCACCGCCACGCGGTGCTCGGCATCGGTGAGCAGCTCGGTGACCCGCTGCCGGACGGCGGTCCACTGCGGGCGGCCGAGCGCCATGAATTCGTTGAGCGTGGGGCGGCCGAGCGCCCCGGCGGCCAGCACCAGCCCGGCCGCCTCCGCGCCGGCCAGATCCAGCACGAAGTCACCGATGCGTACGCCGATCCGCGGCGCGCGGTCGCCGTGCCGGAACACCCCGTACGGCAGGTTGGTCACCCCGTACGGCCCCTCGGCACCCACAACCCAGGTCATTTCTCGAAGCCCCCGTTCACCAGGCCCAGCCGGGCCAGATCGGTCAGTGGATCGGAGATGCTGCACGAGCCGTACCCGGCCCAGAGCGGGCGCTCGGCGTCCCGGTGCGCCCGGACCCGCTCGACCACGCGTACCGGGTCGGTGGCGGCGAGCAGCTCGGCGACGGCGGCCACCTCGGCGCCCTCGGTGGCGGCCAGGGTCGCGGCGAGCACGTTGGCGAAGCCGTGGTGGGTGAAGCCGGTCTCCGGGTCCCGGTGCCGGATCGCGTGGTGCAGCCCGGCGGTGAGCTTGAACGGCAGCTCCCGGTCCCGGCAGGCGCAGATCACCGCGGCCAGCTCGACCGGGGTCGGGAAGAGTTCGGCGGCCAGCCCGCCGGTGCGGAACTTGGCGGCGATCGGCAGGCCGCCGGCGCGCGCCTCGGCGACCGTGTCCAGCCCGCCCATCAGGCCGAAGGTCAGCGGGATCTCGGCGTACACCTGAATGTCGCGCCACTGCTCGGCGAGCTTGACCAGCTCGGTCAGGCCGGGCTGCGGGTCCTCGCCACGCTTGGCGACCGCCACCTCGACCTGCCGGGCGGTCACGCCGTGCGGCGGCAGGAGCGACAGTGCGGTGGGCAGCCGGTCGATGCCGGTGTCGCCGATGAGGCCGATGACGAAGCCCTCGGCCGGGTCAACCAGGCCGCTCAGCTCGCCGGCCGCGATCGCGGAGGCGGGCAGCAGCAGCGGGCCGACCAGGTCGGCGTACCAGGCGGCGCGGTGCCGCCGGTGGGCGGTCACCGCGTCCGGCAGCGTGGCGCTGCCGGGCGGGAAGACCGCGGCGTCGTCGACCAGGCCGGCGAGGAGGCGGGGCACCTGCGTTGACACGAGACAAGAATGTACGGGACGCTACGAGGAACGGACAACTGTGTCCGATTATCGGACGTTACCGGCCGGAGAACGGGACATACCGGGAGGCGAGATGCCGTACTACCGCAGAGTCGGCGAGGTGCCGCGCAAGCGCCACACCCAGTTCCGTCAGCCCGACGGCACCCTCTACGCGGAGGAGCTGGTCGGCCAGGAGGGTTTCTCCTCCGACTCGTCACTGCTCTACCACCGGTACGCGCCGACCGCGATCGTGGCCGCCGAGGAGTTCACCCTGCCCGCGTTCACCCGGGTGCCGAACCTGCCGCTCAAGCCCCGTCACCTGCGTACCCACAAGCTCGACGGGACCGGTGCGGACCCGGTGCTCGGCCGGCAGTACCTGCTCGCCAACGACGACGTGCGGATCGCGTACGTGCTGGCCGACCGGCCGTCCCCGCTGTTCCGGGACGCCACCGGCGACCACTGCCTCTACCTGGAGTCCGGTTCCCTGCGGGTCGAGTCGCCGTTCGGCGTGCTCGACGCGGTGGCCGGCGACTACGTCATCATCCCCACCTCGACCATCCACCGCCTCGTGCCGACCGGCGACGAGCCGACCCGGCTGCTCGCCATCGAGGCGGCCGGGCACGTCGGCCCGCCCAAGCGCTACCTCTCGGTACGCGGCCAGTTCCTGGAGCACTCGCCGTACTGCGAGCGGGACGTCCGGGGACCGGACGCGCCGCTGCTGGTCGACGACGAGGACGTCGAGGTGCTGGTCCGGCACCGTCGCGGTTGGACGAGCTACACCTACGCCCACCACCCGTTCGACGTGGTCGGCTGGGACGGGCACCTCTACCCGTGGGCGTTCTCCATCCACGACTTCGAGCCGATCACCGGGCGGATCCACCAGCCACCGCCGGTGCACCAGACCTTCCAGGGCCCGAACTTCGTGATCTGCTCGTTCGTACCCCGCAAGGTCGACTACCACCCGGACGCCATCCCGGTGCCGTACAACCACCACAACGTCGACTCCGACGAGATGCTCTTCTACACCGGCGGCAACTACGAGGCCCGGCGCGGCTCCGGCATCGGGCAGGGCTCCATCTCGCTGCACCCGTCCGGATTCACCCACGGTCCGCAGCCGGGTGCCGCCGAGCGGTCCATCGGGGCGGAGTTCTTCGACGAGCTGGCGGTCATGGTGGACACGTTCCGCCCGCTCGACCTCTGCGACGCCGCGTCCACCTGTGAGGACGACGCATACGCCTGGACCTGGGCACGTCGGGGCTGAGCTGCTCCGGCGCGGCGGACACGGCCGCCTCGGCGGCGTCGAGCGCTCCGGGCGCGGTCAGGCGCTGCGGCAGGGCGTCCCGGCCTCCCGGCTACCGCAGGTGCCGAGGCTGCACCAGCGGCGAAGGCCGGTCTCGTCGAGGAAGAGCCAGCCACACCGCTCGCCGGGACAGGTCCGGACGGTGAGCCGGCGCGGATCGGCGAGCAACTGCGCGGCGCTCCAGGCGGCGGCGTGCACGGGCAGCCGGAGCCCGGCGGCGAGGTCCGGCCACCAGCGCCCCCGGCCGTCGACGTCCCGGCGGAACACCAGCGTCCGCGCGGCTGCCTCGGCGTACCGGGCGACCGCGTCGAACGCCCGCCGGTCGTCCGGATCGACCAGGCAGGCGTACAGCTCGGCGCGAAGGGCACGGGCCGCGGTGAGCGCGTCGTCGGCCTCGTCGGGCGACCGCTGGGCGAGGTGCAGCAGCCGGCTCACCGCGACCTCGTCGGCCAGCCCGACGTGGCCGGTCCACACGGCCAGCGTCCGGTAGCCGCGCAGCCACTCGGCGCCCGGCAGCGGCGGCTCGTGGCCCCAGCCCGCGAAGGTGTTGCAGAAGTCGAGGGCGGGATGGCCGCCCACGCTCCACGGCAGGCTCTCGTCGCGTACCCGCACCAGGTACGCCGGCTGAACCGTCCGTTCGAGCCGGTCGTCGTCAGCGAGGACCCGCCGGTGCACCTCGCGCAGCCGCGACCCCGGTTCGACGCCGAGCTCCGCCACCAGGAGGTCCCGGGTCCTCCGGTAGAGCCCCAGGGCCTCGGCCCGCCGGGCGTCCCGGTACAGGGCGGTCATCAGGATGGCGACGAGTTGCTCCCGGGTCGGGTACCGCGCCACCAGCGGGGTCAGCTCGGTGATCGCCAGGGTGTGCCGGTCGAGGGCGAGCTGGGCCTGCGCCCACAGCTCGACGGCGACCAACCGCAGTTCCTCGACCGGGGCGTGCAGCCGTTCCCGCAGCTCGTCGTCGGCGGTGTCGGCGAGCAGCGGCCCACGCCGGAGGGCCAGTGCCCGGTCGAGCAGGCTGACCCGCTCGGCGGGATCGGAGACGCCGCCGGCCTGCCGGACGAGCGCGGCGAATTCCGTCACATCGACCCGGTGTCCGTCCGGCTCGACCAGGTAGCCGTCGCCTCGGGTGCTGATCCGCACCCCGTACGGCGTCAGCGAGGCCCGCAGCCGCCCGATGTACGTGTGCACCGCGCCCCGCGCCGAGCCGGGCGGCGCACCGTGCCAGAGCAGGTCGATCAGGCGCTCCGTGGTGACCAGCCGCCCCGGGTCGAGCAGCAGGACGCCGAGGAGGCAACGCTCCTGGCGCCGGCTGCCGACCTCGACGAGTTGGCCCTCGTGGCGCGCCTCGAACGGCCCGAGCAGTCGGAAGTCCATACCACCTGAAACCGCCTGGCCCCCGCCTCCGGTTGTCCGGCCGGTGAGCGGGTGGTGTGCCCGGGAGCGGGCAGTCCTTGCGTCGCCACCGTACGGGTCGGTCGGCCGGGTTCCGGCGGTGAGTGGATGGTGAGCGGGCCTCGGGACGCTGGTCCGGTCCGACCACGGGCAACACGGATGGAGTGATCATGCGTCTGATGAAGAGCGTCGGCGTGGCGTTGGCCGCGGCGGCCCTCGTCGCGACCGTTCCGGCCCCGGCGTCCGCCGCGCGCGGCGACATCGCCCCGGGCATCTGGGTGCCGGCCCCGCAGCCGGGGTTCGAGCAGCCCGCCGGGGCACGCTGCGACTTCGCGGTACGGGTCGAGCCGATCGTGGACGAGGTCCGGAAACTGACGCTGTCGACCTACCCGGACGGCTCACCGAAGCGGGAGCTCTTCCAGGGAGCCCTGATCGATCGGGTGACGAACCTGGAGACCGGGGCCACCTCGACGGCCGACGCGAGCGGCCACGCCATGATCGACTATGGCACCGACGGTTCGATGACCTGGTACGTGACCGGCCCGGTGCTGGTCGGCTTCCGGGAGAACGCCGGTTCCCTGCCGAAGGGGCTGTGGCTCATCGACGGCCAGTTCGTCATCGAGTTCGCGGCCACCGGCCAGCGGACCGTCACGATGCGGCACGGCACGACGCACAACGTCTGCACCGACGTGGCCTGACCCACCCGGCCCTCCCGGGCCGTGGGGCACCCACCCGCGGCCCGGGAGGCGTCAGTCGGTCGGGGCCTCGTAGACCAGGGCCACCGCGATCCCGGTCAGCCCTTCGCCACGGCCGGTGAAGCCGAGGCCGTCGGTGGTGGCGGCGGAGACCGTCACCGGCGCGCCCACGGCTGCGGTGAGCACCTGCTGCGCCTCCTCCCGGCGCGGGCCGATCTTGGGGCGGTTGCCGATCACCTGGACCGACACGTTGCCGATCCGGAAACCGGCCGCGCGGACCCGCCGAGCGCTCTCGGTGAGCAGCGCCACCCCGGAGGCCCCGGCCCACTCCGGCTGGTCCACGCCGAAGTTCGCGCCCAGGTCACCCAGACCGGCCGCGGAGAGCAGGGCATTGCAGGCGGCGTGCGCCGCCACGTCGGCGTCCGAGTGGCCGGCCAGGCCGTCCTGGCCCGGCCAGTGCAGGCCGGCGACCCAGCACGGCCGCCCGGCCTCGAAGGCGTGCACGTCCGTGCCGATGGCCACCCGAGGAACGATCATGACCCGAGGGTACGCGTCAGCGGGGTGCTGGCCGCCCCGCAGTGCCCGGCCAACCTTGATCAACTCCGTGTACGGCACATCGCGGTCACACGCGGCGGTGAAACCACCCTTTGCGGCACGCCGAGTTGATCAGCGAGGACCGGGCACGACCTCAGGCGCCGATGGCCAGCAGGTGCTCGGCCAGCGCCAGGTCGAACGGCCGGGTGACCTTGAGCGCGTACTCGGAGCCGGGAACGCAGACCACCGGCACGCCCAGCTTCTCGACCAGCCCGGCGTCGTCGGTGAGCGGATCACCGGCCGCCTCGTGCGCGGCGGCCAGCACGGACCGGCGGAAGCCCTGCGGCGTCTGTACGGCCCGCAGGGCGGACCGGTCCACCGTGCCGAGAACCACCTCGCCGGCGCCGACCTCCTTGATCGTGTCAACCACCGGAAGCACCGGGACCACCGCGTCGTGCCCGGCGCGGACCGCCTCGGCCACCGACTCGACCAGCTCGGGCGGAGTGAGCGCACGGGCCGCGTCGTGCACCAGGACGATCTCGGGCCCGGCGGGGACGGCGGCCAGCGCGGCGGCCACCGACGCCTGGCGCTCCGCGCCGCCGGCCACCACGGCCACCGGGGCAACCGGCGCGAGGAGCTGCCGGACCGCTCCGACGTCGGCGGCCGGGGCGGCCACCACGATGGTGTGCACCGAGGGCGCGGCCGCGATCCGGCGTACCGCGTGCACCAGCAGGGGCTCGCCGGCGAGCGGTCGGAGCGCCTTCGGGGCGCCGGGGCCGAGGCGTACGCCGGCACCGGCCGCAGGAACAAGGACCGCGACGTCACCGCGCGGATTGAGCTGCGCGGTCACGTCGCGGTCCTCGGATTTCTTTGCTACGGGGCGGGTAGGACGATGTGGTGCGGATCAGGCCTCGGTCAGCACCTTGTCGAGCAGCGTCTCGGCCTCGTCCTTGGTGCTCTTCTCAGCCAGCGCGACCTCGCCGACGAGGATGTCGCGAGCCTTGGCGAGCATGCGCTTCTCGCCCGCGGACAGACCCCGCTCCCGCTCCCGGCGCCACAGGTCACGGACCACCTCGGCGACCTTCAGCGGGTTACCGGAGGCCAGCTTCTCCAAATTCGCCTTGTAACGCCGCGACCAGTTGGTCGGCTCCTCGGTGTGCGGTGCACGGAGCACGTCGAAGACCTTGCCCAGGCCCTCTTCGCCGACCACCTCACGCACACCCACGATCTCGGCGTTCTCGGCGGGCACCCGGACCGTCAGGTCACCCTGCGCGACCCTCAGGACGAGGTACTGCTTGGGCTCGCCCTTGATGACCCGAGTCTCGATTGCCTCGATGAGTGCGGCCCCGTGGTGGGGGTAAACAACGGTCTCGCCGACACTGAAAACCATAGGTTCGAAACCCCTTTCGCTGTGTCTAGGGTAACACGCTCAGGCACCGATGTCTCACCGCTGTCCTGACCGTTGGCGCAGCTCAGGGGCCCTGTGAGAGGTATTTCTTCAGCTTGACAGGCGGTCAAACCGATGGTTTCGACACGCTCCGTGACTGACAGATGACAACCGGCCCGGGCAGTAGGAGCGTCGATATCTAGGGCGATGCGCTCCTTCCATGGTAGCCCCGGAAGCCAGGACGCGCCCAGGTGTGGCGGTACGCCGACGGGTGCGGGACGCTTAGGGCGGACGCGACGTCCGCTCACCGAGACGGTTCCTGGGGGTCCGATGGGCATGGCTGACGCTGAGGGCCAAGGGCCACCGGACGGGCTGCCCGACCTGCCCCCGGAGTGGGGTCGGGTAGTCATTCCCGACGATGCCTCGGAGCTCACCCACGAGGCGCGGCAGATCCGCCGTGAGCTGCGCCGCCGCCGCCAGCGCGCGGTGTGGCGCCACCGGCTCGGTCTCGCCCCCCGGCCGGACGGCCGCCCGCCGCTCGGGCTGCCGGCGCTGGTCCTGCTGGTGTCGGTGCTGATCACCCTCACCGGCCTGGCCGCGGTCGTCTGGCCCCGCTCACCGCGCTCCGGAGGCAGTCCCACCGTCGTTCCGTACCCCACGGCCACCCCGGCGGCGATCGGGCCGCTGCCCGCGCTGGACCTGGTCGACGCCGCGGACTCCCCGGTGCCGCTGCGCGGCCTGCTGCCGGCGATGATCGTCCTGGTGGACGCCTGCGCCTGCACCGAGCAGGTGATCCAGGCCGCGGCCGTCGCACCACCGGGCATCACCGTGGTCACCGTGACCGGGGGCCGCGAGGCCGGCGCCACCCCCGCGCCCGGGGTACGCGCCCTCGCCGACCCGGCCGGCGGCCTGCGCGACTACATCCGCCTCGCCGCCCACCCCGGCACGGCCCCCGCCCTGCTCGTCGACCGGGAAGGCACCGTGGTCCGGCTCGTGCCCGAACTCGGGCCGGTCGACGAGTACCGCGACGTCCTCGCCCACCTCGCCACCTGACGGCTCGTCAGCCCTGGGCGACGAGCCGGGCGTCCAGGTCGACCTCGCCGTCCGCGACGGTGAAGCGCACCAGCAACGGGCCACCGCTGGCGGTGAGGGGCTGGGTGAGCAGCCTCGCCGGACAGGTCGTCCTCAGCGGCGTGTCATCCTCCTCGGAACCGGTGAAGGTCACCGCCAGCATCCCCGAACCGGTGCAGGACACGGTGAGCAGATGACGCTCGCCGGGCGACCGGGCGGCCTGCTGGACCAACGGAGCATCGCCCGGGAGCAGATGGGACCGCGCCACCCAGATGTCCGAGACCACCGTCGCCGGGGGAACATCCGGCTCCTGCTGGACGACCACCGCCTCGTCCGGATCCAACTCCGGCCCGGGGAGCACCTGACCGGTGTCCGGATCGACCAGAAACAGGTGCTCAGGGCTGGTACGGGTCGACGGGCTCGGCGAGGCGTCGACCGCTCCGACGACGGGTGCCGAGTCCCGCCACCACCACACGCCGACCGCCAGAACGGCCAGCGCCAGCCCGGCCAGCAGCACACCCCGTACCCGCTCATCGGCAGCCATGCGGTGAGCGTAGACACGCGACGCTCACCCGGACCGCACCGTGGACCGGGCCGGCCTCAGCCGGTGCGCTCAAGCAGCGCCGTGTACAGGGTCAGGCCCGGTCCGAACGCGAGCATCACGATCCGGGCCGGCGGCGTCAGCGCGTGGCGCAGCCGGTCCAGGATCAGCAACACCGTCGGGGACGAGCAGTTACCGTGCTCGTCGAGGGTGGCGCGGGACGCCGCGAGGGCCTCCGGCGGCAGGGCCAGCTCCCGGTCCACCACGTTGAGGATCCGGGGACCGCCCGGGTGCACCGCCCAGCCGTCCACTTCGGCGGACGTCCGGCCGTGCCGGGCCAGCAGCCCGTCGACCAGCCCCCGTACGTGGCGCGAGAGCACCTGCGGCACCTTCGGCGACAGCCCCATCCGGAAGCCGGTGTCGGTGACGTCCCAGGTCATGTGGTCGGCGGTCGAGGTGTCGGTGACCGAGGCGACCTCACGCAGCGCGTACCCCCGGCCATCGGGGACGAGCACGGCGGCGACGGCGGCGTCCGAGAAGAGCGCGTGCGACACGATCTGCTGGGTGTCCATCCGGGCACTGGCGGGCTGGATGTGCAGGCTGGTCAGCTCCGCGCAGAGCAGCAGCGCGGGGCGACCCCGGGCAGCCACGAAGTCACTCGCCGCACCCAGCCCGGGCAGGGCCGCGTAACAGCCCATGTGGCCGACGAACATCCGCTGGGTGTCCGGGGCCATGCCCAGGTCCCGGGCGAGCAGGATGTCCAGCCCCGGCGTGGCGTACCCGGTGCAGGAGCAGACCACGAACAGGCCCACGTCCCGGGCGTCGAGCCCGGCGGCGGTGAGCGCCCGGCCCACCGCCTCCTTGCCGAGCGGCAACGCCTCCACCTGATAGCGCCGCATCCGGCGCTCGGTCGGCCACGCCGAGACGTCCTCCAGCAGCGGGTTCACCGCCGCCTGCCGTCGGGACACGCCGGAATTGGCGAAGATACGCTCGGCCAACGCTCGGGTCGCCCCCGAGAAGTGCTTCGCGAAGAAGCCCTCCCAGAGTTCGTGCTGCGCGGCGGCCGGCGGTTGCGCCGTACCCAGACCTGCGATCACCGGTACGGCCATGTCCCCCGCCTCTCGATCCCGATCCCCACGCTTCACCAACGACTACCACCCGCCCGCGACAGTGCCGGAGGGCAAAACTCGTCACCAGCGAGGGGCTGAGCCGTCGCGGTCCGGGTCGCCGCCGAGCGCGGCGACGCCGAGCCAGTCGGCGCAGACGTCGGAGGTGGCCGGGTGCAGCGAGCCGCAGCGGGCGTCCCGGTAGAGCCGTTCCAGCGGGTGGCCCCGGCGGGTGGCCGAGGTGCCGGCCGCCTCCAGCATGGACGCCGCGACGTCCGCGGCGGTGGTGCCGGCGAGCAGCTTGGCCCGCCACACCCAGCGGTTGGTGTCCGCGTCCCCGGGTGCCTCGTCCACCCGGCGGGCCGCCTCGGCCACCACCAGTTCGGCCGCCGCGACCGCCGCGTCGGCCCGGCCCAGCCGGGCCCGGACCGCCGGCAGGCCGGCGAGGTTACGGGCGTTCAGGTGCTCGGCGGCGGCGTCGATCGCCGCACGGGCCACGCCGACGTAGACGGCGGCGTAGCTGGCCACCAACCAGTGCGGCATGAGCTGGGCCACCACCAGGGCGAGCCCCTCCACCCCGCCGAGCAACCGGTCGGCCGGGACGGTCACGTCCAGGTGCAGGTCGTGCGAGGAGGTGGCGCGCATGCCGAGCGAGTCCCAGGTGGGCTCCACGGTGATCCCCTCCCCGGCCGGGACCAGGAACTGGGAGACCACCGACTGGTCGGCGGCGCTGCGGGCGGCCACCAGGTAGCCGTCGGGGTGCCCGGCACCGGAGCAGAAGGTCTTGCTCCCCTTGATGTGCCAGCCCCCCTCGACCGGCTCGTAGACGGTGCTGAGCTGGGACAGCCGGGCCCCGGCGCCGCGTTCGCTCATGGCCACCGCGTACCAGGCGCCCTCGGCCGCCGCGCGGAGCAGCCGGTCCCGGGCGGCCATCGCCTCGTCCGGTACGCCCAGCGCCTCCGCCAGTTCCTCGGTGACCGCGCCCAGCGCCCCGGTGACCGAGGCGTGCATGTTGAACACCAGCGCGGTGGCGCCGTTGCCCCGGGCCAGTTCGGTGGCGACGGCGGCGTACTCGGCGAAGGTCGCCCCCACCCCGCCCAACTCCCGGGGCACCATCAGCCCGAAGAGCCCGGCCTCCCGCAGGTCGGCGAAGTCGTCGACGGGGAAGGAGCCGTCCCGGTCGTGCTCCGCCGCACGGGCTGCCAGTCGCGGCGTCAACCGGCGGGCCGCCTCCAGCGCGTACACAGTCATGTCGCCCCCTTCTTGGCGTACCTCCGACCCCGACGGCCCCGGCTATCCGCTCCGGCGCCCGTGGCCCTGGTAGAGCACCGCGGTGGACCGCGTCGGCACGATCCGCGGTTCGGCCCGGCCCGTGGAGCGGCCGCGCATCCGGCGCAGCAGCCAGGCCAGCGTCCCGCCCAACTCGGGGCGGATGCCGGACAGCCGCAGCTCGACACCGTGCCGGGCGCACTCGGCGACCAGCGCGCGCGCGTCCACGAACAACCGCGGATCGTGGATGCCACGCGGCACCGTGGGCAGCCGTTCGCCGATCTCCACCGCGATCAGCCGGGCCAGCAGGGTGTCGTTGAGGGTGTCCAGCACCAGGAGGCCGCCCGGCCGCAGCAGCCGGCACGCCTCGGCGACCGCGCGAGGCCAGTCCGGCACGTGTTCCAGCACCTCACCGGCGGAGACCACGTCGGCGCAGCCGTCCGCGAGCGGAACGGCGGTGACATCGGCGTTGACCACGGTCACCCCGTGCGCGGCGGCCTGGTCGAGGGCCGACCGGGTGAGATCCACCCCGATGTGCCGGTAGCCCTTGCCGGCCAGGTGCGGGGCGAGCAGGCCGGCGCCACACCCGAGGTCGACCAGGACGGCGTCTCTCCTGGCCGCCGGCGGCACCAGTGCGGCGCGGGCCCGGGCCAGCCAGTGCAGCATCGCGAACGCGCCGTCCGCTTGCCACCACTCGCCGGCCAGGTCGTCGTACTGGCGCGGGTCGTTCGGCGGCAGCGCCCGGGGCGATGTGGACACCGGCGCCGCGTCTCGCATGAATCGAGCGTGGCACGACTCCCCGGTAACGACCAGACTTCCCTTATGCCGTCTTCGGTGTTAGGGCTGGCCAAGGCGAGCCATCCGGAACCGGCCGTCGCGGTCACCGCGGTGGCCGGCCTGCTGGCGGCCGGCGTCGGGCATCGGCCCGCCGGCATCGCCACCGTGGTGCTCACCGTGCTGGCCAGCCAACTCGCCGTGGGCTGGAGCAACGACGCGCTCGACGCGCACCGGGACGCCGCGGTCGGGCGTACCGACAAACCGGCGGCCAGCGGCGTCGTCCGGCGACGGACCCTCGGGTACGCCGCCGTCGCGGCCGCCGTCGCCACCCCGCTGGTGGCGCTGCGGACGAACGGCGCGGCGGCGGCGTGCGTGGCGCTCGGGCTGGTGTCCGCGCTGCTCTACAACTGGCCGCTGAAGTCGACCCCGCTCTCCGTGCTGCCGTACGCGGTCTCCTTCGGCGCGCTGCCCGCCTTCGTGGTGCTGGCCCTGCCCGGCGCGCCCCCGCCCCCGCTCTGGCTGGTGGCCGCCGCCGCCTGTCTGGGCGCCGGGGCCCACTTCGCCAACGTGCTGCCGGACCTGGCCGACGACGCGCGGACCGGGGTGCGCGGGCTGCCGCACCGGCTGGGGCCGACCGGCAGCCGGCTGGCCGCCGCCGGGCTGCTCCTCGCGGCCACCGTCGTCCTGGTCGTCGGGCCACCCGGGCCGCCGTCGTGGGCGGGTCTGTCGGCGATCGCCGTCGCCGTCGTGGTGCCGGCCCTCGGCTGGTACGCGGGGCGGATCTCCGCCCCGCCCGGCGGCCGGCCGGTCGCCGCCTTCCGGGCGGTGATGGTGGTGGCACTCATCGACGTGGTCCTGCTGGTGACGAGCGGCCGGGTGGTCTGACCGGCCCCCGGAAGGGTGGCATTGCCGGGTCGGCGTTCGGGCCTCGATCAGGTCCAACTACCCTGGAGCGCGGTCTGCGCGGGTATGGCCACCCCGCGCCCGGCGTACGGCCGGGTGGGGATCGTGACGAGGAGGACCGACGTGACGCGCTCGATCAGGGGTTCCGGACGGGCGGCCCTGCTGCTGGCCGGTACGGCGGCGGCGGCGAGCCTGCTGCTGTCCGGGTGCGGCGCCGGCCAGGTGGCCGAGACCTCCATCAAGGTCCCGTCGGTGCAGGGTGTCAACGTCCAGACCCCCGACTTCAACTTCCTGGTGCGCGGCCTGCACGTCCTGTACCCGGGCACCGAGGGCTACCAGGCGGGCGCCAACGCCCCGCTCGACGTCGTCATCTACAACGACAGCAAGAACCCGGTCACCGTGACCGTGACCACGGACAGCGCCCGCGACATCGTGCTCACCGGCGCCGACGCTGCCGGCCCGCAGGCGAGCCCGACCAACTCCCCGACCGAGCCGGCCACCGCGTCGCCCTTCCCGAGCGCCCCGAACGCCTCGCCGAGCGAGGCGCTGGGTTCGGGCGAGCCCGCCTCTCCGTCGGCCTCGCCGAGTGAGTCGGCCGCGCCCAGCCTGCCGGCCCGGATCGAGATCCCGGCCAAGGGATTCGCCCAGCTCAGCCCCGGCAGCGACCGCTTCCTTCAGCTCGTCGGCCTGCACGAGAAGCTGCTCACCGGCCAGCAGGTCAGCCTGACCTTCGACTTCGGCGACGGCAACGTCATCCGCACCGGGGCGCCGATCGGCGTGCCGCTCACCCCGGCCGCGCCGCCCTCGCCGGTCGTCCACCCCCGCGAGGAGGCGGGCCCCGCGGGCGGCATCGAGGGTGGCGGACACCGCTGACCAGCCGACTGAACATCCCCGGCACCGCCGGTGTGGCCATCGCCACGCCGGCGGTGTCGCCGTTTTCGGGTGGGCTTTCGTCGTACCGTCCGGTTAGCGTCCTGGGGTGAGCACGTCCCGATCGACCTCCCCCCGCGCCACCACCACCGGTCGCGGCCGCGGCGCCGCCCGGGAGCCGCGCCCGGCGTACGAGTGCGACGCCTGCGGCCACCAGCCGCCCAAGTGGGTTGGGCGCTGCCCGGAGTGCGGCGAGTGGGGCTCGGTGGTCGAGTGCACCGTCACCGGGCCACTGGTCTCCGGCCGGGTGGTCAGTTCCCGGATGCCCGCCGAGCCGGCCCGACCGATCGCCACCATCAGCGCCGCGCCGGCCCGGGCCCGCCCCACCGGGGTCAGCGAGCTCGACCGGGTGCTCGGCGGCGGCCTGGTTCCCGGCGCGGTGGTGCTGCTCGCCGGTGAGCCCGGGGTCGGCAAGTCGACCCTGCTGCTCGACGTGGCCCAGCAGTGGGCGGCCAACGCGGGCAGCCCGTCGCTGGTGGTCAGCGGCGAGGAGTCGGTCAGTCAGGTGCGGCTGCGCGCCGAGCGGATGGGCACCCTGCACGAGCAGCTCTACCTGGCCGCCGAGAGCGACCTGTCGGCGGTGCTCGGCCACCTCGACGCGGTCAAGCCGGGGCTGCTGGTGCTCGACTCGGTGCAGACCATCTCGACCACCGGGGCGGAGGGCGTGCCGGGCGGGGTCACCCAGGTCCGGGCGGTCACCGCGGCCCTGGTGGCGATCGCCAAGGAGCGCGGCGTCGCCACCGTGCTGGTCGGCCACGTGACCAAGGACGGCCAGGTCGCCGGCCCCCGGGTGCTGGAGCACCTGGTCGACGTGGTGCTGCACTTCGAGGGCGACAAGCACTCGTCGCTGCGCATGGTCCGGGGGGTGAAGAACCGGTTCGGCGCGGCCGACGAGGTGGGCTGCTTCGAGATGCACGAGGGGGGCATCAGCAGCCTGGCCGACCCGTCGGGGCTCTTCCTCACCCGCTACGCGGAGCCGGTGCCGGGCACCTGTGTGACCGTGGCGATGGAGGGGCGGCGCGCCCTGGTGACCGAGGTGCAGGCACTGATCGGCGCCACGGTCGCCGGCTCGCCACGGCGTACGGTCTCCGGGCTGGACGGGGCGCGGCTGGCGATGGTGCTGGCGGTGCTCCAGCGGCGCACCGAGCGGCTCGCCCTGCACGACCGCGAGGTTTTCGCCGCCACGGTCGGCGGCATCCGGGTGGTGGAGCCGGCCGCCGACCTGGCCGTGGCGCTCGCGGTCGCCTCCGGTGGCCTCAACCTGGCCATCGCCCCGCACCTGGTGGCGATCGGCGAGGTCGGTCTCACCGGCGAGGTACGCCGGGTCGGGGCGGTGCCCCGCCGGCTGGCCGAGGCGGCCCGGCTCGGCTTCCGGCTGGCGCTGGTGCCGCCCGGCTGCGGGCCGGGCAGCAGTGGGGTGGCCCCGGAGAACATGCGGGTGATCGAGGTCACCGACGTGCGCGGGGCACTCCAGGCTGCCGCCCGCGCTTCCGCCGAGTGACCCACGGTGAGCGTACGGCGGGACCGGCTGGGCGATTCCGGACAGCGGGCGTACCGGCTCGCCGACCGGAGAAGCCGGACATCGTGACACATCACAGTAACCACGAGAGCACCCACCGCAGGGCAGTCCGTAGACTGTGCCCGTGCCGATCGACCGCGATGCCACCAAGCCCGCCGCGACGACGCCGCACGCCCGCACCGGCGCCGTGGGTTCCTCCCGTCCGATCAGCGTGACCGTGACCGGGAGCGTGGGCGGGGCCGGCGGGGACCCGCTGCGGGCCAACCTCGCCCTGATGGCGCCGGGTACCGCCCTGCGGGACGGTCTGGAGCGCATCCTGCGCGGTCGCACCGGCGCGCTGATCGTCCTCGGCTACGACAAGGTGGTCGACTCGATCTGCACCGGCGGCTTCCCGCTGGACGTCGAGTTCTCCGCGACCCGGGTCCGTGAGCTGTGCAAGATGGATGGCGCGGTGGTGCTCTCCAACGACGGCACCCGGATCGTGCAGGCGGGTGTGCACCTGATGCCCGACCCGTCCATCCCCACCGAGGAGTCCGGCACCCGGCACCGCACCGCGGAACGGGTCGCCCGGCAGACCGGCTACCCGGTCATCTCGGTCAGCCAGTCCATGCGGATCATCAGCCTCTACGTCAACGGCCAGCGGCACGTGCTGGACGACTCGGCGGCGATCCTGTCCCGGGCCAACCAGGCCCTGGCCACCCTTGAGCGTTACAAGCTCCGCCTCGACGAGGTCTCCGGCACCCTCTCCGCCCTGGAGATCGAGGACCTGGTCACCGTACGCGACGCGGTGGCGGTGGTGCAGCGGCTGGAGATGGTCCGCCGGATCGCCGACGAGATCGCCGGGTACGTGGTGGAGCTGGGCACCGACGGCCGGCTGCTCGCCCTCCAGCTCGACGAGCTGATGGCCGGCGTCGACGCCGACCGCACCCTGGTCATCCGGGACTATCTCCCGGTCGGCCGGAAGTCGCGCACCCTCGACGAGGCGCTGGTCGAGCTGGATCTACTCAGCGCCACCGAGCTGATCGATCTGGTCGCGGTGTCCAAGGCGATCGGCTACCCGTCCGCCTCCGACGCCCTCGACGCGGCGGTGAGCCCGCGGGGTTTCCGTCTGCTGGCCAAGGTGCCCCGGCTGCCCGCGGCCGTGGTGGACCGGCTGGTGGTGCACTTCGGCAGCCTCCAGCGGCTGCTCGGTGCCACCGTGGAGGATCTCCAGGCCGTCGAGGGGGTGGGCGATGCCCGGGCCCGGGGCGTCCGCGAGGGGCTGTCCCGGCTCGCCGAGGCGTCCATCCTGGAGCGGTACGTCTGAGCCGCCACCCGCCGGCCCGGTCGAGGCCGGCGCGGTCGCCGGTCAGTTGGTGATGGTCAGCTTCACCGGGTCGCTGATCTTGGTGCCCAGCCGCGCGAAGACCTGGTAGTTGCCAGCGGGGACGAAGTCGCCGGCGGCGAGCCCGTTCGCGCAGCGGTTGCTGTACCGGCCGTTCCAGCCGAGCTGGTAGGAGCGCTCGAAGTTCGGGGTGAACGACTGGACGTCCGACTCCCTGGCGGTGCCACAGGTGTCCGAGGACCAGACCGTCTCGGCGCCCGCCTTGATGTACAACTCCTGTGCGCCGGAGCCGACGTCGCGGCTGCAGGTGCGGTCCGACACGTTCTTGATCTTGAACCGCAGGGTGACCACCGTGCCCCGCTGGGCGGTGGCCGGCAGCGCCACCGGAGTCGCCCGGATCTCCGAGTCGGTGCAGGTCCCGTCGTCGGCCACCGGGGCGCCCGAGGCGTCGTCCGTCCCGGTGTCGCCGCCCGCCGGGCCGCCCTGCCCACCGTCCGAGCCGCCGTCCGCGCCGCCACCGGAGTCCCCCGGTGTCGGGGACGGACTGCCGGACTTCGGAGTCAGCACCGTGGCGGTCGGCTTTGGGGTCGCGGCGGCGGACGCCGTTGCCGTGGGATCGGCACCGATCGCGCCGGTCGGTTTACGCTTCGGACCGGTGCAGGAATAAAGCAGGACAATCAGGAATAGAAGCCCCGCTCCGAGTACGACGGCGCGACGCCGCCAATACACGGCGGGTGGCAGGGGGCCGACCGTCAGACGCATGATGCGTTCACCGTAGTCGCGCGACGCGAGGCGTGGGGAACGACGCGCCGGTGCGGATCAGTCGTGCCCGACCAGCCGTCCACACTCGACCCGCCATGGTCACCGAACGGCTCCGGGCGGGCGCGCAGCGCCACGACGGACACCCAGGACCCCCGATCGATCAGAGATAGACCTTGCGCTGGTAGACGGAATGGGCACCGGCCACCCGGTCGAGGAAGAGCAGACCGGCACAATGGTCGATCTCGTGCTGGAGCGCCCGCGCCTCGAAGCCGTCGGTGACCAGCCGTACCGGCACACCGGTGCCCGGGAGTACCCCCTCGACGACCAGCCGGCTGGCCCGCTTCACGTCACCGGTCAGGTCGGGCACCGACATGCAGCCCTCCCGCCCGGCCTTCCAGCGGGTCGCCTCGACCACCTTCGCGTTGCAGAGCACGAACGTGCCGTGCACGGTGACCGCCTTCGGATGGCCGGTGACGTTCACCGCAAACACCTGCGCGCCCACCCCCACCTGCGGCGCGGCGAGGCCCACGCAGCCCGGCGACACGCGCATCGTGGCGATCAGGTCGGCGGCGAGGCGGACCACCTCGTCCGAGGTCGGATCGACCTCCGGCCCGGGCCGGCTGAGCACCGGATCGGGTGCGACCACCACCGGCCGTACCTCACCCGCGACCTCCAGCGCCTCCGGGGTCCAGTCGCCCAGGCCGACGTACTCGGCGGTCACAGCAGGTCCGGGTCCGCCGGGCGGAGGCTGACGCCCACGCCGAGATCGGCAGCGGTACGGGCGAGCCGGCCGGCCACCTCGTCGGAACTGCCCGGCGGCAGCTCGACCTCGGCGACCACCACGTAGAGGGAGCCGGTCAGCCGGGTGCTCAGATCGGTGACGTTGCCGCCCGCGTCGGCCAGCACCCGGGTCATCGCGGCGACGATGCCCATCCGGTCGGCGCCGTGCACGGCCAGCACGTACGGCTCGCCCGGCGGCGGCGTCTGCCCGTCCGGGGTGACCGGGCGTACGGTGGCCAGGAGCTGGCCGTCGGCGGCGAGCGGGGCCAGCGCGGCCTCGACATCGGCGGCGGCCGGGCCCACGCAGATCAGGGTCATCGCGAAGTGGCCCCGCAACCGGGTCATCGTGGAGTCGGTGAGGTTCGCGCCGAGCCGCGCGAGCGCTTCGGCGACGTCGGCCACGATGCCCGGCCGGTCCCGGCCGATGACGGTGATCGCGAGCTCGTTCATCCGGACATTCTGCCCCGCCGGTTCCCGGGCGGTCGGAGGGGCCTGCCCCGCCCGCCCATCCTGCGGGAAAGCCAGCCATGACATGATCGGCAGCGCCATGACCGAGCCCACCTTCGCCACCCTGGTCAGCCGCTGGTACGAGCGGAACGCCCGCGACCTGCCGTGGCGCGAGCCGGGCATCGGCGCGTGGGCGATCCTGGTCAGCGAGGTCATGCTCCAGCAGACGCCGGTGGTCCGGGTGCTGCCCGCCTGGGAGGCGTGGCTGGCCCGATGGCCGGTGCCGCTGGCGCTGGCCGAGGACACCCCGGCCGAGGCGATCCGGATGTGGGGACGGCTCGGCTATCCCCGCCGGGCGGTACGGCTGCGGGACTGCGCGGTGGCGATCGTCGAACGGCACGGTGGCGAGGTGCCGGATCGGCTGGACCAGTTGCTGGCGCTGCCGGGCGTCGGGACGTACACGGCCCGGGCGGTGGCGGCGTTCGCCTTCGGGCAGCGGCACCCGGTGGTCGACACCAACGTACGCCGGGTGGTGTGCCGGGCGATCGCCGGCGAGCCGGACGCCGGCCCGGCCACCCGCCCCGCCGACCTGGTCGCCACCGAGGAGCTGCTGCCCGCCGAGCCGGCCGCGGCGGCCCTGGCCAGTGCCGCCTTCATGGAACTCGGCGCGGTGGTCTGCACCGCCCGCGCGCCGCGCTGCGCGGTATGCCCGGTCGAGGCGGTCTGCGCCTGGCGGGCGTCCGGCCAGGAGGCGCCGGCCGGCCCGACCCGCCGCCCCCAGCGCTACGCCGGCACCGACCGCCAGGTACGCGGCCTGCTGCTCGCGGTCCTCCGCGAGGCGACCGGCCCGGTGCCGCACCAGCGGCTGGACCAGGTCTGGCACGACGACGTGCAGCGCGCCCGGGCCCTGGCCGGGCTGGTCACCGATGGCCTGGTCGAGCCGGTCGGTGAGGAGTCCTTCCGCCTGATCGGCGACGGCCCCCCGGTCCCCCTCCCCCACGCCTGACCAGCCGGGCACGGCACGCCGCATCTTGATCCACTCAGCTTGCGGCAACTGGCGGTCTCCGGCACCACCGAGACCACACCTTGCCGCACAGCGAGTCGATCAGAGCCGAGGCGCGGGCCGACGGCCGGAAAGGCGACGGCCCCGGTGGCTCTCGCCTACCGGGGCCGTCGCCCTGTCACATCTGCCCAGCGTTACGCCGCGTCGTCCGCACCCGCGGTGGCCGCGCCACCAAGGTCCGCCGGGACGGCGTCCGGCACGGCCACCGGCCGGTCGGTGCCCCGGAAGACGAGCTTGGACTTGTCGACGTTGCTCGGGTCGCCGTCGCAGTCCACCACCACGATCTGACCCGGGGTCAGCTCGTTGAAGAGGATCCGCTCGGAGAGGTTGTCCTCGATGTCGCGCTGGATCGTGCGGCGCAGCGGCCGCGCGCCCAGCACCGGGTCGAAGCCCTTCTTCGCCAGGTACTTCTTGGCGTTGTCGGTCAGCTCCAGGCCCATGTCCTTGTTGCGCAGCTGGGTCTCGATCCGCTGGATCATGATGTCCACGATCGAGAGGATCTCCTGCTCACGCAGCTGGTGGAAGACGATGGTGTCGTCGATCCGGTTCAGGAACTCGGGCCGGAAGTGCTGCTTGAGCTCGTCGTTGACCTTCTGCTTCATCCGGTCGTAGTTGGACTCGGAGTCCTCAGAGGCCTGGAAGCCCAGCGAGACCGCCTTCGCGACGTCGCGCGTACCGAGGTTGGTGGTCAGGATGATGACCGTGTTCTTGAAGTCCACGATCCGGCCCTGGCCGTCGGTGAGCCGCCCGTCCTCCAGGATCTGGAGGAGCGTGTTGAACACGTCCGGGTGGGCCTTCTCGATCTCGTCGAAGAGGACCACCGAGAACGGCCGGCGACGCACCTTCTCGGTCAGCTGCCCGCCCTCGTCGTAGCCGACGTAGCCGGGCGGGGCACCCACCAGCCGGGAGACCGTGTACCGGTCGTGGAACTCGGACATGTCCAGCTGGATGAGGGCGTCCTCGCTGCCGAACAGGAACTCGGCGAGCGCCTTGGACAGCTCGGTCTTACCGACACCGGACGGGCCGGCGAAGATGAACGAGCCGGACGGGCGCTTCGGGTCCTTCAGGCCGGCCCGGGTACGCCGGATCGCCTTCGAGACCGCCTTGACCGCGTCCTCCTGGCCGATGACGCGCTTGTGCAGCTCGTCCTCCATGCGCAGCAGGCGCGAGGTCTCCTCCTCGGTCAGCTTGTAGACCGGGATGCCGGTCCAGTTGCCGAGCACCTCGGCGATCTGCTCGTCGTCGACCTCGCTGACGACGTCCAGGTCGCCGGCCTTCCACTCCTTCTCCCGCTGAGCCTTCTGGCCGAGCAGCTGCTTCTCCTTGTCGCGGAGCTGAGCGGCCCGCTCGAAGTCCTGCGCGTCGATCGCGGACTCCTTGTCGCGGCGCACCTGGGCGATGCGCTCGTCGAAGTCACGCAGGTCTGGCGGCGCGGTCATCCGGCGGATCCGCATCCGGGCACCGGCCTCGTCGATCAGGTCGATCGCCTTGTCGGGCAGGAACCGGTCGGAGATGTATCGATCGGCCAGAGTCGCGGCCGCGACGAGCGCCGCGTCCGTGATCGAGACGCGGTGGTGCGCCTCGTAGCGGTCCCGCAGGCCCTTGAGGATCTCGATGGTGTGGGCCAGCGACGGCTCACCCACCTGGATCGGCTGGAACCGGCGCTCGAGAGCGGCGTCCTTCTCCAGGTGCTTGCGGTATTCATCGAGCGTGGTGGCGCCGATGGTCTGCAGCTCGCCACGGGCCAGCATCGGCTTGAGGATGCTGGCCGCGTCGATCGCGCCCTCGGCGGCACCCGCACCCACCAGGGTGTGGATCTCGTCGATGAACAGGATGATGTCGCCGCGGGTGCGGATCTCCTTGAGCACCTTCTTGAGGCGCTCCTCGAAGTCACCGCGGTAGCGGGAGCCGGCCACCAGGGCACCGAGGTCGAGCGTGTAGAGGTGCTTGTCCTTCAGCGTCTCGGGCACCTCGCCCTTGATGATCTTCTGAGACAGCCCCTCGACCACGGCGGTCTTGCCAACGCCGGGCTCGCCGATCAGGACCGGGTTGTTCTTGGTACGGCGGGAGAGCACCTGCATGACCCGCTCGATTTCCTTCTCGCGCCCGATGACCGGGTCGAGCTTGCCCTCGCGGGCGGCCTGGGTCAGGTTGCGGCCGAACTGGTCCAGCACCAGGCTGGTCGACGGCGCGGCCTCGCCCGGGGCGGTGCCCGCGGCGGCCGGCTCCTTGCCCTGGTAGCCGGAGAGCAGCTGGATCACCTGCTGGCGGACCCGGTTGAGGTCGGCGCCGAGCTTGACCAGCACCTGGGCGGCGACGCCCTCGCCCTCACGGATCAGGCCGAGCAGGATGTGCTCCGTGCCGATGTAGTTGTGGCCGAGCTGCAGCGCCTCGCGCAGCGACAGCTCCAGCACCTTCTTGGCCCGCGGCGTGAACGGGATGTGCCCGCTCGGCGCCTGCTGACCCTGGCCGATGATCTCCTCGACCTGCTGGCGGACGCCCTCCAGGGAGATGCCGAGGCTCTCCAGGGCCTTGGCCGCGACGCCCTCACCCTCGTGGATCAGGCCCAGCAGGATGTGCTCCGTACCGATGTAGTTGTGGTTGAGCATCCGGGCCTCTTCCTGGGCCAGGACGACAACCCGTCGCGCTCGGTCGGTGAACCGCTCGAACATGCCCTCGTGCTCCTCACGTGCCGTGCGCCTTGATGGTCAAGATCTTGGCGGGGCCGGTGCGCGGACGTCCGGGACGGGCGTCCGTGCCTCCTTACTCTATCGCCGCGGACCGACTCCGCTGAGGTCGTGTGTCCCCGCGAAAGGCCGTTCCCACGTCGTTTCTGACAACCGTCCACGCTCAGCAGGTGTTCCGGTACCCCTAGCTGTACGCGCAGAGCGAAATTCGACCGTTGGTGGAAAAGCCCGGTCGGGGGCCTCCGGAAGGTCTTCCGGGCTCGGGGCGGGGGCTTCGGCGCCGCCGCCGTCATCCACAACCTGTGGACAGGATCTCCACTGCCTGTGGACAACCTGCCCCGCGGCGGTTTTCTTCCCGCCCCCGACCTGGCTCCCGCCGCCCACGACCAGCGCGCCCAGCCCGGCCCCCGCGACCGGCGGCGCACGTCCCGCACGGGGGGCGTTCGACGCGGCCGGCACGTCTCGCCCCGGACCGGACCAGACGACGCACCGGGGCGGAAACGGCGACGCCGGCCCGGAGTGGCCTCCGGTCCGGCGTCGTGTCGCCCGCTACGGGGTCGTCGTGATCAGTGACCCGCCTTCGCGTGGTACTCCTCGACGATCTCCTGCGGGATGCGTCCCCGGTCCGAGATGTCCTTGCCGGCCTTCTTCGCCCAGGCGCGGATGGCCTTGTTCTGCTCGCGGTCGGCGGTCGCGCCGCCCCGGCCACGCGCGGCCCGGCCGCCGACGACCACCCCACCGCGACCGACCTTGGTCCCGTGCGCGATGTACTGAGCGAATACATCACGCAATTTCTCGGCGTTCGTCGCCGACAGGTCGATCTCGTACTGCACGCCGTCGAGGGCGAACTTGACGGTCTCGTCAGCGTCCCCGCCGTCCAGGTCATCGACCAGCTTGTGGATGATCTGCTTGGCCACGTCCCACATTCCTTTCGAGCAGGGTGATGTTCTCCTGCGAATACAGGAGAACAATAACCCGCCCGCCGCTTGTCTCGTCAATAGGATGCGGTAACGACCTGGAGACGGCCGGCGGCTACTCCGGCCGGACCAACGGGAACAGGATGGTTTCCCGAATTCCCAGGCCGGTCAGCGCCATCAAGAGCCGGTCGATTCCCATTCCCATACCACCGGCCGGCGGCATTCCGTACTCCATCGCCCGGAGGAAGTCCTCGTCGAGTCGCATCGCCTCGTCGTCGCCGCGGGCGGCGAGCTGCGCCTGCGCCACCAGCCGCTCCCGCTGCACCACCGGGTCGACCAGCTCGGAGTACGCGGTGCCCAGCTCGAAACCGAGGACGTACAGGTCCCACTTCTCGGCCAGTCCCGGCTCGCTGCGGTGGGCCCGGGTCAGCGGGCTGGTCTCCTCCGGGTAGTCGCACACGAAGGTGGGCGCCTGCAGCGACGGCACCACTAGTTCCTCGAACAGTTCCTCGGCCAGCTTGCCCGGACCCCACTTCGGGTCGACCGACAGCCCGACCTTGTCGGCGTACTCGACCAGCCGGGACCTCTCGGTGCGGACGGTGACCTCCTCACCGAGCGCTTCGGAAAGAACACCGAACAGTGTCACCGAGCGCCACTCGCCGCCCAGATCGAACTCCCGGCCGTCGGCGTGGGTGACCACCGTCGATCCGCCGACCGCGATCGCCGCCTGCTGCACAAGATTTCGAGTCAGCTCGGCCATCGTGTTGTAGTCGCCGTACGCCTGGTAGGCCTCGAGCATCGCGAACTCGGGCGAGTGCGACGAGTCGATGCCCTCATTACGGAAGTTGCGGTTGATCTCGAAGACCCGGTCCACGCCGCCCACCACAGCGCGCTTGAGAAACAGTTCCGGCGCGATTCGCAGATACAGATCGGTGTTGAGCGCATTGCTGTGGGTCACGAATGGGCGGGCCGCCGCGCCTCCGTGCAGCAACTGGAGCATCGGGGTCTCCACCTCGATGAAGTCCTGCGCGTGCAGGGTGTCACGGAGGCTGCGGACCGCGGCCGCCCGGGTGCGTACCATCTGCCGCGCCTGCTCGCGGACGACCAGGTCCACGTAGCGCTGGCGGACCCGGGCCTCCTCGCTCAGCGGCTTGTGCGCCACCGGCAGCGGGCGCAGGGCCTTGGCGGTGACCGCCCACTCCTCGACCAGCACCGACAGCTCGCCGCGCCGGCTGGTGATCACCTCACCGGTGACGCCGACGTGGTCGCCGAGGTCGACCAGGCGCTTCCAGTCCTCCAGCCGCTGCCCGCCGACCCGGTCCAGCGAGAGCATCGCCTGGAGTTCGGTGCCGTCGCCGTCCCGAAGGGTGGCGAAGCAGAGCTTGCCGGTGTTGCGTACGAAAATCACCCGGCCGGTGACCGAGACCCGGTCGCCGGTGGCGGTGTCGGTGGGCAGCTCGGCGTACTGGGCGCGGATCCGGGCCAGCGTGCTGGTCCGGGGGTAGCCGATCGGGTACGGTTCGACGCCCTCGGCGAGCATCCGGTCCCGCTTCTCCCGGCGGACCTTCATCTGCTCCGGAAGGTCGTCGGCGGGGTCTACTGGCAGGGCGTTCTGCTCGGTCACGGCACGCTTCCTCAAGCCTTGGAGGGATATCGGCGGGTCAGCCCATGAGCGTACTCAAGCCACGTGCCGGCCGTTACGGGATAACCTGCCGCCCATGACGGACCCCACTCAGGCGCTCTCCTTCGGTGTCGCCGCCGCCGACTACGACCGGTTCCGGCCCCGCTATCCCGAACAGGCGCTGCGCTGGGCACTCGACGGCCTCACCGCGCCGGCCCGGGTGGTGGACCTCGGCGCGGGCACCGGCATCCTCACCCGCGGGGTGCTCGCGCTCGGACATGACCTCGTACCCGTCGAGCCGGATCCGGGGATGCGGGCGCAACTGGCGGCCGCGACCCCGGGCACGAGGCCGCTGGCCGGCACCGCCGAGGCAATGCCGCTGCCGGACGGGTCGGCGGACGCGGTGCTGGTGGGGCAGGCGTACCACTGGTTCGACAGGGAGCCCGCGCACGCCGAGATCGCCCGGGTGCTGCGACCCGGCGGCGTCTTCGCCCCGATCTGGAACCTCCGGGACGAGCGGGTGGCCTGGGTGGCGGAGCTGACCCGGATCGCCCACCTCGGTGACAACGCGGGCAACGTGGTCGAAAGGTACGGCGACTTCGGGTCCGCCTTTGAGCCGGTCGAAGTGGGCGAATTCTCCCATTCGACCGCGCTGACGCCCGACGAGGTGGTCGGCATGCTGCACACCCGGTCCTACTGGCTCGTCGCGTCGGCGGAGGAGCGGGACCGGGTCGACCGGGAGCTGCGGCAACTCTTCGCCACCCACCCCGACCTGACGGGACGGGAGACCGTCGAACTCCCCTACCGCACCTTCGTCTTCCGCTCCCGCCGCCGCTGAGCGCCGGGCGCCGCCGAGCGCCGGGCGCCGCTGCTCACTGGGCGCCGCCGCTCACTGGGCGCCGTGGTTAAGAGGGGGCCCCTGCTCTGCCGGAGGCGTTAAGAGGGGGCCCTTCCTTGCACCTCAGATGTTGCGTTCGTAGACCATGCGCAGGCCGATCAGGGTGATCATCGGCTCGTGGTGGGTGATCGTGTGACACTCGTGGAGCACCAGCGAGGCGAGGCCGCCGGTGGCGATCACCGCCTTCACCTCGCCCAGCTCCTCGGTCATCCGCTCGACGATCCGGTCCACCTGGCCGGCGAAGCCGAAGTAGAGCCCGGCCTGTAGACACTCCACGGTGTTCTTGCCGATCACCGAGCGGGGCATGGTCGCCTCCACCTTGCGGAGCTGGGCGGCGCGGGCCGCGAGCGCGTCGAAGGAGATCTCGATGCCCGGGGCGAACGCGCCACCAAGGAACTCACCCCGGCCGCTGATCACGTCGAAGTTGGTGGTGGTGCCGAAGTCCACCACGATCGACGGCCCGCCGTAGAGGGTGTACGCGGCCAGGGTGTTGACCACCCGGTCCGCGCCGACCTCCTTCGGGTTGTCGATGGCGAGCTGCACCCCGGTGCGTACGCCGGGCTCGACGATCACGCTCGGCAGGTCCGCGTAGTAGCGGGACAGCATCGTACGCAGCGAGCGCAACGCGGCCGGCACGGTCGAGCAGGCGGCCACCCCGGTGATCTCCACAGCGTCACCGGCCAGCAGCCCCCGGAACTTCAGACCCAACTCGTCCGCCGTCGAACGGGCATCGGTCTTGATCCGCCAGGAGTGCACCAGCTTGTCGCCGTCGAAGGTCGCCAGCACGGTGTTGGTGTTTCCGATGTCGATGCAGAGCAGCACGCTGGCAGCCTAGGCCATGTCCTGGACGCTCATTCCGCCCTCAGATCCAGGGCGATGTCCAGGATCGGCGAGGAATGGGTGAGCGCGCCCACCGAGAGGTAGTCCACGCCGGTCGCGCCGTACTCGGCCGCCACCGGCAGCGTCAGCCCACCGGTGGCCTCCAGCTCGGCCCGGTCGCCCACCGCGGCGACCACCTCGCGCAGCTGCGCCGGGGTCATGTTGTCCAGCAGCAGGAAGTCTGCGCCGGCCGCCACCGCCTCCACCGCCTCGGCCAGCGTGTCCACCTCCACCTGCACCGGCACGTCCGGGAACGCCTCCCGGACCCGCCGGTAGGCGGCGGCGATGCCACCCGCCGCGACCTTGTGGTTGTCCTTGATCATGGCGACGTCGTGCAGGCCCATCCGCTTGTTGGTGCCGCCGCCGGCGCGGACCGCGTACTTCTCCAGAGCGCGCAGGCCGGGGGTGGTCTTGCGGGTGTCGAGGACCGTCGCCTTCGTGCCGGCCAGGGCGTCGGCCCAGGCCCGGGTGTGGGTGGCCACCCCGGACAGCCGGCAGAGCAGGTTGAGCGCGGTCCGCTCGGCGGTGAGCAGCAGCCGGGTCGGGCCGGTCACCGTGGCCAACACGTCGCCGCGCGCCACCCGTTGCCCGTCGTGGGCCACCAACGACACCTCGACCGTACGCTCCGCCCCGGTCACCTCGCCCACCAGCTCGAACACGGCCGCCGCCACGGGCAGCCCGGCCACCACGCCGTCGGCGCGGGCGACCAGGTCACCGGTGTCGTTCTGCTCGCCGGGGATGGTGGCGACGCTGGTGACGTCGAGGAAGTCCGGGCCCAGGTCCTCGGTGAGCGCGTCGACGATCACCCGCCGTACCCGCTCCGGGTCCAGGCCCCCGGCCCGCAACGCCCGCTCCGTCGATTCCCTCACGGTGCCTCCTCTGTTCGCGACTGCGGGGCTCGCAAAACCGGCTCACTCCTCGCGCTCACGGGTGCCTCCTCTGTTCGCGACTGCGGGGCTCGCAAAGCCGGCTCACTCCTCGCGCTCACGGCAGTTCCTCCCACCGCTCGGTCAGCGAGCCCTGCGCCCCGATCCCGCCGACGAAGTGGCCCAGCCACCGGTCGTCGGCGGCCGGGAAGTCCTCCCGCCAGTGGCAGCCGCGGGTCTCCCGGCGCCGGTACGCGGCGGCGACCAGCGTCGACGCCACGGTGATCAGGTTCGTCGCCTCCCAGTCGGCGGTACGCGGGACGCCCCGGCCCTCGCCCAGCTCGGTCAGGGTGGCGGCGGTCGCGGCGAGGGTGTCCGCCGAGCGGAGCACCCCGGCGCCCCGGGTCATCGCCCGTTGCAGAGCCGGGGTACCGGCGGCCGGCAGCACCCAGCCCTGTCCACCGACCCAGGCTCCGGTCTCGGCCGGCTTCGCCTGCTCCGGCAGGCCGGCGGCGATGTCCTCGGCGATCCGGCGGGAGAAGACCAGCCCCTCCAGCAGTGAGTTGCTGGCCAGCCGATTCGCGCCGTGCACGCCGGTGCAGGCGACCTCGCCGCAGGCGTACAGGCCGGGGATGGAGGTGCGGCCGCGCAGGTCGGTACGGACGCCGCCGGAGGCGTAGTGGGCGGCCGGAGCGACCGGGATCAGGTCGGTGGCCGGGTCGACCCCGATGGCCAGGCAGGACGCGACGATGGTCGGGAAGCGCCGGGCCAGAAAGTCCCCGCCCAGGTGGCGGGCGTCCAGCCAGACGTGGTCCGCCCCGGTGGCCAGCAGCACCCGGTGGATGCCCTTGGCGACCACGTCCCGGGGGGCCAGTTCGGCCAGCTCGTGCTGGCCGACCATGAACCGCTTGCCGTCCCCGTCGATCAGGTGGGCGCCCTCGCCGCGCAGCGCCTCGGACACCAGCGGCTGCTGGGCCCGCGTCGCGCCCGGCGCCCCCGTCGGCACGATCAGCGCGGTCGGATGGAACTGGACGAACTCCACGTCGGTTACCGCCGCGCCGGCCCGCATGGCGAGCGCCACCCCGTCGCCGGTGGAGACCGCCGGGTTGGTCGTGGCCGCGAAGATCTGCCCCATGCCGCCGGTGGCCAGCACCACCGCCCGGGCCAGGATCGCGCCGACGCCGTCCTCGCTGCCCTCGCCGAGCACGTGCAGGGTGATCCCGCAGGCCGGGCCGAGCCCGTCCGGGCCGTCGCCGGGCGCGCGCAGCAGGTCCAGCACCAGGGCGTGCTCGACCAGCCGGATCCACGGGTCGCGGTGGACGGCCGCGTGCAGCGCCCGTTGCACCTCCGCACCGGTGGCGTCACCACCGGCGTGCACGATCCGGTCGGCCCGGTGGCCGCCCTCCCGGGTGAGCATCAGCGAGCCGTCCGGGTTCCGGTCGAACTCCGCCCCGATCCGCATCAGCTCGCGCAGCCGGGTCGGGCCCTCCTCCACCAGCACCCGCACCGCCGCCGGGTCACACAGGCCGACGCCGGCGACCTCGGTGTCGTACGCGTGGGCGGCCGGGGTGTCGGCCGGGTCGAGCACGGCGGCGATGCCGCCCTGCGCCCAGCGGGTCGACCCCTCATCCATGTTGACCTTGGTGACCACAGTGACGTGCAGACCCGCCTCGCGCAGGTGCAGCGCGGCGGTCAGGCCGGCGACCCCGGAGCCGACGACGACCACGTCGGTGGTCTCCACCCAGCCGGGTGCGGGCGCGGCGAGCAGCCTGGGCAGGGCCGGCAGGTCGACGGTCGGAAGGTCCATGCGCACAGTCAACCCGAAGGCTTCTCGCCCCGGGCGGCGGGGGCGGGACGAGTGGTTCGAGCTACTTCGTCCGTACCGGCAGGCCGGCCGGTCCGGCGCCCTTGAGCGAGGCGGTCACCGTGCGGTCGCTGAGCCAGAGGTAGCAGCGGACGCCCCGGTCGCCGGCAGCCCACCGACCCGCGCCGGGCGGTCGGACCACCACACCGCTGCGGAACCGCAGCATCGCGTCGTCCGGCACCCCGACGTACCTCGCCAGAACGGTGCCGCAGCCGGCGTAGAGGGGGACCCAGTCGGCCTCCTTCGTCGGGTACGGGCGGTCCGGCGCCGACCACACCCCGACGAACTCGGCGTCGTGCGCGGTGCCGCACTCCACCGGGGTCAGCGTCTGCACCCGCCGGGCGTCGCCACCGGTACGCTGGCAGCCCAGCCGCAGCGCGGACGGCCCCTTGAGCGCGTCCCGCAGGCTGCCCGTACGGGTCACCACCTGCGCCGCCGCCTCGACCGTGGTCAGCTCGGCCAGGTCGCAGCGGTACCACCGGGAGCCGGCCGCCCAGCCGGGCCCGGTGGGCAGCGCCACGGCCAGCCGCAGCCGACCGGCCCGCCAGTTGTCGCCGACGTATTCGTTGACCCGACGGTCGCAGTCGGCGAACGCCGTACGCAGCTCGGCGGAGGCGAGGGGCGGCGGGGTGGCCCGGTCGACGGTGAAGGCGCCCACGTGCACCGTCTCCACCCGGTGCGGCAGCTCGCAGCCCACCGGGTCGTACCCGGCCGGGCTGACCGTGGCGGTGAAGTCGGCCACCTGGCAGACCCCCGCCGCCGGGGTGAACGGCCCGGCCGGCGGCAGCGCCGCCCAGTCGTCGGTGAGGTCGCCGTCCAGCCCGCCGGACCCGGCGCAGCCGGACAGGGTGGCCGCCACGACCAACACGGCGACCAGGGTCCTCATCGCACGGCGCATCGCGGCCTCCCCGAGCCGACGACCGTCAATCCGACGGTGCGCCCAGGGTAGCCGGGAATGACCTTCCGGTGACAGACCGTACGGCCCGAACCGAGGTCAGTTCAGCGCGGCGGCGAACGGGTTGGGCACCGGATCACCGGCGGTGCCGGGAGCGGCGCTGGTCGGGTCGGCGGTCAGGTCGACCACCCGGTTGTCCGCGTCGACGTGCACCACCCGGGGCTGGTACGTCCGTGCCTCGGCGTCGTCCATCTGCCCGTACGAAATAAGAATCACCAGGTCACCGGGGTGCACCAGGTGCGCGGCGGCGCCGTTGATGCCGATCACCCCGCTGCCCCGCTGCCCCGGGATGACGTACGTCTCCAGCCGGGCCCCGTTGGTGACGTCCACGATCGCGACCAGCTCGCCGGGGAGCAGGTCGGCGGCGTCGAGCAGATCCTCGTCCACCGTCACCGAGCCGACGTAGTGCAGGTCGGCCTGGGTCACCGTGGCCCGGTGGATCTTCGACTTGAGCATGGTCCGCAGCATCGGATGCCTTTCTCGCACGAGTCAGGAACGCGGGGCGAGCGGGATCGCCGCGTTGTCGATCAGCCGGGTGGTGCCGGACCAGGCCGCGATCAGCATTCGCGCCGGGCCGGCGAGCGGGTCCGGCTCCAGGTCGGGGTCGGTGAGCACCAGGTAGTCGAGGCGGGCGCCCGGCGTACCGGAGTCGAAGGCCCGGTGGGCGGCGGCCAGCACCTCGCCCGCGTCCGCGCCCTGCTCGGCGGCCTCGACGCCGGCCCGCAGCGCGGCGGACAGGCTCAGCGCCGCCGCCCGCTCCTCGACCGAGAGGTAGCGGTTACGGCTGGACAGGGCCAGGCCGTCCGGCTCGCGTACGGTCGGCACGCCGACGATCTCGGTCGGCACGTCCAGGTCACGGACCATCCGCCGGACCAGGGTGAGCTGCTGGTAGTCCTTCTCGCCGAAGAACGCCAGGTCGGGGCGGGTGAGGTGGAGCAGCTTCAGCACCACGGTGAGCACCCCGTGAAAGAAGCCGGGGCGGCTGTGCCCCTCCAGGCCCTCGCCCAACCGGCCCGGGTCGACCCGGACCGTCGGCTGGCCGTCCGGGTACATGTCGGAGACGGCGGGGGCGAAGACCACGTCCGCGCCGGCCCGCCGGCAGATCTCCAGGTCGTTGTCGAGGGTGCGCGGGTAGCGGTCGAAGTCCTCGTTCGGGCCGAACTGGAGCGGGTTCACGAAGATCGTGACGATCACGTGGTCGGCCCGCTCGCGGGCCGCCCGCAGCAGCGTCTCGTGCCCGGAGTGCAGCGCGCCCATGGTCATCACCACGCCGACGGTGCCGGTCAGACCGTCCCGCGCCGCCGCCAGCTCCTTGCGCGTGTGCACCAGCTCCGTCACGCGGCCACCTCCCCGTAGATCCCACTCAGCACGTCCAGCAGCGACTCCGCGTCCGCCGGGCGCAGCCGGCCCGCCGCGATCGCGCGGTCCGCGCTCCTTCGGGCCAACGCCAGGTAGGGGGGCACGGATTCCGGCGCGGTCGCCGCCAGCCTGCGCAGGTGCCGGCGTACGGTGCCCGCGTCGCCCCGGGAGACCGGGCCGGTGAGCGCGTCGTCGCCGAGCCGCAGGGCGTTCTCCAGGGCGGCCCGCAGCAGCGGGGCGAGCACCTTCTCGGGCCGGTCCACCCCGGCGTCGCGCAGCCGGTCGACCGCCTCGTTGACCAGGGTCACCAGGTGGTTCGCGCCGTGCGCCAACGCCGCGTGGTAGAGCGGGCGGTCGGCCTCGGCCACCCACTCCGGCACGCCGCCGAGGTCGGCGACCAGCCGGGCGGCGAACGCCCGTAGTTCGGCCGGGGCGGTCACCCCGTACGAGATGCCGGCCAGGTGGGTCAGATCGTCCGGCGTACCGGTGAAGGTCATCGCCGGGTGCAGCGCGAGTGGCCGTGCGCCCACCGCGGCGGCCGGGGCGAGGACGGCCAGCCCGTGCGCGCCGGAGGTGTGTGCGACCACCTGGCCGGGGCGCAGCGCGCCGGCCTCGGCCAGGCCGGCGACCACGCCGGCCAGGGCGTCGTCGGGTACCGCCACGACCAGCAGGTCGGCGGCCGCGCGGGCGACCGACCTCGCGGAACGGTTCGGGGTCTGCGGCAGCAGCAGCGCCATCCGGGCCCGGGCGGCCCCGGACGAGCCGGAGGCGGCGGCCACCCGGTGGCCGGCGGCGGCGAGGGCCGCGCCGAGCACGGCACCGACCCGGCCGGCGCCGAGCACGCCGACGGTGAGGGTACGGGGGAAGGCGAGCGGGGCGCCGTTCGAGGCGCCGCCCGGCGGTACGGCGGCCCCGGGCAGGGCGGCCGGACGCGGGCGCAGCGGTGCGCTCATGACAGTCGATCCAGTCCTCGAAGGGGGTACCGGTCGATCGCAAGTATGCGCCGGTGTCACGGAACCTGGACAAGCATGTGTGAAAACCTTCACCGGCCCGCAGCCGGGCCGGTCCGGCGGTGTGGCTGCCCCCACACCGGCTACCGTGCCGCATGTGACGGAACGGGTGATCGTGGACGAGGTCGGCATCCGGACGGAGGACGGCGACCACTCGTTCGGCTGGCCCTGGCCGGAGATTCAGCACGTCTCGGTCTCCGCCCTGCCGCCGGAGGAGCACAAGTTCCTGTATTTCGAGGTCACCCACGTCTCGGGCGAGTTCATGGAGGTCGGTGAGACGGTCGACGGGTTCCGGGCGGCGGTCCAGGACATCGCCGCCCGCGCCGGGCGGGCGGCTCCCGACCTCGACGCGCTCCGGGCGTCCGATCCGATGGTGGAGATCTGGCCGGGATGAACCCGGTGCGCTGGCGGGACGCGATGGACCAGGCCCTCTACGGGCCGGGCGGCTTCTTCGTCTCCGGGGCCGGGCCGGCCGCCCACTTCCGCACCAGCGTGCACGCCACTCCCGCGTTCTCGTCCTGCCTGCTGCGCCTGCTCACCTCTGTTGATCGTGTGCTGGGGCACCCTCCCCGTCTGGACGTGGTGGACGTCGGCGCGGGCCGGGGTGAGCTGCTTCGGGCGCTGCTCGTGGGGGTTTCCGGGGAGCCCACAGCCCCGGTCCCCCTCGCCGACCGGATACGCCTCACCGCCGTCGAACGGGCGCCCCGCCCGGACGACCTGCCCGCGGAGGTCCACTGGACCGACGAGATCCCCGAACGGATCATCGGGCTGTTGGTGGCGACCGAGTGGCTGGACAACGTCCCCCTGGACCTGGCCGTGCACACCGCCGACGGCTGGCGTTACCTCCTGGTCGACCCGCTGACCGGCAGCGAATCACCCGGCCCCCCACTAACCCCCGAGGACACCGCCTGGCTAACCCACTGGTGGCCCACCCCCACATCGTCGATCAAGGAGTTCGCGTCGCCCAGGGGGCCGGAACCGGACGCAAACCTCTTGATCAACGGGGTGGTGGGGGCGCGGGTCGAGGTTGGGCGGGGGCGGGATGTCGCGTGGGCGGAGGCGGTCAGCAGGGTTGAGCGGGGGGTCGCCGTGGCGGTGGACTACGGGCACCTGCGGGAGGGACGGCCGGTGGACGGGACGTTGACGGGGTACCGGGACGGGCGGCAGGTGCCGCCGGTGCCGGACGGGTCGTGTGACGTCACCGCGCACGTCGCAATGGACTCGGCCGCCTCCGCCGGTGAGCGGGTCGCCCGGTGTGCGTACACCCTGGTCTCGCAGCGGGAGGCGCTGCGGGCGCTCGGGGCCGACGGCGGGCGACCACCGCTGAGCCTGGCCTCCCGCGACCCCGCCGGGTACGTCCGGGCGCTGGCCGCCGCGTCGGCGGTGGCCGAACTGACCGACCCGGCCGGCCTCGGCGGGCACTGGTGGCTGCTGCAACCGGTCGGCGTCGCCTTCGATCCCGTCATGGCACGATGACCGACATGACCACGGACGCCGGCGACCTCCGCGAACTGACCGTCGGCACGGGCGCCGGCGGGGAGCAACTCGGCACCGACATGGTGCTGAACATCGGGCCGCAGCACCCGTCCACGCACGGCGTGCTGCGGCTGCGGCTGGTGCTCGACGGCGAGCGGGTGGTCTCCGCCGAGCCGATCATCGGCTACATGCACCGGGGTGCGGAGAAGCTCTTCGAGGTACGCGACTACCGGCAGATCATCGTGCTGGCCAACCGGCACGACTGGCTCTCCGCGTTCGCCAACGAGCTGGGCGTGGTGCTGGCCGTTGAGCGGCTGATGGGCATGGAGGTACCCGAGCGGGCGGTCTGGCTGCGGATGGCGTTGGCCGAGCTGAACCGCGTGCTCAACCACCTGATGTTCCTCGGCTCGTACCCGCTGGAGATCGGCGCGATCACCCCGATGTTCTACGCGTTCCGCGAGCGGGAGACCCTCCAGGCGGTGATGGAGGAGGTCTCCGGCGGCCGGATCCACTACATGTTCAACCGGGTCGGCGGCCTGAAGGAGGAGGTGCCGGCCGGCTGGACGGGCCGGGCCCGGGCCGCCATCGGCGAGGTACGCCGGCGGATGCCCGACCTGGACCAGCTCATCCGGCGCAACGAGATCTTCCTGGCCCGTACGGTCGGGGTGGGCGTGCTGTCGGCGGCCGACGCCGCCGCGTTCGGCGCGTCCGGGCCGGTCGCCCGGGCCTCCGGCCTGGACCTGGACCTGCGCCGGGACGAGCCCTACCTGGCGTACGACCAGCTCGACGTGCCGGTGGTGACCAAGACCGCCGGGGACTGTCACGCCCGCTTCGAGGTGCTGCTCGACCAGGTGTACGCCTCACTCGACCTCGCCGAGCAGTGCCTGGACCGGGTGGACCGGCTCACCGGGCCGGTGAACACCCGGCTGCCCAAGGTGGTCAAGGCCCCCGAGGGGCACACCTACGCGTGGACCGAGAACCCGCTCGGCATCAACGGCTACTACCTGGTCTCCCGGGGCGAGAAGACCCCGTGGCGGCTCAAGCTGCGCACCGCCTCGTACGCGAACGTGCAGGCGCTGGCCACGCTGCTGCCCGGCTGCCTGGTACCCGATCTGATCGCCATCCTCGGCTCGATGTTCTTCGTGGTCGGCGACATCGACAAGTAGCCCCCGCCGAGATCGGGTCGGGCTCCGGGGTCAGCGCCAGTGGTCGGCGGACGGCGGGCCGCCGGCCCGGGGCACGCCGCCGCGCGGCGGGTGGCCCTGCCGCTCGTCGCCGTACCGGACCGGCTCGGGCTCACCCCGACGCCACTCGGGCTGGCCGCCGTGCTGCGCGGCCGGGCGCCACTCGTCCGGTACCGGAACCCCGCCCGCCGGCAGCGCCGGTCGGCTCTCCGCCGGCCAGCCGGGTCCCGCCTCGCCTGGCGTACCGTGCTCGCGGCGGGGCTCGCGGACGGACGCCCAGCGATCCTCGACCCGATACTCGGTGCCCGCTCCGGCGGCGTGCACCGCGGCACGCCGCTCGCCGACCCGAACCTCCCGGCCGTGTTCGTCGTCGCGGACCGAGGCCCAGCGGTTACCGGCTCGCAACTCCGACCAGTAGGCGCCTTCCGGGTCGTCGTCGGCGACCGGCCGCCCAGCGGGCTCGGACGCGGTCCAGGCGGGTACGTCCGGCGTCGCCCAGCCCTCACCGGCTCGGTCCGGCCCGTCGTGCCGTGCCGGCCCGTCGTGCCGGCCCGGCCGGCCGGCCGGAAAGTCGTCTTCGGCCCGGTCCCAGCCGCCCTGCCGGCCCGTTCGAGCCCAGGAGCCTTCGTCGGCCCGGTCCCGCCCGTCGCGCCAGCCCGCGCGCCCGGCCCGGGAGCCCTCGTCACGGGACCCGTCCGGGCTCGCCGACCGGTTCCGATCATCCCGGCCGGCCGGCCGCCACCGCTCGTCGGCCGACCCCTCCGGAACCGCCGGCACTGCCGCCGCGGAACGTTGATCGGCCCGCCCGTCCGCCACCGCCGAGCGTTGATCGGCCCGCCCGTCCGCCGCCGACCAGGACCGCTGATCGGCCGGCCCGGTCGACCGGGAATCGTGCTCGGCCGGCCTCGCCGCCCAGCCGCGCTCCTCGCCGGGCCCGCTTCCGTCACCGACCCGGACGGCGCCCGCCGCCGGGTGACCGCCGGTGCGGGGCCGCTCGTCCCGGGGCACCCGCTCGTCCCGGGGCACCCGCTCGTCCCGGGGCACCCGCTCGTCCCGGGGCACCCGCGGGCCCGGTCGGTCCCGCTCGCCGTCCGGTCCGGACCAGGAGCCGCCAGGCCAGGGCCCGCTCTGGGTGGGCCGACCGTGGTCGCCACCGGTCCAGCCGTGGTCGTCCGCCGACTCCCGGTACCCCGACCAGGAGCGCTCCTCCGGCTCCACGCCACTCCCCCGCCGTTCGTCGGAGACGGGGGGCCAGCGGCCGGCGTACCCGCCGTAACGGCTGCCGGCGACCGGATCCGCGCCGCCGTCCACGATGGTGTGACGGGTGGTGACGTGCACGGTCTCCGTGTGGTGCACCACCCCGACCGGACGGGGTTCCGGCCGGACATCCGGCTCCCCGGCACGCGGGGCGCCGTAGACGCCGGACTGCGGGCGGTCGGTGCCGTAGCGGGTGCCGGGCTGCGAGCGGCGGGGAGACTCGTCCTCGTCACGGCCGGCGGGCTGTCCCCCGCCCGTCGGCACCTGCTCCGGGCCGGCGCCGTGGCGGGACCGCCCCTCGGCGTACGGCTCCTCCGGGGACACCCGGACACGGGCGGTGGCCGGATCCTCCGCAGCCGGTGCCGCGCTGGCCGCAGCGGCCGTCCCGGCAGCCGCCGCGTCCAGCCGGCGATGCAGCGCGGTGACCGTCTCCTGCGTACGTTGGGCCTGGTCGAGCGCCTGGTTGCCCCGGTGCGCGGCGGCCACGATCTCGCTGCGCAGCTCGTGTCGGAGCTGTTCGATCTCGTCCCGCAGTTCCTCGACACCGGCCGCCTGGTCACCGCCGTCAGGACGCAGCGCGATGGACAGTCCGATCAGCACCACGGCGAAGATCGCCAGCACCGCACCGGTCCGCAGCGAACCGCTGCCGTCGGCGACCAGGAGGATCAACGCGGCCAGGGGCGCGAGCCCCACACCGATCCAGAACAGGACGGTGAGCAGCGAGGGCGGGCGCTTCTCGGCGGGGGCGACCGAAGCGGGCATGGCTACGCAGCGTACCGAGAGTTGCCCCGGTAGGGAACGGGGACCGGCGCCGAGGTGACAGCCGGTGAGGGTTACACCGGCTCGCCGCCGTCAACCTGGCCCGATCGCCTTTCTGCGGCTTCGCGGCCCGGTCCCGGCCGGTCGCCGGCGGACCGCTCGGGTCCACCGGCGACCGGCGACTGTTCCGGGCGCGGCACGGCACCGACGTGTCGCGCCGGAACAATCATGGGCCGTCAGCTCGCGGCGAGCGCCGCGTCGGAGGAGAGCACCAGGCCGACGCTGGCCGCGCCGGTCTTCAGCGCGTTCTTGGTCTGCGGGCCACCCGCGTCCAGCGAGCTGAACGAGCCGGCCTTGAAGTCGTAGACCTGGACCAGACCGGCCTGGCACATCGGCCGCTGCGGGCACTCCGGCGGGCCGGCCAGCACCGTCGCCTTGCCCGAGCACTTGGCGGCCAGGTCGGAGAGCGTGGCGAGTTGGTACTTGTCGGCGAAGGCCCGGGTGACCGCGAAGGCGTTCTGGTCCTGCGCCTGTGACGGCTGGCCGAAGGTGAGGCCGACCTTGTCGCCGGCGGCCTTCAGCGCGCTGACCGTCTTGTCCAGCTCCGGCGAGGAGACGGGCTTGGCGTCCTTGCCGTTGGCCTTGGTGTTGAGGAACTCGGCCATGGTGGCCGCGTACTCGGGGACGACCTGGATCTCACCCTTCTCCAGGGCCGGTTCGTAGAGCTCGCGGCTGCCGATGGTCTGCACCTTGACCTGGTATCCGGCCGAGGTGAGCGCGATCTTGTAGAGCTCGGCGATGAGCTGGCTCTCGCTGAAGTTGGCGGCGCCGACCGTGACCTGGCCGCCCGGGCCCTTCTCCACACCCTGGGAGACGCCGTTCGCGTCGGCGAACTCCTTCGCCGCCACCTGCGGGGTCTTCCGGTCGATGTCGACCGCCCGGTTCAGCTCGATGAGCTTGGCGGTGTCGAGCGCCGCCGAGACCTTGTCCAGCGCGGCCACGAGCTGCGGCGTGGCCGCCTTCGTGTTGATCGCGGGGAGGACGTTGTCGGTGTTCTGGAGCTTCTTGTCGTCGGTGAGGACGACCAGCTTGTCGCCCGCGACCGGGGCGCAGCCGGCCCCGGAGGCACCCTGCTCGGGAGCGTCGGTGCCGGAGGAGCCGGCATCGCCGCAGCCGGTGAGCAGACCCGCCGCGGTGAGGGCGCCGATCGCCCCGACGGCCAGCCGTGTACGTGCGCGCATCAGTGCCCGCCTTCCGTGTCCCGGCGCGGCCCATTCGGGCCGGCCGCGTGTCCGACGGGCGATCCGTTCGGCCGCCCGCTTGTCTGTCGCGCGGCCCGGTCCGCCGCCCGCGACTCCAGCCAATATCCTCCGGGCCGGACCGACAAACCCTGAGCGGATTTCGTCACCGGATCGTCACCCGACGCCGATTCGCCCGGTTCGGGCACCTGATGCGACGCCATCTGTCCAGCACTTCGCCAGGTTTCCGTCACCCGGCGTGACCTCGACCACACCCCGGTCCGAACGGTTCGCCACGGCGCCCACCCGCTGGTCCGACCGGCTTCGGTGCCCGCCGCCCACGTGATCGCCCGGCATCCGCCCAACGCGGCGGCCACGGCGGTTCGGCCGGCTCAGCCACCCGCCGTGGCGGCGGCCGCGCGCCGGTTCGCCGCCCGTCGGGCCCGGCGCAGCGGACGCGGGGTGACCAACCGCTCCACCAGTGCCAGCACTCCCTCCGCGAGCAGGGCCAGCCCGGCGACCAGCACACCGCCGGCAATGATCTGCCCACCCCCGGCCGCGATGTCCAGCCCGAAGCCGGCCCGGATGATCTGCCCCAGCCCGCCACCGTTGACGAAGGAGGCCAGCGCCGCGGTGGCAACCACCTGCACCGCGGCGGTACGGAAGCCGGCGGCCAGGTACGGCACCGCCAGGGGCAGTTCCACGCGGCGCAGCACCTGCCCACCGGAGAGGCCCATGCCCCGCGCCGCGTCCCGGGCCTCCGGGTCGGCCTGCCGCACCCCGGTGTACGCGTTGGCGAGCAGCGGCGGCACCGCGAACACCGCCAACGCGACCACCACCGCCGGCCGGCCGAAGCCGAGGAAGGTCAGCGGCAGGATGGTAAGCAGCGCCAGGGTGGGGACGGCGAGGGTGACGTTGGAGACCAGCAGCACCAACCCGCCACCCCGGCCGGTGTGCCCGAGCCAGAGCCCGATCGGCCAGGCCACCAGGCAGCCCAGCAGCACCGCCAGGGCGGAAATGGTCAGGTGCTCGCCGAGCCGGTCCAGGACGCCGCCCGGGTTCGTCCAGTTCAGCGGATCGTTCAGCCAGATCACGGCGTCCCGGATGTGGTTCACCCTGCCGCCCTTCCGTCCACGACCGCGCGGTGCGGTTCGGCGGTCCGCCCATTCCGCGGGCCCTGCGTTCGGTGCGTGACCGCGTGGTGCTGCCGGGTCGCCCTGCGCACGCTCACGAGGCGCGCCCGCGCAGCCACGGCGTCAGCAACCGGCCCACCCCGGCCAGCACCAGGTCCAGCACCAGCGCCAGCAGGACGCAGAGCACGGTGCCGGTCATGATCTCCGCCTTGTAGAAGTTGTTCTGGAAGCCGGCGAAGATGAGCTGCCCCAGGCCGCCCCGGCCGATCACGACGCCGACGGTGACCAGGGCCACCGTCGAGACCGTGGCCAGTCTGAGCCCGGTGAGAATGCCCGGCAGGGCCAGCGGCAACTCGATCCCGAACAGCCGGCGCCAGCGGCCGTAGCCCATCCCCTCGGCAGCCTCCAGCACCTCCGGCGGCACCTGTTTCAGCCCGGCGAGCGCGTTGCGGACGATCACCAGCAGCGCGTACAGCACCACAACGGTGAGCACGGTCACAGCCCCGATCCCCAGGGTCGGACCGAGGAACGCGAACAGCGCCAGCGACGGGATCGTGTACAGCACCCCGGACACCGCCAGGACCGGTCCCGCCAGCGACCGGAACCAGTACGCGGCCACCGCCAACGGCAGCGCCACCAGCGCGGCGATCAGCACGGCCCGGGCGGTCAGCCAGGTGTGCTCCCGCAGCGCGGCCAGGATCGTGTCAGAGTTGTCCCGCACGTACTGCCAGGAGAACCACGGGTTACCCGGCGCGGCTCGGTGACTCAGGTGGAGGGACACGCGTGAACGTTACCCCGGGAACCACCGCCGGACACGGCGCGGCATCGATCACCCTGGAGGGCATCCGCAAGCGCTATCCGGACGGCACGGAGGCGGTCCGGGAGCTGAGCCTGGAGGTGAAGGCCGGCGAACTGACGGTGCTGATCGGCCCGTCGGGCTGCGGCAAGTCGACGGTACTCCGCATGATCAACCGGCTGATCGAGCCGACCGACGGCCGGATCCTGCTCGGCGACGACGACGTGACCCGGGTCGACCCGGTGGCGCTGCGCCGCCGCATCGGGTACGTCATCCAGAACGTCGGACTCTTCCCGCACCAGACGGTCGCCGCCAACGTGGCCACGGTGCCCGGCCTGCTCCGCTGGCCGCGGCAGCGGACCCGGGACCGGGTGCACGAGCTGCTGGAGCTGGTCGGGCTCGACCCGGGGCAGTTCGGCCGCCGCTACCCGCACGAGTTGTCCGGCGGCCAGCGGCAGCGGGTCGGGGTGGCCCGCGCGCTCGCCGCCGACCCGGTGGTGCTGCTGATGGACGAGCCGTTCTCGGCCGTCGACCCGATCGTGCGGACCCGGTTGCAGGAGGAGTTCCTGCGGCTCCAGGCCGAGGTCCGCAAGACCATCGTGCTGGTCACCCACGATCTCGACGAGGCGGTCCGGCTGGGCGACCGGATCGCGGTGCTCTCCGAGGGCGGCCGGCTGGAGCAGTACGACAGCCCGGCCGCCCTGCTCGGGTCGCCCGCCTCGCCGTTCGTACGCGAGTTCGTCGGGGCCGACCGGGGCATCCGTCGGCTGGCGGTCACCCCGGTCACCCCGGAAGTGCTCGACCCGCTCCCGGCCGGTGACCCGGTCGACCTGCCGGCGGTGCCGCTGGGCGGTTCCGCGTACGACGCGCTGGGCGCGCTGCTCACCTCGGCCGCCGAGCACGCCGTGGTCACCGAGGACGGCCGGCCGGTCGGCATGCTCAGCCGCTCCCGGCTGCTCGCCCTGGGCGCGCCTGCGGACTGACCGGCGGCGGCAGCGCTCGGGCCCCGATGCCGGCGGCCGGCGACTCAGGCGCGACCAGTGACGCGACCAGCGGCTCAGGCGCGGCCGGCGGCTCGGCTCAGACCGGGGGCGGCGGCTCGGCTCAGACCGGGGGCGGCGGCTCGGCTCAGGCGCGACCGCCGAGGCTGGCCAGGCCGATGATCCAGCCGGCGAAGAAGCCGTAGGTGACACCGGTGCTCGTGGCCTGGAACGCGGCGAGAAGCGACCCGTCCGGCCCGAACAGCGCCGCCAGCAGGGCGGTGAACCCGCCGGCCAGGGCGTACGCGGCCCAGCCGGAGAGGAACTGGCTGGTCGGGTTCCGGACCCGGGCCACCTGAGCGGCGGGCAGCACGTAGAGCAGGGCCACGGCCAGGATCACCAGCAGCAGGGCCCGCAGGTCGGCGGCGAGCACGCTCTGGGACGGGTCGTCGGAGTGCAGCCGCCAGGCGGGCCAGGCGAGCAGCCGCAGAAGCCAGCCGCCGGCTCCGGCCGGGTCGGTGTGGCGCTGCACCCAGCCCACGTACATCGGGCTGCCGCAGACCACGACGAGCAGGATCGCGGCGAGCGCGCCGGTGCCGGCGGCGCTGCCGTACCCACGGACGGTCCGGAGGTGGTTGGTGAGGGCCATGGGGCGGTCGGTTCCCGGCGCGCCCCGCCGGGCCGGCCTGCGCGTACGCGCGACCGCCCTGGGCCGGCGGACGGCCATCCGCGATCAGTGCTTCAGCAGGTAGTCGATGAAGGCGGCCCGCAGCAGCGGCGCGGACTCCTCGTAACCGTGGCCGGTCAGCTCCCGCCAGAGCGCGTTCGCCTCGTCGACGGTCGGCCCGACCGAGTTGGGGGCGCCGTCCAGGGCGGCGGCCTCGTCCGCGTTGGGCAGGTGCTGCAGCACCGACCAGAAGAACCCGACGTCGCGGCGCTCCCGGGCCAGGGCGAAGGCCTGCTCGCGCAACTCCTCGGTGGAGAGCTTGTCGAGCTCGTCGAAGGTGCGGCCGCCGGGCCCGGTGGCAGGAGATTCGGTCATGTCGCCGAGCCTAACCGGCGAGATCAGGTCCGGCCCGCCGGACGCGTCGCGGCCCGGCCGGCTCCGCCGTCCCGACGCAGGCGGTCCGCCACGGCGACCAGGGCGCGTACGCCCACCCGCCCGGCCCGGGGTCCGGTCAGCGGTCGTCGGCGTCCCAGCGGCGCGGCTCGCTCTCCCAACGCGGGGCCTCCCACGCGTCGACGCCGGTGTCGGTGGTCCGCACCGGCAGCACCGACGGCCAGGCGTCGGCGGGTTCGGGTGGCCTGGTCAGTGCCCAGCCGGCGCTGCCGGCACCGTCGCCGGACGGCCCCACCTCCACCTCGACGCGCGGCCGGCCGAACGCCTCGACCAGCCGGGTGACCAGCAGCCCGACGCCGAGCACGGCCCCGCCGACGGCCCACCGGCTGATCGTCCACCCCTGGGTCGTGGACCAGGTCAGGAAGACCTCCACCAGGGTGACCGCGAACAGCGTGCCGAAGACCCCGCCGCGCCGGCCGTAGGCGCTGGTGCCGGCGAGCATGACGGTGCCGACCGCGAGCACCGACCAGTCCAGCCCGGTGCGCGGCACCACCGGGCCGCCGCGGTTCGCCGCCATGAGCACCCCGCCGAGCGTGGCCAGGACGGTGGAGCCGACCAGGGCCAGCGCGGTCACCGTCGCGGCGACGCCGCCCCGCCGGCGGGCCGGATCGGCGACCGGCCGGAACCGCCCGACGAGCCGTCGGACCGGCTTCATCGCGCCGAAGAGTCCGCCGAGGACGGCCACTGCGGCGAAGCCGACGAAGAGGTAGAGGGCGTTGTCCCGGGGGTCGTAGCCGCCCTGGGCCGCGACCGGTCCGGTCCGCCGCTCGATGTACACGATGACGCCCGCCGCGGCGGCCAGGCTCGCCGCCCAGCCGGGCACGTGCAGCACCACCACCGCCAACGCCAGCGCCAGCCCGCCGAGCACCGCCACCAGCAGCGCCGGAAGCAGCGCCTCCCGCACGCCCCGGTCCCCCTGCTCGGCGAAGTGCAGCGCGGCGGCCAGCGCGACCGGGCCGATCGCCAGGTTCACCGCGCCGGCGCGCAGGCTCAGCCCGGCGGCGAGGGCGAGCAGCCCGAGCGCGGCCACGTCGACCAGGAGCGAGTCGAGACGGCCCCCGCGCAGCGCGTCCGGGTCGTCCCGCCAGAGCAGCCAGGTCATCGCGGCCAGCCCGGCCAGCAGCAGGAACTCCCAGATCACGTGGACGGCGACCCGGTCCCGGCCGGGCTCACCGTGAGCCGGGTCGTCGAAGACGTTCTCCAGCACGGCGGCGGGTACGCCGGACGACGACTCCGCCGGCGCGCTCCGGCCCGTTTCGTCGTACCCCATGCGCCGCGCCTCCCACGTGGCCGGCCGTTCAGGTCCGACGCACGGCGGACCGGCGGCGGCCGTTGCTCTCCGGTCGCCAGGGACGGTACCTGCGGGCCGGGGTGCTGGGAACCCCCCGGATCAGCGCTGGCCGGGCCGGCTCTCCCGGTCGCCGGGTTGGCGGTCCTCGTCGTCCTCCTGCTCCGGCACCCGGCAGGACCGTTCGAGCCAGAGCGCCGCGGCGACCAGCGCGATCGCGGCGATCACGCCACCCACACCGGCCGGGCGGTCGCCGATGGCGGCGTTCGTCCGCTCGATGAAGAGCCAGCCGGTCAGGCCGGCGTAGAAGCCGGCGAAGATGGCCCCGGCCAGCGCGGAGGCCTTGGCCAGCACCACGAACCGGGCGACCAGCAGCGGGTTGAGCGGTTCCCGGCCGGGGCGACCCTCGATCTTGCCGCGGGTGTTGACGGCCGCGTAGCCCTCCAGCACGGCCAGGGCGGCGAGCGTGACCACCGGCAGCCAGGGCAGGCTGGGTGCCAGGTCGTAGTAGAAGCTGCTGATCAGCAGCCAGGCCACCGCCGCGGCGGCCAGGCCGGCCACCACCAACGTGGAGATCCGGGTCGGACCCATCCGGTAACGGTCGGGATCGCGCGGGGACTGCGTCATGCCGGCCGGCTCCACTGGGTCATGCGTCCGACTCTAACGCCAGATCCGGCCGGGGGGTGAGTTCCAGGGCGTCGGAGGCCAACGGCTCGGCGTTGAGCAGGTCCGTCAGCCAGCCGTGCCCGGGCAGCCGGCCGTGCGGCTCGATGTCGATCCACGGCCGCAGCACGAACGCCCGCAGGTGGGCGCGGGGGTGCGGGAGGGTCAGCTCCGGGTCGTCGCTGAGCACCGGCTGCCCGGCCTCGTCCCAGACCGCGATGACGTCGACGTCCAGGGTGCGCGGACCGTACCGCCGCTGTGGGTCGCGGGTCCGCCCGGCCACGGCCTCGGCGGCCCGGGCCCGAACCAGCCAGTCGCGCGGGCCCGCCGCCGGATCCGCGACCAGCAGTGCCGCGTTCAGGTACGCGGGCTGCTCGGCGTCGCCCCACGGTGGAGTCTCGTAGACCCCGGAGACCACCAGCACCGCGTCGCCGAACGCGGCCACCGCCGCGCGCAGGTGAGCGAGCCGGTCGCCGAGGTTGCTGCCGATCGACAGCGCGGCCCGGGTCACCGGGTACGCCGCATCGTCACGGCCACGTCGCGGAAGGCGTGCGGGATCGGGGCCTCGGGCTTGTGCACGGTCACCGTGGCGGCGGCCACCAGTGGTTCGGCCAGGCAGACGGTGAGCAACCGGTCGGCGAGTGTCTCGATCAGGTTGACCGGCTCGCCGGTGATCACCGCGACCAGCTTCTCCGCCAGCTCGCCGTAGTGCACGGTGTCGGTCACCTCGTCGGAGCGCGCGGCCGGGGCGAGGTCGAGTTCGAGCACCGTGTCGACCACGAACTCCTGCCCCTGGGCGCGTTCGAAGTCGTAGACGCCGTGTCGGCCGTGCGCGCGCAGGCCGGTCAGCTCGATCCGGTCGGTCACCGTGCCACCTTCGTTCGCGACTGCGGGGCTCGCAAAACCGGCTCACTCCTCGCGCTCACCGATCCCCCTCGTTCGCCGTGGTCGCCAGGTGCGGGCCGCCGGTGGCCCGCCACACGGCGAGCGCGTCGGCGGTGGCGCGGACGTCGTGCACGCGTACCCCCCAGGCACCGGCCGCCACCGCGAGCACGCTGGTGGCGATGGTGGCCGCCTCGCGTTCCGAGGTCGGCCGGGGGGTGCCGTCGGCGTCGGCGAGCAGTCGGCCCAGGTACGACTTGCGGCTCGATCCGAACAGCAGCGGGAAGCCGAGGTCCACCAGCTCGGGCAGGCGGGCGCTGAGTTCCCAGTTGTGCGCGGCGGTCTTCGCGAAGCCCAGCCCGGGGTCGATGATGATCTTCTCGGCGGCGACGCCGGCGGCCAGCGCCTCGTCGACTCGCTGGCTCAGCTCGGCCCGGACGTCGGCCACCACGTCGCCGTAGTCGGCCAGTTCGCGCATCTGGCGGGAGTGTCCCCGCCAGTGCATGAGCACCCAGGGGCAGCCGGCGTCGCGGACCACCCGGGCCATGTCCGGGTCGGCGAGGCCGCCGGAGACGTCGTTGACCACGTCGGCGCCGGCGGCGAGGGCCGCCTCGGCCACCCGGGCCCGGGTGGTGTCGATGCTGATCGGGATGCCGGCGGCGCGCAGCGCGCGGATCACCGGCAGCACCCGGGCGATCTCGGTCTCGGCGTCAACCCGGTCGGCGCCCGGCCGGGTGGACTCGCCACCCACGTCCACCAGGTCCGCGCCCTCCGCGCGCAGTCGCACTCCGTGTCCGACGGCGGCGTCCAGATCTGCGTACCGGCCACCGTCGGAGAAGGAGTCGGGCGTGACGTTGAGGACGCCCATCAACACCGGGGCCTGCGCCCGCACCAGATCGGTCACGACCCGACAGTACCGGTCGCCAGCAGGGCTTCCGGCGGCCCGGGGCAGCCCTGCCGGCGACGGTCCTGACATGCCAATTAGAACAGGTGTACGATCGGTCGTCCGGGTCGCTTCCGGCAGAGTCTTCGCGGGTTGTCGCAAAGGTGCCCGGCCCGTACGCTTTGGAATTGCCCAGCATCGAGATGGCGAAGCCTGGAGGGAGGGCCGAAGCGGGAAAAATCCCCCCAAAGTTCACCACTCTCCGTGGCTGGCAACGAACACAGCGTCAGAAACGCTGTGGCCCAACACGCACCATCCCGCCAGGCTTGCCTACTGCACCACGCGGCGCCGCCGGCCGCGACATGGGGAGGTTCCAGTGATCGCCATCGAGCTCATGGGGACGGCTTCCGCCGCCGTCGACCACGCGCTCCACACCCTGGCGTCGACTCCACTCGCCGAGCCGGCGCCCAAGGGCATCAACACCGAGGGTGTCGTCACCTTCTTCGCCAGCAAGATCGCACCGATCCTGCTCGCGGTGCTCGGCGTCATCTTCATCGGGCGGGCCAGCCGAGGCGAGATCTCCAAGGTGCTGACCAGCTCCGCGATCGCGATCGTCGGCCTGGCCTTCATCGCCGGCGCCGCCACACTCTTCTTCGTCGGCGACTACCTGATCAACCTGATCTTCCAATAGGCGCGGGCGACCATGCGGCTGCGTACCGACGACGATATCTACCGGGCTCGTCTCGTCTATCTCGGGCCGCCCGGGTACACCCTTCCCGTTCACCTGCCGTACGCCCAGTACGGCCTGTTCATGCTGCTCGTACCCCTCTACATGTTCATCCACTGGTTGTTCACGTTGCAGGTCGAGCTCTTTCCCGCCTGGGAGATCTCCCTCGCCATCGTGACCACCTCGTTCATCTTCCGGCACGTCGACCCGGACCGGCCGGCGCGCATGGTCATCCGGACCGCGCTGACGGACTGGCGACGTACCCGGGAGCCGGCGGCCGAACTGCGCGACCCGCGCCTGGTGGCGAGCCGGATCAGGATCCGGGAGGAACTGGCATGACCGGGCGTACGCCGTTGGCGCAGCCGAACGACGCGGGTGAGGCGGTCGCATGAGTCGCTCTTCCACGCCGGGTTCCCCGGCCGGGCGTTCGGCCGGCCCACCCGGTAACCGAGCGCGATCGTTCGACTACCCTCCCGACGAGGAGCTGGACGAGGTCGCGCTGGACCCGGCACTCGCGACCAGCCCCGGACACGGCCGGGTCGGGGTCTTCCAGCCGCCCCGACCGGCGGGGCCCCGCCCCGCCGGCCCCGAACAGCGGGTCCCGGCGGCCGGCGACCACGGCGACATCGACTCGCCGTTCCTCGACCTCTTCGGCGGCGCGCAGCCCGGCGTACGGCGTCCCGCCGCCCGCCCCCCGAGCCCACCCGCCGCGATCTCGGCCGAGCCGGCTCCCGTGGTGGCGCCGCCCCGGCGAGGGATCGGGCGGGAAGTGCCGCCGCCGATCCCGCACCAGCCCGCCGCCCCGGCCGAGCCGACCACGCCACCCCTGACCGTCGGCCGCGACGTGCCGGCAGCGGACGAGCCGCCCGCGGCCCGACGGCGGGAGAGCGCCCCTGGCGTACGCCCGGTCGGCCGGATCCACGACGTCCCCGAGACCGGCCACGATGCCGAACCGCCGGACCGGCCCGCCGGGCGGACGGCCGCCCTCGACCCCGTGCCCCCGGCCCGTACCCGGGTGCCACACCAGCCCGGCGAGCGGATGCCCGCACTCCGGCCCACCACGGAGCCGGAGCTGACCGGCCCCGAGCCCACGTTCGACACTCCGGGCCGGCGAGGTGATCGGCGCGCGGCGGAGGCGGCCCGGCCGAACGGCCGCGAGGTCGCCGCCGCCACCAGCCGGGAGGTGACCCCGCCCCGGCAGCGGTCCCCGGAGCGCGGCGGCAAGCCCGTCAAGCCGGTCCGGGTACGCGCTCCGAAGATCAAGTTCGGCGACCGCGACCCGTCGGTGGAACTGGCCATCACCGAGATCGCCGGCCATCTCACCTTCACCCCGAACACGGTCACCGCCTGGTACTGGCTGCCCGAGGTGCGTTGGGCGTTCCGCCCCGACGCCGAGCGGGAGGCGCTGCTCTCGGCGATCTCCGAGCAGTACGCCGGCCTGGCCGGTTTCCGGCTGCACCTGCGCCGCACCACCCGGCCCTTCCCGGCCGACGAGTGGGCGCGCACCATCGACGCGCACACCGGGTCGCCGCTGCCCGACGTGCCCGGCACGCCCGGCTGGGCCGACCACCTGGTCGCCGCGCAACGGCACCTGATGGCGGTCAACCACGCCGAGGGGCAGACGTACCTCGGCGTCACCTTCGCCCGCCGGTCGCTCGGCGACTCACTCACCGAGCGGCTGCTGCGCACCTTCGGGCGGGGCACCGCCGACGGTGAGCGCCGCAAGCTGGGCCGCACCGTCGAGCAGTTCGACGAGGTGCTCGGCGCGTTCGGCATGCGCGGGCGCCGGGTGACCGCGCAGGAGTTGGAGTGGCTGCTCTACCGTTCCGTCGCGCTCTGCATGGCGCCGCCGGGCGCCCTCTCCCCGGTCACCAATGGCCGGTGGGAACGCGGTGACCTGCTCGCCCTCACCGAGCAGGTGGAGCGCTACCGCACCCCGTACGGGTCGACGGTGAAGCTGGTCAACCGGATGACCGGCGAGGAGCGGCACGTGGCCGTACTCGCCGTCGGCCGGATGGAGCCGCTGGAGATCCCCGAGCGGCACGAGCCCTGGCTGCACTTCCACGAGCGGCTGCCGTGGCCGATGGAGCTCTCCACCCGGGTGGACATCCTCGGCTCCGGCGACTCCTTCCGGAACCTGGAGCACCGGCTCCGGATGATCCGTTCCCAGCAGCTCGACTACGCCGAACACGGCATCGACGCACCGCCGGAGCTGGAACGGCTCGCCAAACGGGCCCTGGTGATCGGCGACGAGATGACCACCGGCCTGCCGGTCGACTCGGCCCGGGCGCACGGCTGGCACCGGATCGCGGTCGGCGGACGGACCCGGGAGGAGTGCCTGGAGCGGGCCCGCCGGCTCATCCAGCTCTACTCCCGAGAGCTGCGGATCTCGCTCCAGCACCCGAAGAACCAGGACTGGCTGGCCCGCGAGTTCATCCCCGGCGAGCCGATCGCCAACACCGGCTACGTCCGGCGGATGCCGGTCAACCTGCTCGCCGCAGCGCTGCCGCAGGCCGCCTCCACGGTCGGCGACCGGCGCGGCGACCTGATCGGCCGTACCGCCGGCACCTGCCGCCGGCCCGTCTTCCTCGACCTGCACTTCCCGATGGAGGTACGGGAGCGTTCCGGCCTCGCGGTCTTCGTGGCCGAGCCGGGCGGCGGCAAGTCCACCCTGCTCGGCGCGCTCGGCTACCTGGCCGCCCGGCGCGGCGTACAGGTGACCCTGCTCGACCCGTCCGGCCCGCTCGCCCGGCTCTGCGCGATGCCGGAGTTGGCACCGTATTCCCGCGTGCTCAACCTGACCGGCTCCGAGCAGGGCACCCTCGCCCCGTACGCGCTGATCCCGACGCCGCTGCGCAGCGAGTTCGGCGACGGGTCGGCGGGCGACCGGGAGTTCGAGATCGCCATCTCCAACGCCCGCGCCGAACGGCGCATGCTGGTGCAGGACATCTGCATGATGCTGGTGCCGCCGCAGGTGGCCCGGGAGGCGTCCACCGCGACCCTGTTCCGGCACGCCGTACGCCAGGTGCCGGCCGAGGAGACGTCCACCCTGGATGACGTGGTCGCCTGCCTCCAGGGGCTGGACGACGAGGCCGGGCGGGAGTTGGCGAACCTGCTGCTCGACACGGCCGAGATGCCGCTGGCCATGCTCTTCTTCGGCCGGCCGCCGGAGAACCTGCTCGGTGCCGACGCGGCGCTCACCGTGATCACCATGGCCGGGCTCCGGCTGCCCGATCTCAAGATCGAACGCGAGTACTGGTCGGCCGAGGAGGCCCTCGCCCTGCCGATGCTGCACACCGCGCACCGGCTCGCCGTCCGCCGCTGCTACGGCGGTTCGATGTCCTCCCGCAAGCTGGTCGGCCTGGACGAGGCGCACTTCATGGAGGGCTGGCGTTCCGGGCGGTCGTTCCTGGTCCGCCTCGCCCGTGACTCACGCAAGTGGAACCTCGCCGCCCTGGTCGCCTCGCAGAACCCGAAGGACATCCTCGGCCTCGACGTGCAGAACCTCGTCTCCACCGTGTTCGTCGGCCGGATCGCCGAGGACACCGAGATCGCCTCCGAGGCACTGCGCCTGCTCCGGGTGCCGGTCGACGACGGCTACGAAGCCACCCTGGCGTCGCTGTCCCAGGCCGACTCCGGATCGGCCGCCCGGCTCGGCTTCCGCGAGTTCGTGATGCGCGACGTCGACGGGCGCGTGCAGAAGGTCCGGGTCGACGTGTCGTACGTCGACGGGCTGCTGGAACACCTGGACACCACCCCCGCCGCGGTCGCCCACGCCGCCGGGGCGCTACCGACCGTCCTGGCTGATCTGGAGGCGTGACATGGCGAGGGCCCGGGCACGGATCGCGGCGCTCCTCCTCACGCTCGGCGTACTCGCCGGGGCCACCATCGTCTGGCCGCTGGTCGGGGCGACACCCGGGTACGCCGCCCCACCGGTCGCGCAGGCCCGAGCCGAGCTGTGCAGCACCAAGGAGTGGCAGACCGACTTCCGCGCCTGCGTCGCCCGCCTCGACGAGGTCAAACAGGACGCGGTCGAGTGCCGCAACGCCCCCGTACCCAGCGCACCGGATTCGGGTCTGGCGGGCTGGTTCGCCTCCCGCCCCGACTCCGCGAAGCTGCCCGGCCCCAAGGGGCTCTACAGCGACTACGGGTACGCGGGATACAGCTACACGACGTACGACGTCGACGGGGGCTGCGCGTCCTCGGTCCTCCATCCGGACTACCGCTTCACCAACATGGTCGCGAACGGCGAATTCATGTTCGCCAACGCGGTGATCGGGGCGTCGAACGCGCTGCGGGAGCGGGCCTGGGATCCCCGCTCGATGTGGCGCTGGGCGGACCCGCTGGTGGAACAGGCCACCAAGGCCGTCTACCAAAAAGTGTTCAGCGTCTTCGGCATCATCACGCTCTGCGTGGTCGGCCTCTACCTGATCTGGCGATCACGCCAGTCGGACATGAGCAACGCCATGACCACGGCGGGCTGGGCGGTGCTGGTGATGGTGGCGGTGACCGCGCTGGCGGCCTGGCCGGTCAAGTCGGCGAACATCGCCGACAACGCCCTGATCACCACACTCGGCGTCGTACACGACGCCGTCGGCCCGGCTTCCCGAGATACGCCTGCAGATCAGTGCGACGACACAACGCCGGGAGCGTGCAAGGATCACCGTCCCCCAGCCGTCCGGGCCAGTGACACCGCCACCGAGACGATGCTGTACCGGAACTGGCTGCGGGGCGTGCTCGGCTCGGCCGACAGCGAGACCGCCAAGAAGTACGGCCCGGCGCTCTACGACGCCAAGTCGCTGTCCTGGGAAGAGGCGGAGAAGCTCCGCCAGAACCCGGCGACGCGCGAGGCCACCATCAAGGCCAAGCAGCAGCAGTGGGCCCGGGTGGCAGAGCAGATCAAGAAGGAGGACCCGGAGGCGTACGAATACCTCAAGGGTGTCCGGGACATGGATCGGATCGGGTCCGGCTTCATCGCCGTGCTTGCCTCGCTGCTCTTCGCGATGTTCGACCTGACCGCCTCGTTGCTGGTGCTGCTCGGCTTCCTGATCTTCCGCTGGGCGGTGATCGCCGCGCCGATCCTCGGCACGGTCGGTCTGATGCGCCCGGCGAGCGCCGGGCTCCGCCGGCTGGCGAACGCGGTGGTGGCGGCCGTCTTCAACATCGCGATCTTCGGCACCGGCGCTGCCATCTACCTGTTCGCCGTCGACCTCATCATGAACACCCCGACCCTGCCCGGCTGGCTGCAGGTGGTCCTGGTCTGGCTCTGCGGTGTGGTGGGCTGGCTGCTGCTGCGCCCGTACCGGCGGATCACCCAGCTCGGCGGCAAGGACAGCAGCGAGGCGATCAGCTCGGCCGGCTCCTGGCACCGCCGGTTCTTCCGGGACATGCGGATCGCGGCCCGGCTGGACGTGGCCGAGCCCGGCGGCACCGCCGAGCCGGCGGTCGGCCGGCGGCGCGGCGTGGCGTCCGAGCAGAGCAGACTGCGGCCCGAGGCCCGGCATGAGGACCCGTCGCACGCCGCCGCGGCCAGCGAACGCGAGCGGCCGGACGGGCGGGAACCGGCCGACGAGCCCCCCGCGCCCGAGCGGAAGGGTGGACGGGCGGCGTCTCGCTCGCGCCGGCAGCCGGCGACCTGGACCGAACCGGACGTGCCCGAGGAGGCTCCCTCCTTCGCCATCTACCGGCCGGACTCGGCCGAGCGTGCACCGGCCAAACCGGCTCCCCGAATCCGCTCCGAGGCGCGGTAACGCCGATGCGTCGGGCGTTGGAGTTCCTGTTCACCCGGGTGCTGCGGTCCCGGCTCGGCATCGCGCTCGTGATCGCCGCCCTCGTCTTCGGCGTGATCGGCGCGGCCCGGCTGGTGTCGGGGCCGCTCGACCCGGCCGCCGGCCTGAGCAGCCGGCCGCGCGAGCCGATCAGCACCGTCGATCCGCAGGTCGGTGACGACGGGGTGCTGGCCAGCCCGGCCGCGCCGACCCCGAAGACACGCCCGGGCGAGCTGCCTCCCGAAGAGGCCGCCGCCCGCTTCACCACCGCCTGGCTGACCGGCCCGGGCAGCAGCGCGGACGATTGGCAGGCGCAGCTGCGACCGCTCTCCACGTCCGCGCTGACCGAGAAGCTGACCGGCGCGGACCCGGAGAGCGTGCCTGCCCGGCGGGTCACCGGCCAGGTGACCCTCCGACCACGGACGGAGGCCTTCGTGGAGGCGCTGATCCCGCTCGACAACGGCCGACTCCGGCTCGAACTTGTGTCGCCCGAGGGCCGCTGGCTGGTGGACGCGGTCGACTGGGAGCGGCCATGAGCACGGCGGGCCAGGTCCCCGGCCGGCGGAAGCTGCGGCTCGGCGCCGTGGCCGCCGCGGTGACCACCGTGCTCACCCTGCTGTGCTGCATCGGCGGCGCGGGCGCGTTCTTCCTCACCGAACTGGGCGGCGACGGGCAGGACCGGCTGACCGCCAGCCTGGCCTGCGACCCCGCCTACCAGGTCGACATCACCGGGGACATGCCACGTTTCGCTGAGTACGGCGACGCCCAGCTACGCAACGCTGCCGTCATCGTCAAGGTCGGCCAGGACATGGGCCTGCCGGCTCGCGGCTGGGTGATCGCGCTGGCGACCGCGATGCAGGAGTCCGCCCTGCGCAACCTCGCCAACAGCACGGTGCCGGCGTCGCTGGCGCTGCCGCACGAAGGTGTCGGCTCCGACCACGACTCGCTCGGCCTGTTCCAGCAGCGACCCGGCTGGGGCAGTGTCCAGCAGCGGATGACACCGTCGTACGCCGCACGGAAGTTCTACGAGAAACTCCTCCTGGTGAAGAACTGGCAGCAGCGACCGCTGACCGTGGTGGCACAGCGGGTTCAGGTCAGTGCTTTTCCCGACGCCTACGCCAAGCACGAGGACCTGGCTGGCCGGATCGTCGACGCGCTCGCCGGCGGGGCCGCCCGCACCGTGGAGATCGCCGGCAAGGCGGTCTGCGACGCGGCCGCCGGCGCCCGAATCGCCGCCTCCGGCTGGACCGCCCCGATCCCTGGCGGCGTCGGCTCCGGCTTCCGCACCGCCGAGCGCCCCAGCCACAACGGCGTCGACATCGCCGCCGACAAGGAGACCCCGATCCACGCGGCGTCCGCCGGTCGGGTGCTGGTGGCCCGCTGCGATCCCGACCACTCGCAACGACGCGACTGCGACCGCGACGGCTGGCCGGGCAAGGGTGGTTGCGGCTGGTTCGTGGACATCCTGCACGCCGGCGGTTACATCACCCGCTACTGCCACATGGTGCGGCGCCCCCTGGTGGTGCCCGGGCAGTCGGTGGAGGCCGGCCAGGAGATCGGCCGTTCCGGGAGCAGCGGGAACTCGTCCGGCCCGCACCTGCACTTCGAGGTGCACGTAGACGCCGACCGGTCGAGCCGGGGTGCGATCAACCCGGTGCCGTTCATGCGGGATCGCGGCGCCCCGCTGGACGGCGACACGTGAGGCCGACCCGTGAGTAATCCACTGCCCGACCCCTTTGCGGACCAGCCCGACTGGGCACCGCTGCCGCCCCGACCCGTCGAGATCGTGCCTGCCGCCGGCCGGGTCGAGTTGCGCGGCCGGCGGGTGCTGGTCGGCCTGCCCGGCCTGGGTTGGCGCGGTGACCTGCGAGCCGACGAGCGGGTGGTCCAGGGCAGCCGGACGTACGTGCCGGTCATCCCGGAGCACGAGTGGTACCGCGCCGAGTCCGAACAGGTGGAGGTCTTCGCGCCGCTCGTACCGGTGGAGCGGGTCTGGGTGGAGACGGTCGGCGAACGCCGGCCGTCCAGCGACCCCGCCCAGGCGGGCCTCCGGCTGGTCTCCCTCGACGCGCCCGCTCATCGCCCGCCCACCCCGGTCTTCGAGGCGGACTCGGTGGCCGGCCGGCGCGTGGTGCACGTGACGGGAACGACCGAGCAGCGTGACCTCCGCGCGGTGACCGAGACCTACTCCGGAGCAGACGGAGACATCTGCGTCCGGGTCGCTCCGGAGATCGAGTGGTACCGGTGGGCGTGGCGCGGCCAGGCGCCCACCACGTTGGAGATACCGGTCCACCTGCTCTGGCTCGAGTAGAGTCAGTCCATCTTCCTCCCGCCGCAGACGCGCCAACCGTCCCTATCGACCACCTGGAACTGCCAGTCCTCACGTCGACTGCTCCGCGTCTGGCCGTCGGCCGAGCTGGAAATGGTCAGCGTTGTGACGACCGACTCGCCATCGCCATTCTTCACGGTTGTGAGCGGTCCCCAACTCACACGGACCACGACGTTGAAGTTCGCCTCGCGTCGCTCCATCTCGTCTCGGAGGCGACGGATGGCAGCGAGATTAGCCGCCTGGCCACCGCAGGCGTACTCGCTGGCCTTCGTGTCGTTACGGGAAACCAGGAACGCGCGCAAATAGTTGTCCACCACGACGTCGGGGGCGCTGCGGTCGGGGGCGGTTGCGCGGTCGTACAGCACGAAGCCGACGACGGCGCCGCCAGCACAGAGCAGCGCCAGCAGCCCGGCGACGACCGCGAGGACGGTACGCAGCTGCCGACGCGGACGTTCCGGCGCCGGAGCCGGCGCGGGGGGCGCCAACTGCTCGGGCGGGGTCCGCTGCGCCGGTACGCGGGAGACCTGGGAACCGGCGGGGGGCTGCACTGATTCCACCTCCTGAGGCTATCGGCTGCGCCGCGCGTACCCAATGCCCCAGATCCCAGGATCGTGGCGAATCGCCGGGCGATCGGCGCGGCGGGCGCAGGCCGGCCCCAGCCACCCACCCAGCCGGACCGAACCGCGGACGGCTGGCGGTCCGCTGCGCGCCTTGGGACGCATCCGACTTGCGGATGACGCGACCGTGGTCGAGACGCCGATCCCAAACAGCGTGCTGCGCCCGGCCACCTCTCTCCACGCGCGTTACGCGCATAGTTCGTTACGCGAATTACGAGGGTTATGGTGTTACCCTGGCCAAATGGGTAAGCCTGATGATGGCCAGATCGGGGTAGTGGCCGCGTTGGTGCGGTCCTCGTTCCTGGTGAATGCCGTGTACGCCGAGTCCGGCCGGGAGCACGGATTGACCCCGCAACAGGGGCAGTTGCTGTGTGTGCTGATGGCACGACCGTATGGCATGAGCGAACTGGGGGCGATGCTGCGGCTGGCCAAGTCGAGCCTCACCGGCCTGGTGGACCGCACCGAGCGCAACGGCCTGGTTCGGCGGGAACCGGATCCACAGGACATGCGGGCGGTGCGAGTCGCGCTCACCCCGCAGGGCAGCAGGCTGGCAGGGGAGTTCTACACCGAGACCTGCCGGCGGATCGAGGAGTTGCCGGGGAGCCTCAGTCCAGCCGAACGCGACACGCTCGCCGAACTACTGGGCCGCGTCGTGCTGGACAACGAGGCTCCCGCGGTCTTCCTGGAACCGGACGGAGGGACCCCCGCTACCCACGGGCAGTGACGCGCGACACGACGCTCCCCGAGAAGGTTGCAGTTCGTGCCACGAACTAATATGGTTCGTGGCCCGAACTTCGCCATTCTTGGGAGCGTGCAACATGAGTCGTACAGTCGCGGTCATAGGCGGAGGCTACGGAGGCGCCGCGGTCGCCAAGGCGCTGGAATCCATGGCCGACGTCGTCCTCATCCGATCCCCGGGACGCGTTCGTCAACGCGGCCGCATCGCTGCGGGCGGTGACCCGGCCCGAGTGGGCGGCCAACATGTTCTTTCCCTTCGAGACGCTGCTCACGCAGGGCAGGGTGGTCCGCGACCGCGCGGCCTCGGTGGACCCCAGCGGTGTCACGCTGGCTTCGGGTGAGCGTGTCGCGGCGGACTACGTGGTCCTGGCCACCGGCTCCAGCTACAGCTACCCGGCCAAGCCCGTCTCCGATTCGATCAGCGAGGCGGTGGACGACCTCCGCCGGACACACAAGGAACTTCGCCAGACCGACCGGGTGCTGATTCTCGGCGCCGGCCCGGTCGGCCTGGAACTTGCCGGGGAGATCAAGGAGGTCTGGCCGGACAAGCACGTGACCATCGTCGACCCGGCCGAGGAGCTGCTCCCCGGCTTCAAGCCGGAGGTGGTCGAGGACCTGCACGGCCAGCTCGACGCCCGGGGCGTCGAGGTGCGCCTCGGCACCAGGCTGGCGGTGCCGCCGAGCACCGAGGCCGGCCAGGCGGGCACCTTCACCGTCACCACCGCCGGAGGCGAGGAGATCACCGCCGACATCTGGTTCCGCGCCCACGGGACGCGCACCAACAGCGGCTACCTCGCCGACGGCAAGCTCACCACGCTCAACCCGCGGGGCCAGGTGCCCGTGACCGAGTTTCTCAACGTCAAGGGGTACGACCACGTCTACGCGGTCGGAGACATCACCGACGTCCCGGAGGCCAAGATGGCCGGTTACGCGATGCAGCACGCCGAGGTGGTCGTCAAGAACATCATCAGTCGGTTGAACGGTGAGCAGCCCTCGGCCACCTACCAGCCCCTGCCCTTTCCCATGATCCTGCTCCCGCTCGGCCCGAACGGCGGTGTCGGGCAGCTGCCCTCGCCCGAGGGCCCATTCGTCGCCCCGCCCGCGATGGTCTCCGAGTACAAGGGCGCGGACCTGTTCACCGGCCGCTTCATCGAGCAGTTTGGCCCCACCGCCTGAAAGGCTGGCACAAATGGAGTACACCCACCTCGGCCGCAGCGGCCTCACCGTGTCCCGGCTCGTTCTGGGCACCATGAACTTCGGCCCGCAGACGTCCGAGGCCGACAGTCACACGATCATGGACCGCGCGCATGAGCACGGAATCAACTTCTTCGACACCGCCAACGTGTACGGCATGACGCCGGGCGATGGCGTCACCGAGGAGATCATCGGCCGGTGGTTCGCCACGGGCGGCGGTCGGCGCGAGAAGACCGTACTGGCCACCAAGCTCTACCTCCGACCGGCGACTGGCCCAATCAACGATTCGCGTCCGCGCTGAACATCCGGCGCGCGGCCGACGCGTCACTCAGGCGGCTGCAGACCGACCACATCGATCTGTACCAGATGCACCACATCGACCGGAACACGCCGTGGGAGGAGATCTGGGAGGCGTTCACCGTCCTGCGCCAGCAGGGAAAGGTGCTCTACTTCGGCTCGTCCAACTTCGCCGGCTGGCACATCGCGCAGGCACAGGAGGCCGCGCGGTCACGGCACTTCCTCGGCTTGGTCTCCGAACAGTCGATCTACAACCTGATGACCAGGTGGGTCGAGCTGGAGGTGCTGCCCGCGGCGCGGGCGTACGGGCTGGGCGTGATCCCGTGGTCGCCGCTGAACGGCGGGGTGCTCGGCGGCGTCCTGCGCAAGCACAAGGAGGGCCGCGCCTCCCGCGGCAGCTCCGGACGCTCGGCAGACACGCTCGCGAAACACCGGGAAACCATCGGTTCGTACGAGAAGTTGTGCGCCGAGATCGGCGAGGACCCGGCCCACGTCGGACTGGCGTGGCTCCTCGCGCAGGACGGGGTGACCGGGCCGATCATCGGGCCGCGGACGGCCGAGCAGCTCGACGGCTCGCTGCGCGCACCGCAGATCACGCTCGACGACGACACCCTCGCCAAGCTGGACGAGCTGTTCCCACCGCCCGCACCGAACGGGGCCAAGCCCGCGCCCGAGGCGTACGCCTGGTAAATCGCGCCCGGCGCTGAAACCCGGCACGTCGGCGGCCACCGTCCGGACGGACCGACGGCCACCCCCCATCGAAGGAAGGCAGAGCATTGTCTGTACAAGAAGTCGTCTTCGGGTTCGGAGCGCACAGCATCATCGACGACGGGCCGGAGCTGCTGCGGATGGCCGAACAGGCCGACCATGACGGGCTCGACCTCTTCTCCCTGTCGGACCATCCCTACCTCGGTAAGCGCCTGGACGCCTACGCCACCCTCGGATTCGTCCTCGGACGTACGCAGCGCCTCGCGGGCTTCGCCAACGTGACCAACCTGCCGACCCGGCCCGCTCCGATGCTGGCCCGGACGGTGGCGGCGCTGTCGGCGCTGTCCGGCGGTCGCGTCGTGCTGGGCATGGGCGCGGGCGGGTCATGGGAGCGGATCCGCGACATGGGGGTGCCGCGGCTGTCGCCGGCCGACGCCGTGGACGCCTTCGAGGAGGCGATCGTCCTGGTCAAGATGCTGTCGGGTGGCGGTGCGCCGGTCACGTACCGAGGCCGCCACTACCAGGTGGACCAGATCGAGCCCGCTCCGGTGGCGGCACCGCCCGTCTGGACCGGCTCGGTCGGCCGGAAATCCCTGGCCGCCACCGGCCGGGTGGCCGACGGCTGGATCCCGGGGCACGCGGCGGATTGGCTCAGCGACCGATACCGGTCCTCCCGGCCGGTCATCGACGAGGCGGCGGCGGCCGCAGGCCGTGATCCGCGGGAGATCCGCACGGTCTTTAATTTCCCCGGGCGCATCACCGATCGACCGCTGCCCGCCACCCGCGACCGCGAGGGCCGCTGGATCGGCGGTTCGGTGGGCCAGTGGGTCGAGGAACTGACCGGGGCCGTGCTGGAACACGGCGTATCAGGGTTCATGCTCTTCTCACCCGAAGGCGGAACGCCGGACCGGGTCTCCCTCAGCCACTGGGCCAAGGAGATCGTCCCGGCCGTACGCGAAGCGATCGCGAAGAAGGACGGCTAGGCGGCGGATCAGGCCGCTGGCTGCTCACCCTAGTGAGCCTGCTCACCGCCGACGCGCCAGGACCGGCGCAGCGCCGACCGACATCCCGGAGGACGGACCTCGACTGGGATACCGTCACAGCTCGGGGAGGAGATGTCGGCCTCGGGAAGTGAGGTGGACGCGATGGCGGGTCCGAAGGCGCGAGCCGGTCGGGCCGCTGCGCTGCACCGCAGGGCCGAGGCCACGGCGACCGCGGCGGCCGGCATCCTCGACGAGATCCGACCCGCCCCGGCCGACCACCACCGGCAGTACGAGCTGGCGGAGCGGCTCCGGACGGCGGCGGCGCTCGCCGCGCCGGGCTGGGCCGGGGCCCCACTGGAGACGCTGCTCCCGACCACCCCACCCGGGGACGGCCCACCGCCGGTGGTCCGGGTCGGCACCGCCGCCCCGTTGGACGACGCCCGGTTTCCCGCGCTGGTGCCGCTGCTCGGCAGTGGGCACCTGAGCGTCGGCACCGACGCCCGCGACCCGCGGGTGGCCGGGCTGCTCCGGGCCATCCTGCTCCGGCTGTTCGCCGCCACCCCGGCCGGTGCCCTGCTGGCTCGGGCGGTGGACGGTGCTGCCGGGGCCGGTGCCGGGCCGGTGGGCGGAGCCGGGAGCACGTTCGCCGGGTTCGCGGCGCTGGCCGACGCGGGACTGCTGCCGCCGCCCGCCACCGACGTGGCGGGGCTCCGGGCGGTCCTGACCGAGGCCGAGCAGTGGGTTGCCGCCGGCACGGCCCGGCAGCGCGGGCACGACCGTACGCTGCTGCTGGTGGTGGCCGCCCTGCCCGACGGCACCGCCCCGTCGGACCTCGCCCGGATCGGGGAACTGGCCGCCCAGGGCCACCGCGCGGGCCTGCACCTGGTGGTGGCCGGCTGGCCGCCCGGAACACCACTGTCCCAGGCCACTCCGCTGGCGGTACGCACGGCATACGCGCTGGTGGGCGATCCTCCCGGCACGGGGTTGAGCAGTCCCGGGGCCGAGCCGCCCGGTGGTCTGAACTCGCCGGTCTTCCTAGAGGAGGACCCGCCGCAGGAGCTGGTCACCGAGGTCTGCCGCCGGCTGGCCCGGCAGATCGAGGACGGCTCCCGGCTCGCCCTGACCGACCTGCTGCCCGCCGGCGACCTGTGGGCGTCGGACTCCGTCGACGGGCTCGCCACGGTGGTCGGCGACGCCAGCGGCCGGCCGGTCAGCCTCGGTTTCACCGAGCTGACCCCGCACTGGCTGGTCAGCGGCCGCTCGCAGGCGGGGCGGTCGGCATTCCTCACCAACGTCCTGTTCGGCCTGGCCGCCCGGTACGGTCCCGACGAGCTGGCCTTCTATCTGGCGGACCTCGACGAGGGCGAGTCCTTCGTGGAGTTCCTGCAGACCGAGCGGGACCGGTCCTGGGTGCCGCAGGTGCGGGCCGCCGGGATGGCCGCCGACCGGGAGTACGTGGCGGACCTGCTCGGCGTGTTGGAGGCGGAACTGCGCCGCCGGGAGGACGCGGGCCGGCGGGCCGGCGGGCAGCGCTACGCGGAGCTGCGCCAGCACCAGCCGCTGCCCCGGATCGTCTGCGTGATCGACGGTTTCCCGCTGCTGCTGCTGCGGGACCGGGACCGGTTGGCCACGGACTTCCTCGCCCGGCTGGAGGCGCTGGCCCGCGCCGCGCGCGCGTACGGGATCCATCTGGTCCTGGCCGGCGAGGGTGACCTCGGCGTCGGCGGCCCACGCGATCCGCTGCTCGGCCAGTTTCCGGTCCGGGTGGCGTTGCCCGGCGGCGCGGCGGTGCTGGAACCGACGAACGACGCGGCGGCCGGCCTGCCGGTGGGCAGCGCGGTGGTCAACACGGCCGGGGGGCTGGGCGGCCCGCGCGGCGCGACCCGGGGCCACGAGCGGATGATCCGGTTCCCGGACCCGCACGAGGACCAGGATCTCCTCGCCGAGCTGCGGCACCGGCTCTGGTCGGCCCGCTCGGAGGACACCACTCCGCCGGTGGTCTTCGCCGGGTACGCGCGCCCGCTGCTCGCCAACGACCCGCGCTACCGGGCCGCCCTGGCCGGTCGGGCGCACGCCCCGGCCGCGTTGCTCGGCCGGGCCGTGGACGTACGCCGGTCGACGGCCGCCGTTTCGCTCGGGCCGGCCGCCGGTCGGAATCTGGCGGTGCTGGGCCAGGACGAGGAGGCCGAGCGGCTGCTGGTCACGGCTGTCCGGAGCGTGGCCGCACACCACGCCTCGGCGCGGTTCGTGCTGGCGCCGTTGGCGAACGGGTCGGCCGAGCCGGCCGCGGCCCTCGCCGCGGAGCTGGCGGAGCGACACGAGGTGACGACCATCGACGTGGCCGGGCTACGGGCCACGCTGGAGGCCGGCGAGCCGGGCTACCTGGTGGTGTTCGGGCTGGACGTGCCGGACGCGACCGAGCTGCCGCCCGACCGGCTGCGGGCGCTGCTGTTGGAGGGGCCGCCGGCCGGGCGGCACCTGCTCGGCTGGTGGCGCTCGGTGGCCCCGCTGGCGGGGTTGCTCGGCCCGGAGGGCGAGCTGGACAAGCTGACCGCCGTGGTGGTGACGGACGTGCCGGGTAGCCGGCTCGAACAGCTCTTCGACCGGCCGGTGCTGTGGCGGCCCCGGCCGGGACGGGCGGTGCTCTGGGACGGTGCCGGGGAGCAGGGGACGGTCCTGGTCCCGTTCGGGGAGGAGCCGGCGTGAGCGAGCGAACCATTCGGCTCAGCAGCGTGGCGCCTCGCGCCGCCGTGGAGCGGAGCGAGGCGGCGGCGTGAGCGAGACGGGTACGGCCGCGTCCCGGCCCGGCGGCCCGACGGTCGACATCGACCCGGTCGCGACGGGCTGGGCGGACTACGTCGCCGCCGCCCGGCAGCTCGACGGGGTACGCCGGGCCGCGGCGACCGCCGCCGGCGAGCAGGCCCGGTCGGTGGCGGCGGCCCGGGAGGAGCTGACCGCGGTACGGGAACGGCTGGCCGCGCAGCAGTCGCGGCTGCGGGACCGGGGCGTACCGGCGATCTCGCTGGTGCCGACGCCCCCGGAGGTCACCGAGGCGGCCCGGTCGATGATGGCCGGCCCGGCGGCGGTGCTGGCCTGCCTGCGGACCGCAGGTGGCTGGGCGGAGGCAGCCGACGACACGCTCGCCGCACGCGGTCTGCCCCGGCTGGCGCGGTGGCCGTCTCGCCCCCGCAACCTGCTGGTGTACGGGCCGCTGGCGCTGGTGGTCCCGCTGGTCCAGGTGGTGCTCTTCCTCGCCACCGGCACCAGCCCGGCGGCCATCGCGGCGCTGGTGGTGGGGCTGCCGATGCCGGCCGTCGCGTTCATGCTGGGCTGGCTCGCGGTGGGGCGGCTGTTCCGGCCCCGCCCGCAGGACCGGGTGGACCGGACCCCTCGGTTCGGCGCGCTGGTGTGCCTGATCCCGGCGGTGCTGACCACCGCCGCCATCGTCCTGGCAATGTTAGCCGGCTAACGCGCCGGCAGCGTGAGAGGGGAGCCCTTCTCTACCGGAGGCGTTAAGAAGGGGCCCCTCCTTGCGCCTCAGCGGGGAATGATGAGGGCCATTGCCTCGGCGCGGGACTTGGCGTCGTGTTGCAGGGTGCCCCGGACCGCCGAGGTGATCGTCTTGGCGCCGGCCTTCTGGATGCCGCGCATCGCCATGCACATGTGCTCGCATTCGAGCACCACCACGACGCCGCGCGGGGCCAGCTTGTTCATCAGCAGGTCGGCGATCTGCGCGGTGAGCCGCTCCTGCACCTGGGGGCGGCGGGCGAAGACCTCGACCAGCCGGGCCAGCTTCGACAGCCCGGTGATCCGGCCGTCCGGGCCCGGGATGTATCCGATGTGCGCGCTGCCCCGGAACGGGAGCAGGTGATGCTCGCAGAGACTCATCACGTCGATGTCCCGGACGAGCACCAACTCCTCGTGGTTGGCCTCGAAGGTGGTGGTGAGCACCTGCGCCGGGTCGACCCGCAGGCCGGCGAAGAGTTCGGCGTACGCGCGGGCGACGCGGGCCGGCGTCTGCTGGAGGCCGTCACGGTCCGGGTCCTCGCCAACGGCGATGAGGATCTCCCGGACGGCCTTCTCGATCCGGGCCAGGTCCATGGTCTCCTCGACCGGCCGGCCGGTGAGCTTGCCGCTGATCAGGCGTGCGGCGACGTAGTCGAGGGCCTCGTCACCGTCGGGCTCGGTCGACGAGGCGGCCAGCCCCTTGTCAGGGCTGGCCGCGGCGTCCGTGTTCAGTGCGTACCGTCCGAGTTGTTCGACGAGCCGCCGACCGAGGCACCGTCGGCCTGGGCCTGCGCCTTCAGAGCCTCCTTCTCCGCCGGGGTGAGCACCGGCGGCTCGGTGGAGGGCTGACGCTTGCCGAAGCCGTGGTAGGGGGCCATCGGCGGGCGCTTCGCCACCCGGGCACAGATCCGGGCCATGTCGGCGGTGGAGAGAGTCTCCTTCTCCATCAGCTCGAGCACGATGTTGTCCAGGACGTCCCGGTATTCCACCAGGATCTCCCAGGCCTCGTCGTGGGCCAGCTCGATCAGCGCCCGCATCTCTCCGTCGATCTCGGCGGCCACCGCGTCCGAGTAGTCCCGCTCGTGGCCCATGCTGCGGCCGAGGAACGGCTCGTCGCCGCTGGTGCCGTACTTGATCGCACCGAGCTTGGAGCTCATGCCGTACTGGGTGATCATCGCGCGGGCCAGCTGGGTGGCCTTCTCGATGTCGTTGCCGGCGCCGGTGGTGGGCTCGTGGAAGACAAGTTCCTCGGCGGCCCGGCCACCCAGCGCGTACGCCAGCGTGTCGACCATCTCGGCCCGGGTCTGGGTGTACTTGTCCTCGGTCGGCAGGACCAGCGTGTGGCCCAGCGACCGACCCCGGGACAGGATCGTCACCTTGTGCACCGGCGCGGCGTGCGGCAGCGCCCAGGCGACCAGCGCGTGCCCACCCTCGTGGTACGCGGTGATCTTCTTCTCCTGGTCGCTCATCACCCGGGTCCGGCGCTGCGGCCCGGCGATCACCCGGTCGATCGACTCCTCCAGGGAGTCGTTGGTGATCGCCCGCTGGTCCTTGCGGGCGGTGAGCAGGGCGGCCTCGTTGATCACGTTGGCCAGGTCGGCGCCGCTGAAGCCCGGGGTACGCCGGGCGACCGAGTCGAGGTCGACGTCGGGCGTGAACGGCTTGCCCTTGGCGTGCACCCGCAGGATGGCCTTGCGGCCTTCCATGTCGGGGGCGTCGACCGGGATCTGCCGGTCGAAGCGGCCCGGGCGCAGCAGCGCCGGGTCGAGGATGTCCGGCCGGTTGGTGGCGGCGATCAGGATGACGCCGCCCTTGGTGTCGAAGCCGTCCATCTCGACCAGGAGCTGGTTGAGGGTCTGCTCCCGCTCGTCGTGGCCGCCGCCCATGCCGGCGCCGCGGTGCCGACCGACCGCGTCGATCTCGTCGACGAAGACGATCGCCGGCGCGTTCGACTTGGCCTGCTCGAAGAGGTCGCGGACCCGGCTGGCGCCGACACCGACGAACATCTCCACGAAGTCCGAGCCGGAGATGGAGTAGAACGGCACCCCGGCCTCACCGGCGACCGCCCGCGCGAGCAGGGTCTTACCGGTGCCGGGCGGGCCGAAGAGCAGCACGCCCTTCGGGATCTTGGCGCCCAGGGCCTGGTATTTCGCCGGGTTCTGCAGGAAGTCCTTGATCTCGTGCAGTTCCTCGACGGCCTCGTCCGCCCCGGCCACGTCCGCGAAGGTGGTCTTCGGCGTGTCCTTGGTGATCATCTTGGCCTTGGACTTGCCGAAGTTGAGCACCCGGGAGCCGCCGCCCTGCATCTGCGACATGAAGAACAGCAGCAGGAGCACGAGCAGCGCGATGGGGAGCAGGTTGACCAGCAGGCTGACCCAGATGCTGTCCGAGGAGACCTTGGCGTCGGCCGGGCCGGTGATCCGGTCGGCGGCCTTGGCGTCGAGCACCTGCTTCCAGACGTCGTTGCCCGCCGCGTACGGGAACTGGGCCTCGATCCGGTCGGTCGTGGTGTTGTCGAACTTGGCCTTCTGCGCCAGTTCGAGCTGGATCGTCTGTTCCTTGTCCTGGAAGACGACCTTGTTGATCTTAGCGGTGTGGAGCTGGTCGAGCGCCACCGACGTGTCTACCCGGTGGAAGCTGGGACCAGCCGTGAAGAGTTGACTGAGCACAACGGCGCCGAGGATGACCAGGATGATCCAGACCACCGGTCGGCGGAAGAAACGCGTACGTTCCATACTGTCGTCGGGCATCGAGACGCCCGCATCCTCCTGATCGACGTCCTGACCGTCTAAATGGTGTCGCCGCCTCGAGCGGCGCCGCAGCCGCCGTGCGGGCCGGCCCCGACCCCGAGGCGCGTCAAGTGTCGCGCCGCGGTCATTCGACGGTACACCGTTCGAGCCAGATGTGAGCTTGCGAGCCCGGCACTTACGCGTACGGCGAACCCGGGTTTGAGCCGGCGTGGCGGGGAGCTCCTCATCCGGCCACCCGAACGCCCGGTCACGCGGTACGAGGGGCCGGGCGCGAAGAATGCCTCCACGTCACCGGCCTCTACCGTAGACCGAAAGGCTGAGAGCCCGCTGTACGTCCGCTTGACGGGCCGGGAGGGGCCCGGCCGGGGCTCAGGCCCGGGCGTACACCTCGGGCTTGAGCACGCCGACGTAGGGCAGCTCCCGGTACCGCTCGCCGAAGTCGAGGCCGTAGCCGACGACGAACTCGGTCGGGATGTCGAAGCCGACGTACTTGACCGGGACGGACACCTTGACCGCGTCCGGCTTGCGGAACAGGGCGACCACCTCGACGCTGGCCGCGGAGCGGGACTCCAGGTAGCGCAGCAGCCAGGAGAGGGTCAGCCCGGAGTCGACGATGTCCTCGACCACCACCACGTGCCGGCCGGCGATGTCCCGATCCAGGTCCTTGAGGATCCGGACCACGCCGGAGGAGGTGGTGCCCTGGCCGTACGAGGAGACGGCCATGAACTCCAGCTCGGCGGGCGGACCCTGGCGGCCCAGCGCGCGGGCGAAGTCGGCCATGAACATGACCGCGCCCTTGAGCACGCAGACGAGCAGCAGACCGTCCTCGACGTGCGCGTAGTCCGCCGAAACCTGCTTGGCCAGTTCCGCGGTCTTCTCGCGGATCTGCGCCTCGGAAATGATCACGTGGTCGATGTCGGCGTCGTACCAGGAGCCGTCAGCCATGCTTCTAGCCTGCCGTACGCCGGATGCGCTCCGTCGGCGGGGCCGCCGCTTTGGACCCGGCCCCGCCGGGATATTCGTCGCAGAAGGTGCAAGTCGTCTCAGCAGGTACGGGAGGACCAGCGGCGACCGTCGTCGCTCGGCCGCCAGTCGGCCGAGTCCCGGGTGTCCGCGGTCAACCCGAGGGCGCTCGCGACACCGAGGAGGAGCAGGAAGAACAGGAGGAGCAGAGCAGACATGGCGGCGCTCGCTTTCGCGTGGTTGATGTCGGTTTCGCCGCCGGTGCGCACCGGACACAGCCCAGTCTGCGCCCCGCCGCCCCGCCCGGACAGTGGCAGGAATGCCAGCGTCCCTCGATTTCCTGCCATCCGCAGGGTTACCCTCGTCACATGTTTCGCTCGGTGGTGGTCCTCGCGCTCGACAACGTCGCCGCGTTCGAGCTCGGCGTCCTCGCCGAGGTCTTCGGCACCGACCGGACGGCCGACGGCTTCCCCGGCTACCGCTTCGACGTCTGCACCGCCGACGGCCAGCCGGTCCGCAGCCGGTCCGGCTTCCTGCTCACCCCGCACGCCGACCTGACCCCGGTCGAGGATGCCGACCTGGTGGCGGTGCCGGCACACACCGAGGGGGCCGGCGTCCCGGCACCGGTCCTGGCGGCGCTGCGCCGGGCCGCCGACCGGGGCGCCTGGGTGTTCAGCGTCTGCTCCGGCGCCTTCGTGCTGGGCGAGGCGGGGCTGCTCGACGGGCGGGACTGCACCACCCACTGGCGGCACGTCGACGAGCTGCAACGGCGGTTCCCGGCGGCCCGGGTCCGGTGCAACTCGCTGTACGTGCAGGACGGGCGGCTGCTGACCAGTGCCGGCACCGCCGCCGGGATCGACGCATGCCTGCACCTGGTCCGCCAGGAACACGGATCGGCGACCGCCACCCGGCTGGCCCGGCGGATGGTCGTCCCGCCGCACCGCGACGGCGGCCAGTCCCAGTACGTCGAGGCGCCGATCCCGAAGGCGCCGGAGGCGCCCACCCTGGAGCCGGTGCTGGAGTGGCTGATGGGCCACCTCGACCGGGCGGTGACCGTGGACGAGCTGGCCGCCCGGGCCGGGATGGCGCCGCGTACCTTCGCCCGCCGGTTCCGCGCCGAGACCGGCACCACCCCGCACGACTGGCTGACCAACCAGCGGGTGCTGCTGGCCCGGCGGCTGCTGGAGGAGACCCGGCTGAGCGTGGAGAGCGTCGCCGGCCAGGCCGGCTTCGGCGACGCCGCCGCCCTGCGACACCACTTCACCCGCCGGGTCGGCACCACCCCGCACGCCTACCGGACCACCTTCCGGGAACGGGTCGAGGCCTGATCACCAGCCCAGCATCGCTCGCACACACCGAGTCGATCAAGGTCAGGCTCGGGGATGGGTGGAGGACCGGTCGGGTCAGGACCCGGCCACGTCCGAGGAGATCAGCCGGCCGGCACGGCGGAGCACCGGCAGCCCGCCGGGTAGGTGCACGGCACCCTGCCCGTGCCAGTCGGTGACCAGGGCGTCCAGCGCGGCGACGTGCCGGTGCGAGAGGGCGGCCGGCGACGCGCCCAGCTCCCGGGCCCAGGCGTGCAGCACCCGGGTGCGTACCGCCGCGGGCAACCCGGCCAGCGCCTCGACCGCGAGCCCACCCTCGGCGGCCCGCACGTCGGCGAGCGCGGCGGCGGACAGGGCGTCGAGGGCCGCGGTGTCGGCCGCGACCTGGCGGGCGGTCCGGGCGAGGTTGTCCACCACCCCGGGACCGAGCGCCTTGACCAGGGCCGGCAGCGCGTCGGCGCGGACCCGGGAGCGGGCGTACGCCGGATCGGCGTTGTGCGGATCGTCCCAGGGAGTCAGGCCGAGCGTGGCGCACGCCTTGCGGGTGTCCTCGCGGGCGACGTCGAGCAGCGGTCGCAGCAGGGGCACCCCGGCCAGCTCGCGACGCTCCGGCATGCCGGCCAGGCCACGCGGGCCGGCGCCCCGGGCGAGCGCGAGCAGCACCGTCTCGGCCTGGTCGTCGCGGGTGTGACCGAGCAGCACCGCGCTGGCATCGTGCCGCCGGGCGGCATCGACCAGCGCCTCGTAGCGAGCGTCCCGGGCCGCCGCCTCCGGGCCCCCGGGCCGCCCAGCGACCCGTACGGACACCGCCTCGACCGGCTCCAGGCCCTGCTCACGCGCCCAGCCGGCGACCACCTCGGCGCGCTCGGCCGAGCCGGGTTGCAGGCCGTGGTCGACGGTCACCAGGCCGGCGCGTCGGCCGAGGCGGGGCGCCACGAAGGCGGTCGCGGCGGCCAGCGCCAACGAGTCGGCACCGCCGGAGCAGGCCACCAGCACCGGCCCCGGCCCGGGCAGCCCGGTCAACGCCCGGCGTACGGCGACCCGGACGGCGGCGACGGGCGGGGCGAGCGCGGCCATGCTGCCAGTCTCCGTTCCCGCGGGGCGGGCTCAGCCGGCGGCCGGGGTGGCCCGGGCCGGACCGCCGTGCACCCGGGCCACCCACGCGTCCGGGTCACCCAGTTCGTCGAGCCGCGGCAGGGTCAACGGCGAAGCGAAGATCTTGTTGAAACCCGCCATGCCGACGCGGTCGACCACGCCGTGCACGAACTTGCGGCCCTCGGCGTACTGGCGCATCTTGACCTCGATGCCGAGCAGCCGGCGGATCGCCTTCTCCAGCGGGTTGCCGGCCTCCCGGCGGCGGTTGAACGCCGCCCGGATCGACTCGACGCTGGGAATCACCTGCGGGCCGACGCCGTCCATCACGAACTCGGCATGTCCTTCCAGCAGGGTCATCAGCGCGGTGAGCCGGTCGAGCACGGCCCGCTGCGCCGGGGTCTGCACGAGGTCCAGCACACTGGCCCGGCTGTCCGGGTCCTTCACCGCGTCGGAGAGGGTGGCGACCCCGCGCCGCAGCCGCTCCAGCAGGTGCTCGCCGCCCTGCGCGGCGTCCACGAACGCCTGCACCTCGCTCAGGAAGTACGCGCGCATCCACGGCACGGCGGTGAACTGGGTCCGGTGGGTCACCTCGTGCAGGCAAACCCAGAGCCGGAAGTCCCGGGGGTCGGCCTGCAGCTTCCGCTCCACCTCGACGATGTTCGGCGCGACCAGCAGCAGCTGGCCGGGGTCGCCGGCGAAGACCTCGTACTGGCCGAGCACCCGGCCGGAGAGGTACGCCAGCACCGTGCCGGCCTGCACCCCGGTGAGCCGGGAGCCGATCGCCTCGGTCAGCGGCCCGGGAGCCTTGTCCCCGGAGATGCGGTTCACCAGCGGGGTGATCACCTCACGCAGCCCGGCGATGTTGGCCGCCGCCCAGTCCCGGCGGTCCACCACGCGTACCGGCGGGTGGGTGACCTGGGCGCGCAGGCCGGTGTAGTCGGCGACGTGCCCGGCGGCCTCCTCGGTCAGCCGGCGCAGCTCGCCGACCACGTCGGTGGCCTCCGCGTACGACACCCGGGGGCCCGACTTGCCCAGCGCCCCCGCGGTCGCGGCGGCCAGATCCCAGTCCACGAACTGCGCCATGTACCAACCGTACCCGCGCCGCGACACCCCCACCCCGGCTCGCGGCGGGCGGTCGACGCCGGAGCCGGGGCCGCAGCGGGTCAGCGGCAGCCGCAGCCGGCCAGCGCGGAGCTGATCCGGTCGAGGGCCTCCCGGGTGTCGTCGAGGCCGCCGGTGGTCCGGTCGGTCAGGACGGCGAAGGTGAGCAGCCGACCGTCGGCGGTGGTGACCAGCCCGGCGATCGCGTTGACCCCGGTCAGCGTGCCGGTCTTGGCCCGGACCACGCCGGCTCCGGCCTTCGTCGCCGACTTCTTGTAGCGCCCGTCCAGGGTGCCGGACCAGCCGCCGACCGGCAGGCCGCCGAAGATGGCCGCCAGCTCCGGGTGGCTGCCGTTGCCGGCCAGGGTGATCAGGTCGGTGAGCAGCGACGGGCTGATCCGGTTGGTCCTGGACAGCCCGCTGCCGTCGGCCAGACTGATCTCGTCGGCCGGCAGGCCCAGCTCGCCGAGCGTCTGGTCGGTGGCGGCGGCACCCCCGACGAACGAGGCCGGCTTGCCCTTGGTCAGCGCCACCTGCCGGGCCAGGTACTCGGCGATGACGTTGTCGCTGTCGCTGATCATGATGTCGACCAGCCGGATCATCGGCAGCGACTCGACCTTGCCCAGTTCCGTGCCGGAAGCGGGGGCCGCGGCGCCGGAGGCGGCGGGCGCGCTGCCCCGTTTCACCTCGGCGGCCGCCCCGGAGAGCCCGAGCAGCTTCGCGAACTGCCGGCCGGCGGTCAGGTCCGGCTGGGGCACCCGCTCGGCGGCGCCGTGGGTGTCGTCGAAGTTCTTCCGAGCGGCCACCGGATCCCTGCGGGCGGCGTCGGTCGTCAGCGCGGTGATAGCCGCGCCGTAGCCGCCGGTGGGGATGTCGGAGTCCCAGCCGGGTTCGTACACCGGGCCGGAGAACAGGGACGAGTCGACCGTGACCTTCGTAGGTGCGGTGCCGCCGAGCGCCTTGGTTACCTGGGCGGCCAGGTCGTCGAGGCGGGCCGCACCCGGGTAGAAACTGTTCTCGTCCACCGCGAGGGTCGGGTCGCCACCGCCGACGAGGACCACCTCGCCGGGGGCCGAGCCGGCCACCGCCCGGGTGGGGATCCGGTACGCCGGCCCGCGGGCGGCCAGCACGGCCACCCCGGTCGCCAGCTTGGTCACCGACGCGGGGACGGTGGGATCGTCCTGCCCACGGCCGTACAGCTCCTGGCCGGTGGCCACGTCGGCCACCGACACGTTCACCCGGTCGCCGAGCGCGTCCGCGCGGACCAGCGGTTCGAGGGCGGCGCGTACCCCCTCGGCGGTCGGCAGTGGCGCGTTGGCGTCGGCACCGGCGAGCACGGCCGGCGGGTCGGGCTCGGGCGACTGGCTCGTCTTCGGCGTGTCGTCTCCGCCCAACCAGCCGGCGACCGGGCCGGGACGGACCACGGCCAGCCCGACGACCGCCAGGGCGACGACCAGCACGGCGGACAGCATCGCCACCAGCCGGAGCCGACCGCGCGGGGGCGGCGGCGGGGGCGGCGGGGGCGGGGCGGCCCCGACGGGCGGGACGGGCGGGCTCACCGGCATTCCGCCGGGCGCGTCGTGCGCCGGCCAGCTCACCGGGGCGGCGGGACCCGGGCCGGCCGGACCTGGGCCGTACCACCCCGGGTCGGCGCCGTACTCCCGGCCGGAGCGGTATTCACGCGGGTCGGCGTGGTGATCCCGAGGGCCGGTGCCGTACCCCTGCGGGTCGGCGCCGTACTCCCGAGGGCCAGCGCCGTACTCCCGGGGGCCGGCGCCATATCCCTGCGGGTCGGCGCGGTACTCCCGAGGGCCAGCGCCGTACCCCTGCGGGTCGGCGCCGTACTCCCGAGGGCCAGCGCCATATCCCTGCGGGTCGGCGCGGTACGGCTGGGGGTCGGCGCGGCCGACGGGGGCGGATCCGGTCGGACGTCCCGGGACGCCCGGAAGGTGCGCGCCGGGAATCTGCGCGCGACCGGTGACACCGCCCGAACCGGAAGTGCCGGACCTGCGTCCGTCAACCCTTTCCGGGCGGTAGTGTGAATCTTCCCTCCCCACGACCCCCTCCTCCCCCGCTCGAAAGCACTTGGGTGACACTACTTCGGTCCGAACACTATGCGGCGGCCGGAGCCGGCGGGGGTCATTCCCCTGTCCGGGCGCGGCGGCACTGGTTTCCGTTAGCCAGCGTGGGCAAACGAGGGAGCGTGGAAGATGGATTTCGACGTCACGGTTGAGATCCCGAAGGGTCACCGCAACAAGTACGAGGTGGACCACGCGACCGGCCGGATCCGGCTGGACCGCACCCTCTTCACATCCACGCAGTACCCGGCCGACTACGGCTTCATCGAGGGCACCCTGGGCGAGGACGGCGACCCGCTGGACGCGCTGGTGCTGGTCCCCGAGCCGACCTTCCCGGGCTGCCTGATCCGCTGCCGCACCATCGGCATGTTCCGGATGACCGACGAGAAGGGTGGCGACGACAAGGTCCTCTGCGTCCCCTACGAGGACCCGCGCCAGGAGCACCTGCGGGACATCCACCACCTGGGCGAGTTCGACCGGCTGGAGATCCAGCACTTCTTCGAGGTGTACAAGGACCTGGAGCCCGGCAAGTCGGTCGAGGGCGCGACCTGGGTGGGCCGGACCGAGGCGGAGGCCGAGATCCAGGCCTCGTTCCGGCGCGCCAAGGAGGCCGAGGAGCGCGGCGAGCACTGATCTTCGACGTCGACGGGCCCGGGTCGCTCCGCGGAGCGACCCGGGCCCGCGCGTGTGCTCAACCCAGTAGCCCCCGGGCCCGGTCGTAGAGGTCCAGCACCGCGCAGGCCACCGGCACCACGGAGACCACCAGCGCGGTGTCGGCCAGGTCGGCCAGCCGACCGAGGTACGGGGACACCGGCCGTCGGGCGTACGTGGCACCGGCCGCGACGGCGAGCAGCGCCAGGGCGAGCCCGCCGGCGGTCAGGACGAGCCGGCCGCCCGGCCCGGTGTGGTCGACGAGCACCACGCCGAGCAGGACGTACCCGGCCAGCCCGGCGGCCACGGTGGGCACCCGGTGACGGACGGCCACGAACAGCCGGGAGCGCAGCAGCAGCACCGCGCAGCCGACCGCCGCCAGCAGCCGGCCGGCCCAGCCGCCGGTGGTGGCCAGCACCGCCGTGGCGGCGACCGCCAGCAGGGCGTGCCCGAGCAGCATCCCGGTCAGCATCTCCTCGGTCCGGGCCACCGCCGCGTGCACCCGGCCCCGGTCCGGCAGGTCGCGGACACCGTCGGGGCCGCCGGCCGGGGCGCTCGGGGGCAGGGTGATCGGCGGTAGCGGCACCTTGCCGAGCCGGATGGCCAGCAGCGGCAGCCCGCCGAGCGCGAAGACCAGCACGCAGAGCAGCACCGCGGCGGTGCCGGCCGGGTCGAGCAGGAGCCCGCCGAGGGCGGCGAGCCCGCCGGCCGACCCGGCGGTGGCGCCGGCCACGAAGACCCGGGACCGACTCGCCACCCCGAACAGGCCGAGCACCGACGCCAGCAGCAGCGCCACCGAGCCGGTCAGCAGTTCGGGCGCGCCCACCCAGGGCAGCGGCCCGAACGCGCCGACCGGGTCGCCGGAGCCGACCGCGAGCGCGCCGGCCGCGGCGGCGTACGGCAGGGCGTACCCGCCGAGGGTCGCGCCGGCCGGCCCGTCCCCGTACGCGCGGGAGGCGACGGTGGCGGCGAGCACGAGGAGCAGGGCCACCCCGGTGGCGACCGGCCAGCCGGTGTGGTGCCCGGGTCCGGCGGCGAGCACGGCGAACAGCCCCACGGCGAGTGGCACGCCCGCCCCGGTCAGGGTGGCGGCCCGGGTGGCCGCCGGCGACCAGGCGGCACCCCGGCGTCGGGCCCCGTCGGCGATCGCCTCGACCACGTCGTCGTACTCCAGCTCGGGCCACTGGGCGCGGGCGGGTACGAGGTGCAGCACCTCGCCGTCGCGTACGCCCTGGGGTAGCAGCGCCTGCGCGGTGGCCAGCACCGCGCCGTCGGTGCGCCGCAGCACCCAGCCGCCGTGCCGTTCACCGTCGTCGGCGAGCCCCTCCCCGGCGTGCCGGAGCACCTCGGGCAGCAGCTCGGCCAGGGGAACCTGCTCCGGCAGGGCCACGTCCACCCGCCGCTGAGGGGCGCTGATCGTGACCCGGGCCAGCCCGATAGTCATCGGCGTCTCTCCATATCAGGCGGGAACGGTGGCTGACGGACGACAGGACTTTACCTACCATGAGCCAGGCTCGGGTTACCGAGAGCCACTTTTGGAGGGCGAGTGTCCACTGTCGTCATCAAGCGGCCGCCGCGCCGACCGGCCCCGGAGATCCCGGCCGGCGAGCTGCCCGTCGAGGCACCGCCGGAGATCCCCGTGGGCACCGGCGGGCGCTGGCAGCAGGCGCTGATGGTGCTGCCCATGCTCGGCGGCACGGTGGCGATGGCGATGATGTTCGGCCGGGGCGGTGGGGCCTACTCGTACGTGGTGGGCGGCATGTTCGGACTCTCCTCGCTGGCCATGCTGGTCACCTCGTGGGGCAGCGCTGGCCCGAAGAAGTCGGAGATGATGGCCGCCCGCCGGGAGTACCTCCGCCACCTGGCCACCCTGCGCCGCCGGGCACGGGAGACGGCCGGGGCGCAGCGGGCCGGGCTCTACTACCGGCACCCCGACCCGGCGCGGCTCTGGTCGACGGTGGAGAGCCACCGGGTGTGGGAACGCCGGCCGGGCGATCCGGACTTCGCCGTGGTCCGGGTGGGAGTCGGGCCGCAGACCCTGGCCACCCCGCTGGTCCCGCCGGTCACCCGGCCACTGGAGGAACTGGAGCCGATGACCGCGGGAGCGCTGCGGCGCTTTCTCGACGCGTACTCGGTGGTGCCGGAACTGCCGGTGGCGCTCTCGCTGCGCGGCTTCGCCCGGGTCTTCCTGCGCGGGCCGACGCCGCGACGACTCCAGGCCGACGCCTCCGATGCCGGGCAGCGACCGGAAGGCGTCGGGCGACCCGGCACCGGTTCGCCGCCCGCGCAGGCGCTGGCCCGGGCCATACTCACCCAGCTCGCCGTCTTCCACGCCCCCGACGAGCTGCTGATCGCGGTCTGCGCCGGCCCGGAGCGGCGCTCGCTCTGGGAGTGGGTCAAATGGCTGCCGCACACCCACCACCCCAGCCGCGTCGACGCGCTCGGTCCGGTCCGGCTGGTCACCAGCTCCGCCGCCGAACTGGAACGGCTCCTCGACGAGGTGCTGGCCAGCCGGTCCCGGTTCAGCCCGGCCGGCCCGGCCACCGACGGTCCACACGTGGTCGTGGTGCTCGACGGGGGCGACCTGACCGGGGCCACCGACCTGGTCGGCGACGGCGGCATCGACGCGGTCACCGTGCTCGACCTGGACACCCCGCCGCCCCGCCTGCTCGACCGGTACGCCCTCCTGCTCGACCTGGCCGACGGCCGGCTCTGTTCGCACTCCGTCGAGGGACCCGCCGAGGTGGGCACCCCCGACGCGCTCGACCTCGCCGACGCCGAGGCGGTCGCCCGCCGGCTCGCCCCGCTGCGGCTCGCCGGCACGGTACGCGGACCCGACGCCCCGCCCGGCGCCGAGCCGGGTTTGCCGGAGCTGCTCGGCATCGGCGCACCGGAGAGCTTCACCGCCGAGCAGGGCTGGGCGCCCCGGGCCGCCCGGGACCGGCTGCGGGTGCCGATCGGGGTGGGTGCCGACGGCGGCGCGATCGAACTGGACCTCAAGGAGTCGGCGCAGGACGGCATGGGCCCACACGGGCTGCTCATCGGCGCGACCGGCTCCGGCAAGTCGGAGCTGCTCCGTACCCTGGTGCTGGGGCTGGCCGCCACGCACAGCTCGGAGCAGCTCAACTTCGTCCTGGTCGACTTCAAGGGTGGCGCCACCTTCGCGCCGTTCGAGCGGCTGCCGCACACCGCCGCGGTGATCACCAACCTGGCCGACGCGCTGCCCCTGGTCGACCGCATGGTCGACGCGATCAACGGCGAGCTGATGCGCCGGCAGGAGCTGCTGCGCCGGGCCGGCAACTTCGCCAGCCTGCGCGACTACGAGCGGGCCCGAGCCGCCGGCACCCCGCTCGCCCCGCTGCCGTCGCTGCTGCTGATCTGCGACGAGTTCTCCGAGCTGCTCTCCGCCAAGCCGGACTTCATCGACCTGTTCGTCCAGATCGGCCGGGTGGGCCGCTCCCTCGGCGTACACCTGCTGCTGGCCAGCCAGCGGTTGGAGGAGGGGCGGCTACGCGGGCTCGACACCCACCTGTCGTACCGGATCGGATTGCGGACCTTCTCCGCGCTGGAGTCACGGACGGTGCTGGGGGTGCCGGACGCGTACAAGCTGCCCCGCACGCCCGGGCACGGCTACCTGCGCGCGGGCACCGACCCGCTGGCCCGGTTCAAGGCCGCGTACGTCTCCGGCCCGGTACGCCGCCGGGGTGGCCCGGCAGGCGCGGACGGCGCGGCCCCGGCCCGGCTGCTGACCTTCTCCACCCATCTCGTGCCGGTGCCCGAGCCCGCCGCCCCGGCCGTGCTCCCCGCCGTGGAGGAAGCCACGGAGAGCCTGCTCGACCTGCTGGTCGGACGGCTCGCCGGCCAGGGGCCGCCGGCGCACCAGGTGTGGCTGCCGCCGCTGGACTCCTCCCCCGCGCTCGACGAGTTGCTCGGCCCGGTCGGGGCCGACCCGGTACGCGGGCTCACCGTCGGCAACCCGGAGCTGCACGGCGCCCTCCAGGTGCCGGTGGCCCTGGTGGACAAGCCGTTCGAGCAGCGCCGGGACCTGTTGTGGCTGGCCCTGGACGGGGCGGCCGGCCACGTGGCAGTGGTCGGCACCACGGGCAGCGGCCGGTCCACCGTGCTGCGGACGCTGATCTGTGCGCTGGCGCTCACCCACACCCCGGCCGAAGTCCAGGTCTACTGCCTGGACTTCGGCGGCGGGACGCTCGGCGCGCTGCGCGACCTGCCGCACGTCGGCGGTGTGAGCGGGCGCGCCGACGACACGGCCGTACGCCGTACCGTCGGGGAGATCGCCACCCTGCTGGCCGAGCGGGAGCGGCGCTTCGCCGAGGCGGGCGTGGAGTCGATGGCGGCCTGGCGACGGCGGCGGGCCGCGGCACTGGCCGGCGGGCAGCCCGGCACCGACCCGTTCGGCGACGTGTTCCTGGTGATCGACGGCTGGAACACCCTGCGCGGCGACTACGAGGACCTGGAACCGCTGGTCATCGAGCTGGCCACCCGGGGCCTCGGGTACGGGGTGCACGTGGTGGCCGCCGCCCTGCGCTGGTCGGACTTCCGGCCGGCGATCCGGGACCTCTTCGGCTCCCGGGTGGAGCTACGTCTCGGCGACCCGGCCGACTCGGTGCTGGTCAAGCGGCCGGTCGCGGCGACCGTGCCGGAGGAGCGGCCCGGACGCGGGATCACCGCCGCCGGGCTGCACTTCCTCACCGCCAAGCCCCGGGTCACCGGGCTCGGCACGGAGACCACCGACCTGGTCAAGGCGGTCGCCGGAGCGTGGGCCGGGCCGGCGGCACCCCGGGTGCGGTTACTCCCGCCGGTGCTTCCGTACGCCGAGCTGGACCAGAGCGCGACCAGTGGGCTGGCCTTCCCGATCGGGGTGGCCGAGGCGGACCTGCGCCCGGTGGTGCTGGACTTCGCCAGCGAGCCGAACTTCGTGGTCTTCGGCGACTCCGAGTGCGGCAAGTCGTCGTTCCTGCGTGCGCTGGCCACCTCGATCATCAACCGGTTCACGCCCGAGCAGGCCCGGGTGATCCTGGTCGACTACCGGCGCAGCCTGATGGGCACGATCGAGACGCCGCACCTGATCGGGTACGGCACGGCCGCGCCGCACACCACCGAGCTGATCGAATCGGCGGCCAGCTATCTCCAGGGCCGGCGGCCGGGACCGGAGGTCACCCCGGCCGAGTTACGCAACCGGTCATGGTGGACCGGGCCGGAGCTGTTCGTGCTGGTGGACGACTACGACCTGGTGGCCGGCGGGCCGACGAACCCGCTGCGCACACTGGAGGAGCACCTGCCGCAGGCCCGGGACGTCGGGCTGCACCTGGTGCTCGCCCGCCGCTCCGGCGGGGCCGGCCGGACCTCGTACGAGCCCATCATCCAGCGGCTGCGGGAGCTCTCCACGCCCGGCCTGGTGATGTCCGGCGGGCCGGAGGAGGGGGCGCTCGTCGGCCAGGTGAAGGCGGGTCCGCTGCCGCCCGGCCGGGGTCGACTGGTCACCCGCCGGGAGGGCGTACGCCTGGTGCAACTGGCCCACCTTCCGCCAGGTTGAACCCCCACCGACTTGGCCCGAGGCGGACGGGACACCCGGTAATCTCCGAGCAGCATGTTTCGGTCGCGATGAAATGGCTGGGGAACGTGATCAGGGATCGGCAGGGAGCTTCGAGCGCCACCCGGCGCTCCGCCGGTCGTACGCTCGCCGCGGTCGCCGCCATGGCCACTGTGGCCGGTCCACTGGCCGCGCCCGCGCACGCGTCCCCGCGCACGCCCGTCGCCTCGGCTCACTCGGTCGCCGCCGCGCGGCCGGCCTGGCTGGCCCCGGTGGACACGACCGCGCGGGGGGACCAGGCCCGCGAGGAGCAGTGGCAGCTCGAAGCGCTGGGGGCGAAGACCGCCTGGCGTACGTCGACCGGGCGTGGCGTGGTGGTCGCGGTGATCGATTCCGGGGTGGATGGTTCCCACCCGGACCTGGCCGGCCAGGTGCTTCCCGGCATCGACCTGGTCGCCCCCGACGGCGCCGACGGGCCGGACCCGGTCGGCCACGGCACCACCGTCGCCGGCCTGATCGCCGGGCGCGCCGACGACGACCGTGGGGTGGTCGGGCTGGCGCCGGACGCCCGGATCCTGCCGGTCCGGGTGCTCGACGACGAGAACCGCTACGACGACGCGCTGATCGTCGCCAAAGGAGTGCGCTGGGCGGTCGACAACGGCGCCCGCGTGATCAACCTGTCCCTCGGCGGCAACGGGGACAGCCCGGCCCTGGCCGCGGCCCTCGACTACGCCTTCGCCCGGGACGTCGTGGTGGTCGCCTGCACCGGCAACCTGGCCACCTCGAACACCACCCAGGTCTGGTACCCGGCCCGCGAGCCGGGGGTGGTCGCCGTCGCCGGCCTCGAACGCGACACCCGGAACCTCTGGTCCGGCTCCATCACCGGTCCCCAGACCGTACTCACCGCGCCGGCCACCGCACTGTTCGGGGCCCGACCCGAGGGCGGCTACTGGCGGGTGCAGGGGACCAGCTTCGCGGCTCCGCTGGTCGCCGCTACGGCCGCCCTCATCCGGGCCCGCTACCCGCAGATGTCCGCCGGGGACATCATCAACCGGATGACCACCACCGCGCGTGATCTCGGCCCCGCCGGCCGGGACGACCGGTACGGCTTCGGGATGGTGGATCCGGTGGCCGCGCTGACCGCCGACGTGCCGTCGGTGGGGCGTAACCAGCTCGATGACAACGACTCTCCCGGCGTGGTGGGCTTCGGCCCGGCGCCCGGCTCGGAGCGGGCCGCCGCGAACGCCGCCGGTGCGGGGGCCGATCCGCGCACCCTCGATGCCCCGAGGGAGCCAACCCGGTGGTCGGCCCGTCCGGCCGGCCTGGCCACCGACCCGACGCCGGAACGGCTCTGGGCCGGCCTCGCCCTGTTCGTCGCCCTGCTCACCGGTGGCGCGTTGCTGGTCCGCCGGGTCCGGCAGGCTCGCCGCTGACCGGCACGGGCGGTCTCCTGGATGGTGATCAGCGGATGAACCGGCCGGGCACGGGCGGTCGGCTGTCCACGGGCGACCGGTCCCGGGGCGGACGCCGGCTCGACCCGGGCCGTTCGCCGGGCCGGCACCGGGTCCTCGCCGCGACGGCGGTGTTCCTGCTGCTGGTGCCGTTCACCCTGCTGGCGCTGCTGGTGCGGGCCACCTGGCCGCCGCTGTTCCGGTTCGACGCCACGGTGACCGACGCGCTGCACCGGTACGCGCTCGACCATCCGGCCTGGGTACGCCTGATGAGTCTCTGGACCGACGTCTTCGCACCCACCCCGCTACGGATCGCCACCGGGGCGGTGGCGGTCTGGCTGCTGCTCCGCCGGCCGCCCCTCCTTCGGTCCGGAACGCCGTCCACCGGCGCGGCGGCCGGATCACGGCCGGCGGCGCTCTGGGTGGTCATCACGATGGCCGGCGGCGGCCTGCTCGGCGTGCTGCTCAAGCTGCTGGTCGGCCGGCACCGGCCGGAGCTGCTCGACCCGGTGGCCCGGGCGTCCGGGCTGTCCTTCCCGTCCGGGCACGCGCTGAACGCCACCCTGGCCGCCGGGGTCGTGCTGCTGCTCCTTCTGCCGTTCACCCGCGACCGGCGGCCGCTGCGCCGGGCGCTCTGGGCCGTGGCCGTGCTGGTCCCGGTGGTGACCGGGGTGAGCCGGGTCGCGCTGGGCGTGCACTGGATCAGTGACGTGGTCGGCGGGTGGTTGCTCGGCCTGGCGGTGCTCGCCGCGACGACGGCCGCCTTCCGCACCTGGCGGACCCGGACCGGCCACCGGGCGGCGCGTACCGCCCGGGAGGGCATCGAGCCGGAGCTGGCCGAGCCGGGGCCGGAGGTGCCCCCGAGATAGTCCGACCCGACCTGGCGGAGTCCGGGCCCGGCTCGATCGTCGGCCCGCCGCCCGGCCACTCAGGTGCAGTCGCCGGTGCCGACCGCCCGGGTACGCTCCGCGCCCGCGAGGGCCACCGGCCGGGCCTCGGCGGCGGTCACCGCGAAGCCGGTGTTCGGATCGTCGGCCGCCGCCGCGAAGATCACCCCGAGCACCAGCCCGTTCGAGGAGACCAGCGGGCCACCCGAGTTGCCGCTGCGGACCAACGACCGGATCGTGTAGATCTCCCGGGTCACGTCCTTGGCCGCGTAGATGTCCGGCCCGGTGATCCGGTCGACGTCGCGGATCCGGGCCGGGCGGGCATCGTACGGGCCGTCGAGGGGGAAGCCCAGCACGATGGCGTCCGCCCCGGTGCCGGCCGCGCCGGCCGCGAAGCGCAGGGACGGCCCGGGCAGCCCCGGTACGTGCAGCACGGCCAGGTCCCGCTGCGGGTCGTAGACGACCACCTCGCCGTCGTACCGCTCGCCGCGCAGTTCCACCGCCACCGAGCGGGTGCCCGCCACCACGTGCGCGTTGGTCATCACCCGGTCGTCGGCGTACACGAAGCCGGAGCCCTCGATGCGGCGGGCGCAGCTCGGCGCGGAGCCCAGCACCTTCACCACCGACCGCTGGCTGTTCGCCACCACCTGGGAACCGGCCAGCGTCGGGTCGGGCGGGGAGACCTGGCGGGCGCGGGTCGGCGAGAGCCGGCCGAAGACGTCCGGGAAGCCGTTGGTGTCGACCGTGTCGCGCAGCGCCGTGGAGAGCTGCTGTGCCTTGTCGGGCAGGATCCGGTCGATCACGGTGAGCAGGGCGCTGTTGCGCACCGAGGAGGCCACCCAGGGCACCGACGAGGAGCCCAGCGGCACCGCAACCAGCCAGACCACCAGCATGACCGCCACGGCCGAGACGAGCGCACCGCCGATGTCGTCGAGCCGCTTGAGCAGCTCGTTGGTGATGGTCTGGCGCAGGTGGGAGCCGATCCAGCCGGCCAGCGCCTGCCCCAGCACCGCCAGCCCGAAGATCGCCACCAGGGAGATCAGCACCCGGATTCCGCTGTCGGTGAACTGCCGGGCGACCAGCGGGCCGACCTGGAGGCCGATCAGCACGCCAAGGAAGAACCCGGTGAGCGACAGCGCCCCGATGGCGAAGCCCTGCCGGTATCCGCTGATCGCGAACACGAGCACGAGTAGGAGCAGGACGAGATCCACGACGGACACCCGTCAAGGGTACGGGCCCCGGCCACAGGCGTGTTCGATCGCTCGCGGAACGTGACCGCCGGGTCAGCGTACGGGGCTCTCGTCGACCGCGTCGGTGCCGGCCGAGGGTGCCGGCGCGGCCCCGGTCGGCGGCAGCTCCACCACCCGGGAACGCGGCCACGGGCGGGCCCAGCCGCCCATCTCCAACAGCGTGTTGAGCACCCCGGCGGTGAAGCCCCAGACCAGCATGCCGCGCACCGAGAAGGCCGGGCCGACCCAGCCGCTCGGGTGGCGCACCCGCATCCGGTTCTCCGGGTCGACCAGCTCGCTGACGGGCAGCCGGGCGACGTGCGCCACCTCGGCCGGTTCGCACGGACGCACCGGGTGCGGGGCGTGCCACCAGGCGAGCACCGGGGTGACCACGAAGTCGCTGACCGGAATCCACAGCTTCGGCAGCTCGGCGAGCACGGTGACGCTGGCCGGGTCGAGCCCGACCTCCTCGTTCGCCTCCCGCAGCGCGGTGGCGCTGGCGTCGGCGTCCTCCGGGTCGGCCGCGCCGCCCGGGAAGGCCGGCTGCCCGGCGTGATTGCGCAGCGTGGCGGCGCGTTGCAGGAGCAGCACGTCGACGCCGGCCTCCGGCTGCTCACCGAGCAGCACCAGCACGGCGCTCTCCCGGCCGCCACTCTCCGGGGTGGTCAGCTGGGTGAAGTCCTCGGCCCGGGCGGTGCCGAGCCGGCCGAGCAGCGGGTCCAGCCACCCCGGGGGCCGACGGGTCATGGATCCCTGCTCCGCGTGCCCGGTCACGACCGCACCTCCACGCCGAGGTGCTTGCGGACCAGCTCGGCGAGGCGGGCGTCGTCCAGCGCACCGGTCGAGTCGGTGTGCCGGATCCGCCCGTCGGCGTCGACGAGCACGGTCAGCGGGAAGGCCTTGCGCTCCAGCGCCCGCTCGAACGCGTCGCCCTGGTCGACCAGCATGGGGAAGCGGACGCCGAAGTCCTCGCCGATGGACTGCGCCCCGCCGCGGCTGTCCTGGCTGTTCACCCCGATCACCTGGAACCGGCCGGCGGCCCGCTCGCTGAGCCGCTGAAAGGCGGGCAGCTCCTTGCGGCAGGGCGGGCACCAGGACGCCCAGACATTGATCACCGCGGGACCCTTGAGGTCACGCAGCGGCACCGGGGCACCCCCGGTGAAACAGGAGAGGGTCAGCTCCGGCAACGGGTCGCCCCGGGTGCCGCTCGGCGCCGGGGCGGCCGAGGCCGGCGGGGTGGTCAGGGTGGCGCAGTCGGCGAACGGCGAGGGACGCTCGGCCGCCCGGGTCGCCGCCGCCGGGCCCGCCGGCGGCTCCTCGCTGACGGTGCAGCCGGCGACCGCCAGCAGCAGCGGGACGAGAAGGTACGCGAGCCGGTTCACGGCACCTCCGCCGCGACCGCCTGCTGCGGCACCAGGTCCGGGTCGATGCCGACCGCCTCGGCGAGATCCCGGGCGCGCGGCCCCTTGAGCAGCTTGACGGCGACCGCCGGATCGGTCGGCCCGGTGCCGTACGACGGGCAGAGCTTCACCAGCGTGCAGGCGCCGCAGGCGGGCTTGCGGGCGTGGCAGACCCGCCGCCCGTGGAAGATGACCCGATGCGACAGCATCGTCCACTCGCGCTTCGGGTACAGCGCGCCGATGGCGTGCTCGATCTTGACCGGGTCGGTCTCGGCGGTCAGGTTCCACCGGCGCACCAGCCGCTGAAAGTGGGTGTCGACGGTGATGCCGGGGACCCCGAAGGCGTTGCCGAGGATCACGTTGGCGGTCTTGCGGCCGATGCCGGGCAGGGTGACCAGGTCGACCAGCCGCTTCGGGACCTCGCCGTCGTACCGCTCGCAGAGCGCGCGGCCGAGGTTGATCAGCGAGGTGGTCTTGTTCCGGTAGAACCCGGTCGGCCGGATCAGCTCCTCCATCTCGACCCGGTCCGCCCCGGCGTAGTCGGCGGCGGTGCGGTAACGGGCGAAGAGCTTCGGGGTGACCTCGTTGACCTTCTTGTCGGTGCACTGCGCCGACAGGATGGTGGCGACCGCGAGCTCCAACGCGTTGGAGTGGTCGAGTTCACAGTGCGCGTCGGGATGGGTCTCGGCAAGCGCCCGGCCGATCCGCCGGGCGCGGCGCGTACGGCCGAGGTCGGTCTCGGGGGGACTTGTGGTCACGCCGGCCAGCCTACGTCGCCGGTACGACCTCCCGGCGCGGCCCACGCCTGGGATCGGCCCCGCTACGCCTCCGGCGCGGTGATCCGGCCGTCGCTGTCGAGCCGGGCACCGGTCTCCGGGAAGTTGTCCCGGCTCAGCTGCCGGACCAGCCCGAGGCCACGGTGCTGCCGGTCGACCGCCGGCCGCCCCACGCCGTTCATCGCCGTGGAGGTGAACCCGCCCTCGACGAAGCTGCCGTCCGCCGCGAGTGAGACCTTCAGCACGCCGCCCCAGCCGAGCCGGCCGGAGCTGTTCAGCGACTTCCCCCCGCCGGCGAAGTTGCCCAGGCTGTACGCGATCAGGCGCCCCTTGTAGAACTCCATGCCGCGCAGCACGTGCGGGCCGTGCCCGACGACCAGGTCGGCGCCCGCGTCGATCACGGCGTGCGAGAAGCGGATCGGATCGCCCCGGTTCTCGCCGTAGAACATCTCGGTGCCCGGCTTCACCCGGGTCTTGTCGGCGCCCTCGGCCCCCATGTGCACCTGCACCACGACCAGGTCGGCCTGTTCGGCGGCCTGGGCGACCACCTTCTTGGCCGCCCCGATGTCGGTGAGGCTGTTCGACCACGGGTACGACGAGAAGCCCAGCACCGCGACCTTCACGCCCTTCACGTCGACCACGGTGATCTCGCCGGGCGCGCCGGTGTGCTTGAGCCCGTGTTCCTTGAGCGCGGACTGGGTGTTCTCGTAGCCCCGCGGGCCGTAGTCGTACCCGTGGTTGTTGGCCTGGTTGAGCAGCTGGAACCCGGCGGAGCGCAGGTGCGCCGCGTAGCCGGGGGGCGCCCGGAACTGGTAGCAGTTCGTCGCGTTGGGCGCGCACTTGCCGGTGCCGGTGTCCTCGGTGAGCGGCTCCTCCAGGTTGCCCATCACCAGGTCGCCCTTGAGCGCGGCCTTGACGTCGTCGAAGAAGTCCTTGCCCCCGTTGGCCGGCAGCCGGGAAGGGGCGTTGCCCATGATCACGTCACCGGTCGCGGTCAGCGAGACGACCTTCGCGGACTCGCCCGGCTCGCTGGGCTGGACGGCGTCGACGGGGACCGCCGAGCCGGTCGGCGCGCCTCCGCCGCCCGCCTGCCAGACGGGGCCGCTGCCGCTGCCGCCGTCGCCGCAGCCGGCGACGAGCAGTGCGAACAGCAGCATGCCGAGGGCGGCGGCCCGGCGACGCCGGACACGGGACACGGAGCGGGCGGGAGCATACATCGTCCGCGACGGTACCGCCCGAGAGGCGGTCTGACGACGGCCGATCGGTCGGAATAGCCGGCCGTGTCGCCCGCCGGCCGGCTCAGCCCGCCCGGCGGTCTGACCAGGGAACCACCGTGCCGACGCCACCGGCCCGGACGGCCGCGTGCACGGCCCGGGCGAGCGGCGCGCCCCACGTCGACCGGGGGCCGCCGTACGCGGCGGGCTCACCGTCGGCCGGGCAGAGCACGGTGACCGCGTCCGTAGGCGTACCGGTCGCCGCCAACCCCAGCTCCCAGATCGCCTGCGCCTTCGCCTCGGTGGCCGTCGCCACCGCGTTGACCAGGGCGGCCTCGCCCAGCCGGGCCGGGACGTACACCACGATGTTGACCGTGCCGACCCGCTGGGCCGCCGGCGCGGGCGCGGGGGCGGCGGCCCAGACCGGAGTGCCGAGCCCGACCGTCGCCCAGACCCGCACGCCGCTGTCGGCCCGCGCCACCGCCTCGGCCACGTCGACCCCGGTCAGCAGCCCCACCCCGGGTCCGGCCAGGCCCAGGCCGTCGGCCAGCTCGGCCAGGTGGGCCGCCGGGTCGTCCCGGTCGTACGACATCGGCACGGTCGCGTTGACCACCCACCGGCGTACGCCGATCCCGCCGCCGAGCGGAGCGGTGCCGACCGCCAGCAGCGGCTCGTCGGCACGCCAGACCAGCAATGGGATGTTCCATCCGTCCTCGTCACGGGTGGTCAGGAATGGCTCGCGCAGCACGTACCAGAGCCTACGATCCAAGGGGTGCACCTCTGATTCCTGCTCACGTGCGCCTAGACTGGCGGCGCGCGAGGGATCAGCGGACGGCGGACCCGGCCGACGGACGGCACGCGCAGGCGGAGGTGCGCGATGGACGAGGTACTGGCCCGCAGCGGGATCTTCCAGGGTGTCGACCCGGAGGCTGCCGAGGCGCTCGCCAAGGAGATGGAGACGCTCGAGGTCCGTAAGGGCGAGGTCGTCTTCAACGAGGGCGAGCCCGGCGACAGCCTCTACATCCTCCTGTCCGGCAAGATCAAGGTGGGTCGCCGCGCGGCGGACGGCCGGCAGAACCTGATCGCCGTGATGGGCCCGTCGGACATGGTCGGCGAGCTGTCGCTCTTCGACCCCGGCCCGCGTACGGCGACGGCCACCGCGGTGACCGACACCCGGCTGGTGCGGCTGCGCAAGCAGGCACTGCGGCCGTGGCTGAACAACCGGCCGGAGATCGCCGAGCAGCTCCTGCGGGTGCTCGCCCGCCGACTGCGCCGGACCAACGACTCGCTGGCCGACCTGATCTTCACGGACGTGCCGGGCCGGGTCGCCAAGAACCTGCTCCAGATGGCCGGCCGGTTCGGCACCCGCGACGGTGGCGTGCTGCGGGTGACCCACGACCTGACCCAGGAGGAGATCGCCCAGTTGGTCGGCGCCTCCCGGGAGACGGTCAACAAGGCCCTGGCGGACTTCGCCTCGCGCGGCTGGCTGCGGCTGGACGGCAAGAGCATCATCATCCTCGACCCGGAGCGCCTGGCCCGCCGCGCGCGGGTCTGACCTCCCCACCCGGCCGGGCAGGCCACCGGATGGGTCTGCCCGCCGCAGAATCGCTGGACCGGGACCCGTCGGGTCGAGGACGCTCGGACGATGCTCGAACGTGTCGCGGTCCTCTCCGACATTCACGGCGTACTGCCGGCGCTGGAGGCCGTCCTGGCCGAACCGGACGTGGCCACCGCCGACCTGATCGTGCTCACCGGCGACCTCGCCGCCGGCCCGCAGCCGGTCGAGGTGCTGGACCTGCTCGCCACCCTCGGCGACCGGGCCCGCTGGGTACGCGGCAACGCCGACCGTGAGCTGGTCGAGGCGCGGGCCGGGCGGATCAGCCCGATCGAGGTCTCGAACTGGGCCGCCGCCCAACTCCGGGACGACCAGGTGGCCCGGCTGGCCGCGCTGCCGCTGACCGTCACCCTGCCGGTCGCCGGCCTCGGTGACGTGCTCTTCTGCCACGCCACTCCCCAGGACGACGAGGAGGTCGTGCTGGTCGACTCCCGGCTCGACCGCTGGGCCGAGGTGTTCACCGGCCTGCCGACCGAGGTGGGCACGGTGGTCTGCGGGCACACCCACATGCCGTTCACCCGGCTCGTGGACCGCCGCCTGGTGGTCAACCCGGGCAGCGTCGGGATGCCGTACGGCGGGGCGGGCGCCTGGTGGGCGCTGCTCGGCCCGGGCGTGCAACTGCGCCGGACCCGGTACGACATCGAGGCCGCCTGCGCCCGGGTGGCGGCCGAGTCGACGTTCCCGGACGCCATCGCCTGGGCCGACGAGTACCTGCGCTCCCGCCACTCGGACACGGACGCGCTCATGGCCTTCGGCCCGCGCGACGGCCGCTGACGCCTCCGCCACGACAGCAGAGCCGGTCTCGGCTGTTCGTCAGAGCGGCGGGGCGGCGGGGGATGCTCCGGGCTGGGAGGATGGGCCCCAAGGTCAACAACAGTTAAGGATGCAGATGGACCGTAGGTCGATCCTCAGGGCGGCGGCGGCCGGTGCGCTCGCCGCGCCCGTCGCCGGGCTGCTCGGCGCGCTGCCCGCCGAGGCGGCGACGTATTACGTGATGGCGACGGAGCAGGCCAGCGGGCGGATTCTCCGCTTCAACCCGGCCGCCTGGAATGGCGGTACGGTCCTGTGGCAGGCCCCGAGCCGCACCGGCACGTGGACGAACCTGTCGGACGTCAAGCGCCGAAGCACCGCCAAGTGGGGCAACGTCATGCTGGTGACCTCCTCGGGCGCCGGAGATTACCTGGGCCGGGCGGCGATGATCGACGAGAGCGCGATCAGCTCGTCGCGGACCGGCGGGATCGTCTGGCAGGCCACCGTCGACGGCAATCCACACTCGATCGAGCGGATCGAGGGTAAGGGCGCGATCGTGGTGGCCACCTCGAAGGGGCCCACCGGCTCGGCCACCGGCGGAGGGCTGCACCTTTTTGTCCCCAGTTCCAACGGGGGGAAGCCGGGCACCAAGGCGGCGCAGTTCATCAACTTTCCCGGCGCGCACGGGGTGATCTACAACCGCAACGGGTTCATCATCGCCGTGGGGAACGGCGAGGTCCGGCTGTACGGGATCACCGGCGACGGCGCGAAGACCCGCCTGGCGTACCGGACGAAGTACACCTTCAGCGACGGCGCGGGCAAGGCAAAGATGGGGCACGACATCCTGCCCAACCACGGGGGGCGTGGCTACTTCTTCACCTCGTCGTACAACGTGCGCTCGCTCGACCTGGTATACGCCGGCAACAGCTGGCAGTTCACCGCGACAAGCGTGGTGAGCAAGACGGCGCACGTGAAGGCATACACCCGGTTGCCGAACGGGGTGCGGACCTGGGTCGTCCCCGGTTCGGGCGAGGGTGAGTGGAGCAAGACCATCCACTTCAGCTCTGGCAACCACAGCAAGAGCGGCGCCCGCTTCTACCGGGTGCGCTACTACACCACCGCGTTCGCCTGACCGGCCCGGGGTACGGCGGGTGCCCGATCACCCGCCGTACCCCGGGGGTCCGTCAGCGGACGGTCAGGGTGCCGACCAACCGGCAGCGGCGCGACCACCGGGCGGGAGCCTGGCTGCGCGTCACCGCCACTCTAGGGAGCAGCGCCAACGAAGGGGACCGGCCAAACGCGGATCAGTACGACGAATCACCCCACCGATGTAACGAAAATTTCTTTCTCGACGCTTTTTGCGCCGACCTGAGGCCGGCCCGGTCGACTATTCGATTCCGGCGAACCAGGAGGGCGTCGGACCGGCGTCGTCCCCCTCGAAGGCAGGTACGTACGCGTCGGCGACCTGCCAGCCGGTGTCGCCCTCGGCCAGCAGCAGGAACGCGTCGATCTCGCTGGACGGGGCCCCGATCCCCCACACCTCACCCTCGTCCACGACGGCCTTCTTCAAGCCGCAGACACCGCGCGGGTCCGGCTTGGCGGTCTCGCAGTTGCCGACGTAGCGGCTGCCCTTCGGGTAGTTCGCGGTCACGTACCGGGCCATGGCCTGCTCGAACGTGATGCGCTCCAGCTTCGACGACGGCGTGGTCGCGGGTGTGGGATCGGACGCGGTGGCAATCGGTTCGGGCGGGGACCAGGTGTGGGTCCCCGCCGACGGCGCCGCCGATCCGCAACCGGCCAACGCGGCCACCATCAGCAGGGCGACAAGGGGCCGGGAAACCCGATCCACGAACGTTCTCCTTTCCTCGACAAGATGATCTTGTCGTTATTCAACCGGACGCCCGCTCGGTGCCGCCGACTCGGGCCGGCGCTTGACGGACGGCCGACCTCGGTCAGGCTTGTCCGATGAGGTCAGTCCCCGCGCGCATGCAGGCCGTCGTCGCGTCGCTGGCGACGCTGGTGGCGCTGGTGACCCTGGCGCTCTGGCACCCTGCGGGCACCCTGTCGGTGGCTCTGGCCCTGGCCTGCGTACTACTCGGGATGATCGCCGGAGTGACGGTGACCGCGGCCTGGCAGGCCCGGGCCGGCGAGGCACCGCCCGAGGAGCGGCCGGCACCCGGCGGGTACGAGGTCGACGCCGACACGCTGGAGGCCATCGATCCACGGGCGGTCCGGCAGCAGCGGACGGCGCACCGGCTCAGCGACCGATGAGGGTCGGCACGGCGAGCGCGTCCACGCCCCGCCCGGCCAGGCAGCGATAGCTGCGGTCGGCGTCCGAACCGGACGGCGGCAGCACCTCCAGGTTCCAACCGGCAGCCTCCGTGAGGCCACTGGCGAGCTGGAAGGTGCGCACGTTACAGACCTGCTGGACGGCCGGGTCGGCGACGACCGCGGCGTGGCCCGCGTCGGCCAGCGTCGCGGGCAGGTCGCCCACGGCGTACGTCTCCCAGGTGTGCAGGCCGTTGCACTGCACCCGGGTCGCCTCGGCTCGGTCGCGGCGCAGCCGTACCGGCCCGAAACACTCCAGCTCGGACGCACACCGGGCACCGGCCGGCAGGCGTACGCCCCCGGCCGCGCAGCCCGGCACGGCCGTCGACCCGGTGGCGTTGACGATCCCGGTGGCCACCGGCGTCGGCTGGTCCACATTCGCCAGGCCACCGCCGAACCAGGCTCCCGCGCCGGCGGAGGCGGCCAGGGCGAGCACCCCCGCGCCGCCGAAGAACCAGCGCCGGGGCCACCGCCGGTCGCGCCCGGTCACGGCCGGTTGGGCGGCGTCCTCCGGCGCCGGGCGCGGCGCGGGCTGCCCCGTCCGGCCCACGGCGTACGGTCCGCCAGCGCTCGGGGCACCGTAGACCGGCACGCCGCTCACCGGGGCGGACCCCGGGTCGAGCGGCAACGCGGCGAGCATGCCGCCCAGCTCGACGGCGGACGGGCGTTCCCCGGGGTCGTTGGACATGCCGAGCCGCAGCACGTCGATCAGTTCCTCGGGCACCCCGGGCAGGCCGGGAATCGGCTGGTTGAACATCTCCAGCACGGTGACCAGGCTCGGATTGCGCTCGGTCTGCCAGCGCGGCGGCCGGCCGTGCATCACCGCGTAGAGGGTGGCGCAGAGCGCGTAGACGTCCACCGCCGGCGACGGCGGGCTGTGGTTGAACATCTCCGGCGGCGCGTACGCCGGGGTGAGCACCTCCAGGGTGACCGAGGCGTCGCGCACCTCGGCCAGCACCGCCAGCCCGAAGTCGGCGAGCACCGCCGGATTGAAGTGGGAGTAGAGGATGTTGGCCGGCTTCACGTCCCGGTGCAGCACGCCGGCCGCGTGCGAGTGGGCGAGCGCATCGGCGATCTTGACGCCGAGGTCGCGGGCCTCCACCGGGCCCAGCGGCGAGGTGCGCATCCGCTCCGCGTACGACCCGTCGCAGAGCTCCATGATCAGGTAGGGGTGCCGGTCGACGGTGACCCCGACATCGAAGAGGTCGACCACGTGCGGGTGGGAGGACATCTTGCCGGCGGCCCGCGCCTCGCGCAGGAAGCGTGCCTGGTCCCGCTCGCTGCCCAGCATGCGGTTCTCCACCTTGACCGCGACCTCGCGCCCCACCGAGATCTGGGTGGCCCGGTAGACGGTGGCGTAACCCCCTCGGGCAAACACCTCTAAATCGGTCAGACCGGGCACGATGGGTAGCCGCAGGGCGCCGGGCGGGGTCTCGGTCACGGGTCGAAAATACCCAACGATCCTGGTCGCTCAGTGCACCGCGTCGGCCGTCGGCACGGGGCCCGACCCGGCGGCGGTGGCGTCCGGCGTGCCGTCGGCGGCCGCCCGGCGGGCGTCCCACCAGAGGCCGACGGCCGTCGCGGCCGCGCCCAGCCCCTCCCAGGCGGCCACCGAGAAGAACCGGCCCGGGGCCACCTCGGTGAGCACCGCGATGCTGAAGACCGTGAACGTGACCAGCCGGAACCAGACCGTGAACCGGTAGAACGGCCGCCACTCGGTGGCGGCGGCGAGCAGGTAGTAGACCCCCATGTTGAACGAGGCCATCGAGGACGCGGTGAGGAACGTGCCGGTGTAGTCGCCGGGGGCGCGTTCGGCCGGCGTCTCGAAGCCGAGCATGCGCAGCTGGGCCTCCGGCCAGATCAGCCCGAGCGCGCCGAGCAGCAGCGCCAGGAGCCCGAAGACGGCCATCGTCCAGCCGGCGCCCGAACGCGGCAGCCTCATGCTTCCTCCCCACCCGCGACCGCCGATGTGGACGGCCCTCCTCGGCCCCACGCTATCGGCCGCCCCCGACACCACACATCCCCGGAACCGCCAAACCTGTGCCGGCACCGCACCCACGCCCACGGATTCATCGAAGGATCGGACTCCGGACACGCGATGGTCACCGTTTTCCGGCGAGCCCGCGGGTCAGGGATCAGGGGAGCGCGAGGCGGGCGCGGAGGGTGTCGGCGGCCGCCCGCTCGCTGCGCTGCTCGGTGGCGTACGCCAGGCGGACCGCCTCCTCGGCGCTGGCGAGGGCCTCGACCGGGCGACCGCAGGCGGCCAGCGCCTCGGCCAGCACACCGGCCCCGATCACCTGGCTACGGACGTCCTCGGCCGGAGCGGCAACGGCCCGCTGCGCCCAGTCCAGCGCCTGCTCATGCTGGCCGTGGGCGAGCAGCGCGGACGCGTACCGGGCCATCGTCTGGCGGCGGGAGAAGAGCAGCGACGGGGTGTGGGCGGCGGCCGTGGCGACCGGGGCGAGCAGCCCCACCGCGGTCCCCGAGTCGCCGGCGGCGAGCCGGGCCATCGCGAGCAGCACCCGGGGGCCCACCTGGGCGGGAGCCTGCGGATTGTGCGGCTCCACGGTGGTCAGCACCGACCGTGCCTCCCGCTCGGCGGTCTCCCGGTCGCCCAGTTCCAGGGCCACGAACCCGCGCAGCGTGCCGGCCATTCCGGTGAGCAGCGGATGCGACGTCCGGTTGGCGTACCAGAGTGCGTCGGTGAGCAGGTCCGCGGCGTGCTCGGGCGCACCCAGCCCGCGCGCCACCACCCCACGGACGACCAGCGCGAAACCCTGCCCCCAGTCGTCGCCGACCTCGGCGAACTCCCGGTACGCCCGGCGCGCCCCCCGGTCCGCCTCGGCCAGCTCGCCCAGCTCGGCGGTGGCGTACGCCTCGACCGCCCGAAGCGTGCCGACCGCCCACGCCTCGCCGACCCGTTCGCCGAACGGCAGGAACACCCGCGCCATCCGGCAGGCCTCCCGCAACCGGCCGGCGAGCAGCCGGGCGAACGCCGTGGTGCCGCGCAGCCAGGCCCGCCCGTACGGGTCCCGCAGCTCGGCGAAGAGGCGGGCGGCCCGGCCGAGCACCGCGTCGGTGCCGGCGAAGTCGCCCCGGGTGGTGGTGACCCAGGCCAGGTTCTGCAACGACCAGGCCTGCCCACGCGGGTCCCGGGCGGAGAGGCTCACCTGGTAGGAGGCGGCGAGCCGGCTGCTCGCCTGGCCGAGCCGGCCGGCGATGAAGTCGGCCATGCCGAGCCGGCGCATCGCCGAGGCGCGCATCGCGGGCAGCTCGGCCTCGGTGGCCACCTGCAACGCCTCCTGCCAGCAGCGCACCGCCCGGTCGGCGTCGCCCACGGTCTGGTGGGCCTGCCCGGCGAGCAGCAGGGCGCTGGCCCGGGTGGTTGCCGCCTCCCCGGCGTTGGCGGCGATCTTCTCGGCCGAGGCGAGGGCGTCGCTCGGGCGGCCGATCTGGAGCAATGCCCGGGCGTGCACCACCTGGTCGGCCAGCGGCAGCCCGTCCCGGGCCAGCTCGGCGGCCCGTTCGGCGTACTCGACGGCCAGGGCCGGCTCCCCCGAACGCAGCGCGCGGCGGGCGGCCCGGCCGAGCGCGGCCACGCCCAGCGGGGCGACCGCGCGGGCCGGCGCGTCGGGGCGGAGCTTCACCGCGTCGGCGAGCGCCCCGGCCCGCTCGACGTGCTCGGCGACGAACTCGTCCCGGGCGGGCTCGGTGAACCCGCCGGCCGGGGGCGCGGCGGCGTCCGCGCTCTCCGGGGCCGCCCAGCGGGCCAGCGCGGCGTGCCGCTCGGCCAGCTCGGCCTTGCTCACCCCGGCGTACGCGGCCTCCCGCATCAACGGGGTCGCGAACGCGTACCCGGTGCGGGTCCGGTGCAGCATCCGGCGTTGCAGCAGCTCCTCCACGGCCCGGTCCAGCTCGACCGCGACCACCGCCGCCGGGCGGCCGCCCCGCCCGACGTGCTGTTCGCGGAGCGCCTCCAGCGCGCCGGCCGGCACGGTGTCACCGATCACCGCGGCGTCCCGCAGCACCGACCGGGCATCCGGCGGCAGCGCGTCGATCCGGGCCGCGAGCACGGCGGCCAGGTCCCGGGAGAGCAGTCGGCTGCCCAGCGAGCCGGGGATGAGCCGCCAGCCGACCGGCGGGTTCCGGTCCGGGCCGGGGGTCAGCGCCCCGCGTTCCATCAGCAGCGTGACCAGCTCGGCCAGGTAGAAGGGGTTGCCCTGCGCGGTGGCGAGCAAGCGGTCGGCGTCGGCCTGCGACAGCTTGCCGCCACCGAGGTAGCTGGTGAGCAGCCGGGCGGCGTCCGCGCCGCGCAGCGGGGGTAGCGCGTGCACCTCCGCGTCCGCCACCCGGGTCAGCGCGCCGGCGGTCCGGACCAGCTCGGGGCGGCCGAGCAGCAGCACCAGCACCGGCCCGGTGAGCCGGGAGAGGGCCAACCCGAGCGCGTTGATCGTCTCGGCGGTGGCGTCGTGCAGGTCGTCCACGACGATCATCAGGGGCGCCTCGACGGCGAGCGCGCTGAGCAGGTCGGCGACCGCGTTCGGCACCGCTTCGGCGTCCGGGTGCGCGGTGGCCGCGTCCCATTCGCCACTCTCGGCGACGGCGGGAAGTTCGGCGTACCCGAGCAGGGCCAGCAACTGGTCGACGGCGACCGGGGGCGAGTCGCCGGGAATCCGGCCCAGCCGCTGCCCGAGCCGGCGCAACCGCTCCTCGACGGCCGGCCGGGTGACCGCGGTGGCCGCGTCGTTGGGCAGGCCGACCGCCGCCCGCACCAGGTCGGCCAGGGGAGCCAGCCGGCGGCGCTCGCCGAACGCGGCGCAACGCACCGAGAGCACCCGGGCACCGGTGTGCGCGGCGTACCGGCCGGCACCGACGTCGTAGCCGGCGGCGAGGCGTTCCACCTCGGCGGCGAACCGGGACTTACCGATCCCCGCCTCGGCGGTCATCAGCAGCACCCGGGGCTCGCTCCGGTCGATCACCTCGGCGAGCCGGCCGGCGACCCGGCCGATCTCGGTCTCCCGGCCCACGAAGGGCGCCTCGTCGCCGAGCCCGGAGCGGGTGCCCGGCGCGTCCAGGAGGCCCAGCAGCTCGTACGCCTCGACCGGCTCACGCTTGCCCTTGAGCCGCAGCGGGCGCAGCGCCCGCCAGGAGGCGACGTGCCGGGTGGCGGCGGCGGTCCGTGCGCCGGCGTAGACCGCGCCCACGGCGGCGGCGTCGGCCAGCCGGGCGGCCGTGTTCACCGTGTCACCGATGACCGTGTATTCGATCGCCGCCTGGATGCCGGCGATCACGTCACCGGTGTTCAGCCCGACCCGCAGGCCGAGCGGCGCGCCACCGCCGCGCTCGTCGTCGAGCACCCGGCGGACGGCCCGCTGCATGGAGAGCGCGGCCCGCACCGCCCGCTCGGCGTCGTCCTCGTGCGCGACGGGCGCCCCGAAGACGGCCATGATCCCGTCGCCGGTGAGCTTGTCGACGTGCCCGCCGAAGGTCTTGACCGCGCCGGCCAGGGCGGCGAGCACCCGGTCGGTGACCGCGCCGACCCGTTCCGGGTCGAGGTCCTCCGACCAGGAGGTGAAGTCGGAAAGATCGCCGAAGAGCACGGTGACCACCCGCCGCTCGGCGGCGGGCAGGGTAGCGGCGGCCGGCAGCGCGGCACCGCAGTTGTGGCAGAACCGCCCGCCGGGTACGGCGACGGTCCCGCACACCGGGCAGGTCACGGCTGCTCCACCCCGAGATATTCGAGCTGGGCGCGGACCGACCACTCGGCCGCCCACCAGAGCGACCGGTCGACATCGGCGTAGACCCTGGCGACCACCTCGGGCGCGGTGGTCGCGCCCTCGGCCACCGCGGCGCGGACCTGGTCGAGCCGGGCCCGGCGGTGGGCCAGGTAGAAATCCGCCGCCGCGCCGCAGTCGGCCAGCGCCGGGCCGTGCCCCGGCAGCGCCGGGATCCCCCGGTACGTCGAGAGCAGCTCCAGGCTCGACAGGTAGTCACCGAGGTGCCCGTCCGGGTGGGCGACCACCGTGGTGCCCCGCCCCAGGATGGTGTCGCCGGTGAGCACCACCCGCTCGTCGCCGTGCTCGACCAGGAAGCAGACCGAGTCCGCGGTGTGCCCGGGGGTCGGTACGACCCGGATGGTGAGGCCGGCGGCCAGCGCGGCACCCGCCGCCAGCGGCTCACCGCCGATGGTGTGCGCCGGGTCGACGGCCCGGACGGGCGCCCCGCCGAGCAGCTCGTGCACGCGGGCCGAGCCCTCGGTGTGGTCCGGGTGCCCGTGGGTGATCAGCACGGACTCGACCGGCCCGTGCGCCGCGATCGCGGCCAGGTGCTCCTCGTCGGCCGGGCCCGGGTCGACGACGACCGCCTGCTCGGCGTCGGGGGCGCGCAGCACCCAGGTGTTGGTGCCGTCGAGGGTCATCGGCCCCGGGTTCGGCGCGCGCAGCAGCGTCACCCATCCCGGCAGCTCGTCCGCGAGGGCACCCGCCGCCCCGGTCACATGCCCGCCCATGGCAGCGATCGTACGACCCCGGCCGCCACTCCCCGCGATCTTGCGATTTCGACCGCTGATTTGTGGTCGTTCACGGCTTTCACGCCGGCGGAACCGCAAGATCGCGGAGGCGGAGCGGGGTGGGTGGGGTCAGCTGACCTCGACGATGACCTCGACCTCGACGGGGGCGTCGAGGGGAAGCTCGGCGACGCCGACGGCGCTGCGGGCGTGCCGGCCGGCCTCACCGAAGACCGCGAGGAACAGGTCGGAGGCACCGTTGATCACGCCCGGCTGGCCGGTGAACCCCGGCGCGCTGGCCACGAAGCCGGTCAGCTTCACGATCTTGACGACGTTCTCCAGGCCGACCAGCGAGTCGATCGCGGCGACCGCGTTCAACGCGCACCGCTGCGCCAGGTCCTTCGCCTGCTCGGCGGAGACGCCGGCGCCGACCTTGCCGGTGGCGAGCATCTTGCCCTCGACCATCGGCAACTGGCCGGACACGTAGACGTGCTGCCCAGACTGGACGGCCGGCACGTAGCTGGCCACCGGCGGCACCACCTCGGGCAGGGTCAGGCCCAGCTCGGCGAGCTTCGCGTGCGGTCCGTTCGCCATGCCGCTCACGCCTTCGGCCGCTTGAGGTAGGCGACGAGCTGCTCCGGGTTCGGGCCGGGAACCACGGAGACCAGCTCCCAGCCGTCCTCGCCCCAGTTGTCGAGGATCTGCTTGGTCGCATGGACCAGCAGCGGCACCGTGGCGTACTCCCACTTCTGCATGCGTGACGGCTCCCTTGCCTGGCATGGACTTCGGTCAGCCACAGCCTACGGTCCGCCGTCGCCACCGAGGCACGGGACGCTGCTCGGGCGACGTGGACGGTTCACCGCAGTGGCCTTCGTGGTCGTGGCGCCGGGGGCAGCGGGAATCGTCGGGCAGCAGCAGGTCGCAGAAGTTCGGTGCCGGCTGTTCTGGTCGTCGGTGGTGGAGGCCGTCGTCTCGCCGGCGTCCACCACCCGCCATGCGGGGGTGCGTGCGCTACGGCCGTCGATCGCGCGTCCCGCGTCCAACCCGGTACGCGGGGCCGACGCCTCCGCCACCGACCGCTACCCTTCGGGCTGGACGGGCATCCGCGCTCGCCCGCCACGCCCGATCACGCGCGTCGGTCGCCATCGGGCGGCGACGGCACCGCACCCCCGGGGGAAGACATGACCCAACCGCCCATCGGTGGCGCCACCGGCTCGCCCGACGGCTCGTCCCACCCCGAGCCGAACGGGGGCGCCACCCCGCCCCCCGCCGCGGCCTTCCCCCCGCCTCCGGTATCCGGCCACCCGCCGTACCAGAACCCTGCCGGGCCGTACCAGGACCCGACGGCGCCCTACCAGAACCCTGCCGCGCCGCACCAGAACCCCGCCGCGCCATACCAGAACCCTGCCGCGCCCTACCAGAACCCGACGGCGCCCTACCAGAACCCTGCCGGGCCGTACCAGGGCCCGACGGCGCCCTACCAGAACCCCGCCGCACCGCACCAGAACCCGGCTGCGCCGTACCAGAACCCCGCCGCGCCGTACCAGAACCCTGCCGGGCCGTACCAGGGCCCGACGGCGCCCTACCAGGACCCGACTGCGCCGTACCAGAACCCGGCCGGGCCGTATCCGAATCCGGCCGCGCCGAAGAAGCGCCGGGGCTTGTTGATCGTGTCGATCGTGCTCGCCGCGGCGATCCTGCTCTGCGGCGGTGGCGGCACCGCCGCCTTCCTGACCCTCCGCAACAGCGAGGAGGGCCAGGGCGCGAAGGAGCCGGCGGTCGCGGTGGACGGCTTCCTCGGCGCGGTCTACCGCGACCTGGACGCCAAGAAGGCGGGCACCTTCGTCTGCTCGGCCTCCCGGGACGACAAGAAGCTCGCCGCCAAGGTCGCCGAGGTGCGGAAGTACGGGGAGCAGTACCAGCAGCCGCGGTTCCGCTGGACCCCCCCGAAGGTGGACAACCAGACCGCGGAACGGGCGACCGTCAGCACCATGGTCACCATGATCACCGCCGACGAGAAGGTCGCCGACCAGGAGCTGCGCTTCACCGTCGTGCAGAAGACGGGTTGGTGGGTCTGCGAGGTCTCCTGAGCCCGGCGGCTGGGTAGGCTCGACCGGTGGCAGCAGCTGAACGGCCGGCCGAGCCCGCCGGCACCGGGTGGCCGGCCCGCCTCCACGTGGTGACGGGGAAGGGCGGCACGGGCAAGACCAGTGTCGCCGCGGCGCTGGCCCTCGGGCTGGCCGCCGGCGGCCGGCGGACCCTGCTCGTCGAGGTGGAGGGGCGGCAGGGCATCGCCCAGCTCTTCGGCGTCGACCCGCTGCCCTACGAGGAGCGGTACCTGACCGACGCCCCGGGCGGCGGCGAGGTACGGGCCCTGGCCGTGGACGCCGAGGAAGCGCTCCTGGAATACCTGGACATGTTCTACAAGCTCGGCGCGGCCGGCCGGGCGCTGCGCAAGCTGGGCGCCATCGACTTCGCCACCACCATCGCCCCGGGCCTGCGGGACGTGCTGCTCACCGGCAAGCTCAAGGAGGCGACCACCCGGACCACCGGGCAGCGCCGGGCGTACGACGCGGTGGTGCTGGACGCCCCGCCGACCGGGCGGATCGGCCGCTTCCTCAACGTCACGGCGGAGACCGCCCGGCTGGCCAAGGTCGGCCCGATCAAGACCCAGAGCGAGGGGGTCTCCGCCCTGCTCCGCTCGCCGATCACCGCCGTGCACGTGGTGACCCTGTTGGAGGAGATGCCGGTCCAGGAGACGCTGGACGCGATCACCGAGCTGACCGAGCTCGGCTTCCCGGTCGGCCGGGTGATCGTGAACGGCGCTCGGCCGCCGGTGCCGGCGGGGCGCGAGGTGACCGCGGCCGAGCTGACGCGAGGGCTGGCCGCCGCCGGCCTGCCGAGCGACGCGCGCACCGTGGCCGGCCTGGCCGAGGAGGCCCGGGGCCAGCAGGTACGCCGGGAGCTCGAGGACTCCCTCCGGGCCGACCTGATGGAGCTTGGCCTGCCCCTGACCGAGCTGCCGCTGCTCCCCGAGGGGGTCGACCGCGCGGGTTTGGACACGCTGGCCGGGATGCTCGTCCGGGCGGATTGACTCACACCTGCGGGCAGCACCGGCAGAGACACCGGGCAGACCGATACGCTCGATTCGTGCATTCCGAAGCCGCGGCGCCAGCGCTGGACGTCGACCGGATCCTCGCCGACCCTGGCGTACGGATCGTGGTCTGCTGCGGGGCGGGCGGGGTGGGCAAGACAACCACCGCTGCCGCGCTGGCCCTGCGGGCGGCCGAGCGGCACGGCCGGCGCACTGTGGTGCTCACCATCGACCCGGCCCGCCGGCTGGCCCAGTCGCTGGGCCTGACGGAGCTGGACAACACCCCGCGCCAGGTGAAGGGGATCGACGTCCAGGACAGCGGCGGTGAGCTGCACGCCATGATGCTCGACATGAAGCGGACCTTCGACGACGTGGTGCTGGCGCACACCGATCCGGCGAAGGCGGCGGAGATCTTCGCCAACCCCTTCTACCAGGCCATGAGCTCCACCTTCGCGGGCACCCAGGAATACATGGCGATGGAGAAGCTGGGCCAGCTGCACGCCCGGGGCGAGTGGGACCTGATCGTGGTGGACACGCCGCCGTCCCGGTCCGCGCTGGATTTCCTGGACGCGCCGGCCCGGCTGTCCCGCTTCCTCGACGGTCGGATGCTGCGGCTGCTGCTCGCCCCGGCGCGTACCGGGGGGCGGAGCATGTTCAGCTTCGTCACCGCCGGGTTCGGGATGTTCTCCAAGGCGGTGCAGAAGGTGATCGGGGCGCAGCTGCTCACCGATCTCTCCGGTTTCGTGGCCGCGCTGGATTCGATGTTCGGCGGTTTCCGGCAGCGGGCCGAGCAGACGTACCGCATCCTCCAGGCCCGGGAGACGGCGTTCCTGCTGGTCGCGGCTCCGGAGCCGGACGCGGTGCGGGAGGCGGCCTACTTCGCGGGCCGGCTGCGCGACGAGCGGATGCCGCTGGCCGGCCTGGTGCTCAACCGGGTGCACCGGCCGGTGGTGCCGGAGCTGAGCGCGGCGGACAGCATGGCCGCGGCGGTCCGGCTGGCGCAGGAGGGTGGGCACGCGGGCACCGTCGAGGTGCTGCGGGCCCATGCCGCGCTGGCCCAGCAGGCGGTACGCGAGCAGCGGGTGGCGGCCCGGTTCACCGAGGCGTTCCCAGCGGTGCCGGCGGTGTCGGTGACGGCGCAGCCCGCCGACGTGCACGACGTCGACGGGCTGCGGACGATCGGCGAGGCGATCAGCCGGCGGTGATCCGCCGGGACCGACCGGCCGGGCGGCTCGGTGGTCAGTTGGCCGAGGTCACCAGGACCTTGTCCCGGCCGGCCTTCTCCTTGGCGTTCTTCTTCATGGCTGCCTCGAACATCTTGCGCCAGCTGGTCACCTGGGGGTGACGGCGCAGCAACGCCCGGCGTTCGCGTTCGGTCATGCCACCCCACACACCGAACTCGATCCGATTGTCGAGCGCGTCGGCCAGGCACTCGTACCGGACTGGGCAGCTCCGGCAGATCCGCTTCGCCACGTTCTGTTCGGCGCCCTGTACGAACAACGCGTCCGGGTCCCCGTTCTGACACGCCGCCAGTGACGGCCAGTCAGCGATCATGCCCATCTGTACACGTCCCCCCTTGGATCAAACACGACTTCGCGCGACCAGCCGTCGAATTCCCCCCGGTCGTCCGGCCGGCCTCCCCCAGGACGGCACCGGACGACATGTGGCTCTGTCGCCGCCATCATCATGCTGGGTAGTCACCCAATTACGCAACGTTGTCGGCGAAATCCATCATTCCGGACACTCCCGGCTTCCCGGGCCTGCGCCCGCCGTCTACCCGGTCGAGGTACGTGAAAACCCTGCGCCGTTCCCCCGTTCGGGGGAGACTTCGCCAGATTCACGCAACCACCCACCAGGGTTCGTGCGTTTAGCACAACGAGGCCGGCGCGCGCAGGAAATGGGGAAAAGACGCCCCAGCGCCCCTCGTTCCCTACTCGCGTACCCTGTCGAGGTGACCTGGATGCGGAAACGTGACCACAATGTGCTGACCAACGCCGCATCGCTACTCATCTGTGGCCTACTGGCCGGCGTGGTGGTCGCGGCGGCGGCCTTCCCCGCAGTGGCGATGTCCGGACTGGCCGCCAAGGCGGGGGCCGAGACCTTCGGCGCGCTGCCGAAGGAACTGGCCGTAGCCCGCTCCCCGCAGATCACCTATCTGCTCGCCTCGGACGGCAAGACGCCGCTCGCCAGCATGTTCGACGAGAACCGCCGCGACGTCAAGCTCAAGGACATCTCGCCGTACATGCAGAAGGCGATCATCGCGGCCGAGGACCACAACTTCTACAAGCACAACGGCGTCGACTTCAACGGCGTGGCCCGGGCCTTCGTCAACAACAGCTCCGGGGCCAACTCGCGGCAGGGCGCGTCGACGCTGACCATGCAGTTCGTCCGGCTGGCCATCTCGTACTCGGCGACCCACCCGGCCGACGTGGTCGCCGCGACCGAGGACACCAGCGCCCGCAAGCTGCGCGAGATGTCGCTGGCCCTCCAGGTGGAGAAGGAGTTCTCCAAGGACGAGATCCTGGAGCGCTACCTGAACCTCGCCGCCTTCGGCAACGGCGCGTACGGCGTCTTCGCGGCCAGCCAGGTCTACTTTGGCAAGCCACCGAGCAAACTGGACATCCAGGAGTCGGCGCTGCTGGCCGGCCTGGTGAAGGCACCCACCGCGTTCAACCCCACCACCGCCGCCGGCTACCCGGACGCGGTGGGCCGGCGGGACTACGTCATCCAGAACATGGTGACCATCGGCGCCATCACCCAGGCCGAGGCCGACCAGGCCAAGCAGATCAAGCTCAAGGTCAACCACAAGCGCACCCCGAACGGCTGCGTCGCCACGAACGTGCAGAGCTGGGGCTTCTTCTGCGACTACTTCTACCGCTGGTGGTTGCAGCAGGAGACGTTCGGCTCCACGACGTACGACCGCGAGCGCCGGCTGAAGAGCGGCGGCTACACCATCACCACCAGCCTCGACGTGCAGGCGCAGAAGGCCGCCGACAAGGCGGTCCGCAACCATCTGAGCGTGGACGCCACGGCCGCCCGGATGGTGGCGGTGGTCGAGCCGGGCAGCGGCCGGGTCCGCGCGGTCGCGGTCAACCGCAACTTCAAGCTCGACGATCCGGACACCCCGCAGAACAAGCTCTCCAGCGATCCGAAGAAGGCCAAGAAGAAGATCCGGGGCAGCCGCCCGAACACGGTCAACCCCCTGATCACCGGCGGCGCAGGCTTCGCCGGCTACCAGGCCGGCTCGACCTTCAAGATCTTCACCCTGGTCGCGGCGCTGGAGAAGGGCTACCCGCTCAGCTACACGATCAACGCGCCGCATCAGTTCAAGTCGGATTACATCATCGACGCCCGCAACCCGGCCGCCTGCGACGGGCCCCACTACTGCCCGACCAACGCCAACAAGTCGATGGCCGGCGTGCACAACATGTGGAGCGCGTTCGGCTACTCCGTCAACACCTACTTCGTGGCGTTGCAGCAGCAGGTCGGCGCGGAGAACGTGGTGAAGGCCGCACAGAAGCTCGGCATCACCTTCCGTTCCTCCGGGGACGCGCGGCTCGCCACCGACAAGAGCTCCGCACACCAGTGGGGCGCGTTCACCCTGGGCGTCTCGCAGACCACCCCGCTGGAGCTGGCCAACGCCTACGCCACGCTGGCGGCCGACGGCAAGTACTGCGAGCCGACCCCGGTCCAGGAGATCCGCGACCCGGACGGCAACAAGCTCGACATCGCCAACCCGCGTTGCGAGCAGCGGATCGACACCCAGGTGGCCCGCGCCGCCGTCGACGCCGCCCGCTGCCCGGTGGGCGACAACTCCTCGACCTCCAGGTGCGGAAGCCGCACCGCGGGCAACGTCCACGGCGTCGTCGACGCCCCGGTGGCCGGCAAGTCGGGCACCACCGACGGCGACAAGACCTCCGCCCTGGTCGCCATGACCAAGCAGTACGCGGTGGCCGGCATCCAGGCCGACCCGGACTGGCCGCAGACCACCCAGCGGATGAAGCACAACGAGGTGCCCTGGGGCATCAACCCGGCGGTCTACGAGACGCTCCGCGACGCCATGAAGGGCAAGCCTCGGGTCAACTTCACCCCGCCGAGCGGAAAGATCGTTCTGGGCGACCAGCGGTCCATCCCCGGCGTCAAGTGCCAGTCAATCGAGACCGCCAAGTCGCGGCTGCGTGGTGCCGGCTTCGAGCCGGTGGTGTCGAGCAGCAAGGTGGCGTCGGAGTGCCCGGCGGGGACCGCCGCCGGCACCAGCCCGGACGGGAAGACCATCAAGAACGGCGTAGTGACCATCGAGGTCAGCTCCGGCCAGGGCGCGCCGACTCCCGACAGCAGCACCGGAGCCGGCGACAGCCCGCCGCCGAACGGCAACGGGCGTGGGCCACGACCGCCGCGTAACTGATCCGGCGCGACAAACAGCGGGCGGGCACCCGAGGGGTGCCCGCCCGCTTCGTCGTCCGGGGATCAGAGGCCGAGCTGCCGGCGTACCTCGGCGGCGACCCGGCCCCCCTCGGCCCGGCCCGCCACCGCGGCCTGGGCCGCCTTCATGGCCGGGCCCATCTGCGCCTTTCCGGTGACGCCGCCCGCGGCGAGCGCGCCCGCGACCAGCTCGGCCAGCTCGGCGTCGGAGAGCTGCTTCGGCAGGTAGCGCTCCAGCACCTCGCCCTCGGCGGTCTCCTTGCTCGCCTGCTCGGCGCGGCCCGCGTCGGCGAACGCGGCGGCCGCCTCGCGCCGCTTCTTCGCCTCCTTGGTCAGCACCGCGAGCACCTCGTCGTCGCTGAGCTCGCGCTTCTCCCTACCGGCGACCTCGGCCGTGCCGACTGCCGCGAGGGCCATCCGCAGCGTGGAGGTGGTCAGCTCGTCGCGCGCCTTCAGGGCGGCGCGCATGTCGGCGGTGAGACGATCCTTCAGCGTGCTCATGGCTGGTCAAACTACCCTGAACGCCATGCGAAAGCGCACACTATTCCGGCTCGCCGCCGGGACCGCCGTCGCCGGCGCGGCCACCCTGGCGTACGCGTCGCTCGTCGAGCGCAACATGTTCACCCTGCGCCGGTACGACGTACCGGTGCTTCCGACCGACGCCGAGCCACTGCGCGTGCTGCACCTGTCGGACCTGCACATGACCCCCAACCAGCAGCGCAAGCAGGACTGGGTGGCCTCGCTGGCCGCCCTCGACCCGGACCTGGTGGTGGTCACCGGGGACAACATGGCGCACCCCGACGCGGTTCCCGGGGTGCTGCGCGCCCTGCAACCGCTGCTCGACCTGCCGGGTGCCTTCGTCTTCGGTTCCAACGACTACACCGGGCCGGTCTGGAAGAACCCGTTCACCTACTTCCTGCCCGACCGGGAGTACACGGAGGGCGTGCCGCTGCCGTACGAGGAACTGCGCGACGTCTTCACCGGCGCCGGCTGGGTGGACCTCAACAACGCGCGGACCACCCTGAAGGCGGGCGGCCGGGAGATCGAACTGGTCGGCGTGGACGACCCGCACGTCGAACGGGACGACTACGACGCGGTGGCCGGCCCGGTCGGCTCCGGGTCGGCGCTCGCCATCGCGCTCAGCCACTCCCCGGAACCGGTCGTGCTGGACCGGATGGCCGCCGACGGCTTCGGGCTGCTGCTCGCCGGGCACACCCACGGCGGCCAGGTCTGCGTACCCGGCTACGGCGCCCTGGTGACCAACTGCGGCCTGCCCCGCTCGATGGCTCGCGGCCTGCACCGCTGGCCCGGCTCGGATTCCTGGCTGCACGTCTCCGCCGGCATCGGCACGCACCCCACCGCCCCCGTACGCTTCGCCTGCCCACCGGAGGCGAGCGTGCTCACGCTGATCCCCCGCTGAGCGACCCCGCTCCAGGTTGGGGGTACCGAGTTTGACCATCGGAGCGAGTGGGCTACTATTTGTCGGCACGCCTCGGGGTGTGGCGCAGTTTGGTAGCGCGCTTCGTTCGGGACGAAGAGGTCGTCGGTTCAAATCCGGCCACCCCGACCAGAGGTAACAGCAGGTCAAGGCCCCTCCGCGGAGGGGCCTTGATTCGTTTCCAGGGATCCCCGCTCCGCCCTGGCAAGGCGAGAAGGCGGCGCCCTGCGGTCCCGGTCACCCGTCGACTACGGGCAGCGGTCCAAGATCACGGACGCTGGCGGTTCGCCCGGTCGGAGCGGCAGAGATCAGCCCTCGGCGTCGCAGAGCGATGATCTTCGACTGATTCGGGGAGGCAGCCATTGCCATCCCTCACTAGGCTGACGGGCCAACGTGGGTCACGATCCCGACCCATCCCACTCCTCAAACAGGGGAATCATGAGCAGATCAACGCTGCGCCGGTTCGGCGCACTGCTGCTGGGCGTCACTCTGGCCCTGACCGGGCTCGCCACGCCGGCCCAGGCGGCGTCCACCGGCTCCATCACGGGTCAGCTGACCGACGGCGGGGCCGCGGTCACCGGCGGCTCCGTCTACCTCTACGGCGACGACGTCGACCACTGGGACTACGCGTGGCTCGACGACCAGGGCCGTTACGCGTTCGACGCGGTCCCCCCGGGCCAGTACCGGGTGAGCTTCGAGGCCTGGGGTCACCCGACGCAGTTCGCCTACGGCAAGTCCGACTGGTCTTCGGCGAATCTCATCACGGTGACGGCTGGCGGCGCCACGGTGGTCAACGACGAGCTGCTGCCGTCCGGCACCATCACCGGACGGCTGGTCGACCGGACCGGCGCCCCGGCCCCGTTCGTGTTCGTCAGCGCCGAGGCCACCGACTACAGCAGCTACGGCTACGGCAGCACGGGACCGGACGGCACCTTCGACATCCAGGTCGTGCCGGGCAAATACCGGGTCCGGTTCGACGTCGGCGGGTTCGGTCAGTTCGCGTACGGCACGTTGGACAGCGCCGCCGCAGCGGTCTTCGCGGTCACGGCGGGCGGCACGGTGACGGTCAACGACACCCTGGTCGCCACCGGCACCGTGGCGGGCCGATTCACCGACACGTCCGGCGCGCCGCTCTCCGGCGTGGACGTCTACGTCAGCAACGGCCAGTTCTTCGGCAGCGCCGAGACCGACGAGGATGGCCGATACCGGCTCGACGCGGTCCCCGTGGGCACCGGCTACACGGTCCATTTCTACAGCTCGGCGCTGTTCCTGCAGCAGTACGCCTACGGCGCGGTGGACGAGTCGAAGGCGACCCGGTTCGCCGTCACCGAGGGCGGAACCACCACGGTCGACGACCAGCGGTTGCCGACGGGCAGCGTCCGCCTCACCGCGGTGGACTCGCGTACGGGCCAGCCGATCCTGAACTTCACTTCCGGCCTCGGCCTCGACTCGCGTGACTCGAAGAACGGCGAGGTCATCTACCCCACCGTCCCCGTCGGCACCCACGAGATCTGGGCCAACGCCTCGGGCTACTCCTTCGGCGGGGCGTCGGTAACGGTCGTCGCCGGCGAACAGGCCGACGTCAGGCTGGTCATGGAGCCGCTGGCCCGCATCACCGCCACCGTGGTGGACGCCGCGACGGGCGCTCCGCTGCCCGGCGTGTGCATCGTTCCGGTGCTCGTCGACGAGGTCCGGATGCCGGACGGCTGTGACGAGGTGACCGACGCGAACGGCAAGATCACCCAGATGTTCTGGAGGGGCGCGGGTACCTACCAGCTGCTGGCCTGGCCGGAGCGGGCCAAGGGCTACGGCGCCCAGTGGCTCGGTCCGCGCGGTGGCACGGGCGACCTGCGCCGCGCCACGACGTTCACCGTGAAGCCCGGCGAGGCGGTCACGCCGCCGGTCATCCGGATGGATCGCGCGGGGGTCATCACCGGTCAGGTGTTCGGAACGGACGGAGCCGCGCTGTCCCAGGGCAGCGTCCGGATCGCCGGCTCGCACCCCGGCCTGGGCAGCAGCTTCGGTGCCTTCGCCATCGGCGACGGCGGCCGCTACCGGATCGACAAGCTCGGCCCGTACGAGTGGCCGCTGCTGTTCGACGTGTACGGGCAGCAGGCCACGCAGTGGAGTGGCGGCGAGGCCAACCGCGACCGGGCCGACCGGATCGCGGTGGTCGCGGGCGGCACCACCACCTACGACTACCGGCTCGAAGCCGGGGTCAGCGTGACGGTGTCGAGCACCACGCCGTTCCAGGGGTACGTGCTCGCCCGCAACGCCGACACCGGTGACATCGTCGGCACGTGGTGGCTCGACGAACCGAACGTCGGTGCGACCAGGCAGCTCATCGGCGGGCAGCACATCCGGTTCGAATACGACCCGAGCGAGGGCGGCCGCCGGTTCGTCGGCGGTGACAGCTTCGCCTCGGCGACCAAGTACAAGGTCCACAAGCACAAGGACGGGGCGTTCGCGCTCACGCTCGGCTGATCATGTCGACGAGGGCCGGGCACGCTCGCCGTGTCCGGCCCTCGTGTTGTTTCTCGCTCAGTGCCGCGGCTCACACCCGTCGCCGGACCCAGCCGATGATCGCGGTCACGACGAACAGGATCGCCCCGACCACGAAGAGCCAGAACAGGCCCTTTACCACAAGCCCGACGATCACCAGAACCAGCCAGACCAGCAACAGCGTAACGATCAGTGCGATCATGGGACACGGCGTACCCGCAGGTGGGCCGCACAAACCAGGCGGGCTGGGGTTCGACTCGGTCCGGGTGCCGTCTCCCTGGGCAGATGATCAAAATTCCTGGCATCGTTGACAGATGGCCGCGCAGATCCGATCCCGCCTGACCGATTGGACCACCCTCGTACCCCTGATCGCGATCTTGGTACTCGCGGCCTCCTGGGGGCGCGAACTGCCCGCCACGGTGATCGCGGTGGTGGCCGCGCTGCTGGCCGGCGCGGTGCTGGCGGCCGTGCACCACGCCGAGGTGGTGGCCCACAAAGTAGGTGAGCCGTTCGGCTCGCTGCTGCTCGCGGTGGCGGTGACGGTGATCGAAGTCGGACTCATCGTCACGCTCATGATCAACGGCGGGGAGAAGACCCAGTCGCTGGCCCGGGACACCGTCTTCGCCGCCGTGATGATCACGTGCAACGGCATCTTCGGGTTGTCCCTGCTGATCGGCGCACTACGACGACGGGTGGCGGTCTTCAATCCGGAGGGCACCGGCGGAGCCCTGGCCACCGTGGCCACCCTCGCCACCCTCAGCCTGGTGGTGCCCACCTTCACCACCAGCCGGCCGGGTCCGCAGTTCTCCCCCGCACAGCTCACCTTCGCGGCGGCCGCCTCGCTCGCCCTCTACGTGCTCTTCGTGATGGTGCAGACCGGCCGGCACCGCGACTACTTCCTCCCGGTAACCGAGGAGGGCAGCGTGCTGGCCGTCGACGCCGACGGGGACGGCCACGCCGATCCGCCGCCGGCGCGTACCGCGTGGGCCAGCCTGGCGCTGCTGGTCGTGGCCCTGGTCGCGGTGGTCGGCAACGCCAAGCTCATCTCCCCGGCGATCGAGCGCGGCGTCTCGGCGGCGAACCTGCCACAGGCGTTCGTCGGGGTGATCATCGCCCTGCTGGTGCTGCTGCCGGAGACCCTCGCCGCGTCCCGGGCCGCCCGCCGGAACCGCGTGCAGATCAGCCTCAATCTGGCGCTCGGCTCGGCGATGGCCAGCATCGGCCTGACCATTCCGGCCATAGCGCTCGCCTCGATCTGGCTGGAGGGCCCGCTGGTTCTCGGCCTCGGCGGCACCCAGCTGACCCTGCTCGCGCTCACCGCGGTGACCGGCGTGCTCACCGTGGTGCCCGGACGGGCGACCGTGCTCCAGGGCGGCGTCCACCTGGTGCTGCTCGCCGCCTTCGTCTTCCTCGCCGCGAGCCCGTGAGCGGATTCCCCGCCGCGAGCCCGTGAGCGGGCCGAGGACGAAAGGCCGGCCTGGCCCGGGGTCCACGATCCGTCAGTCGTGCAGCTCGGTGCGGGCGACCTCGGCGAACGCGGCGGTCAGGTAGCCCTCCAGGGGTTGTCCGGCCGCCGCCAGCAGGTCGGCGACGAGCAGCGGGGCGTGCCGGGCGATCGCGGCCGGGTCGGGCGGCGCGTCGTCGTCGCCCGGGTCGTAGACGCCGAGGGCGCCGGCCAGCAGGACCAACAGCACGTGCGGGTCGACGTCCGGCCGCCACTGCGCGGCCGACCGCACACAGCGCTCCAGCACCTGGCGTACGTCGTCGCCGGCCAACCCGTCGGGGTGGGTCTCCTCCAGCAGCAGCCGGACCACCCCGCCGAGCACCAGACCGGCCCGGTCGGCGGCGGTGAGCCGGTCGACCGCCGGCCCGTACGCCTCGACGTCCCGGTCGCGGGCGGCGGCGACGGCCTCCGTGGCGGCCCCCGCGATCTCCCGGGCCGAGGCGGGCAGGTGTCGCCAGGTCGTGGTCACCGGGCCAGCATGGCAGACGACGTGTGCTTGCTCACGCGCCGGCTCTGCCCAGCGCAGAACCGGCGGTAATCGGCTCGCGGGTCGTCGTACCCGCCGCACAGAATCCAGCCATGCTGCGCCGCGCCCTGCCCGCCCGCCCGGAAGCCCGTCGAATCATGCTCGGCACCCTGCTGTCGGCCATCGGGCGCGGGCTGACCCTGCCGTTCCTGTTCATCTACCTCACCAACGTACGCGGCCTGACCGACAACCAGGCCGGCCTGGTGATCGGTTGGTTCGGCGCGGTGACCCTGGCCCTGTCCCCGCTGGGCGGGACGCTGATCGACCGGTTCGGCGCCCGCCGGGTGCTGCTGCCCTGCCTGGTGATCGAGGCGATCGGCACCGGCTCGCTGGCGCTGGTCCACTCGGTCGGTTCGGCGTTCGCGGTCAGCACGCTGATCGCGGTGGGCGGTTCGGCCGTCTGGTCCGGGCAGACCACCATCCTCGCCTCGCTCACCGACGACGGCGAGCGGCAACGGGTCTTCGGCCTCCAGTTCGCCCTGCTGAACCTCGGCATCGGGGTGGGCGGCCTGATCTCGGGCGCGGTCATCGACATCGCCCGTCCGGTCACCTTCCAGGCCATCTACCTGCTGGACGCGCTGAGCTACCTGATGCCGTGCCTGATCCTGCTGACCCTGCCGCACGTCGGGCACCGGCTGGCGCAGGCGCCGACGGCGGGCACCAGCCGGTCGAGCGGGGGCTATCTCACCGTGCTGCGGGACCGGCCGTTCCGGCGGCTGGTCATCTTCGGGCTGGTGCTCACCACCTGCGGCTACGCCCAGATCGAGGTGGGTTTCGCCGCGTACTCGGTCCGGGTGGTGGAGGTGACGCCGAGGGTGGTGGCCTGGGCGCTCGCCGCCAACACCATGATGATCGTGTTCTCTCAGCTCCTGGTGATCCGCCGGATGGAGGGACGCAGCCGGACCCGCGGGCTCGCCGCGGTGGGCGCGGTCTTCGCGGCCGCCTGGCTGGTGCTCGGCGCGGCCGGCCTGATCAGCACGAGCAACGCCCTGATCGCGGCGCTCGGCGTGGTGGCCTGCTCGGCGATCTTCGGGTTCGGCGAGACGATGCTCTCGCCGGTGATGCCGGCGTTGACCAACGCGCTCGCCACCGACGAACTGCGCGGACGATACAACGCGATGAGCTCGATGATCTTCGGTATCAGCGGGATCATCGGCCCGGTCACCGCCGGCCCGCTGCTCGGCGTGGCGCACGGCCGGCTCTGGGTGGCGGTCGTGGTGGGCGGCTGCCTGGTCGCGTCGGCGCTGGCCCTGTCGCTGCACCGGCTGCTCACCGCCGCCCAGGACGGCCGCGCCACCGGCACCCCGATCCAGGACCTGGAACCCGTCACCGCCTGAGGGCACCCCTCGGGGTCGCGCTGCCTCCCCGGCGCGACAGCACGCCCAGCCGCCCCCGATCGCTGCCCCCGCGTGACGCGAACGGGCCCCGGAGCCGATGCTCCGGGGCCCGTTCGTCGCAGGGTCCGCGTCAGGCGGCGGAAACCTCCGCGGTGGTCTGGATCCGGTCCAGCGTCGGCGGGGACACCGGCGACTTCTCGGTCAGGTACGCCACGAAGGCGTCCAGGTCGATCATGCCGGTGACCTGGTTCGTGCCGTCGACGAGGACGCTGAAGCCGTCACCGCCGCCGGAGAGGAAGTTGTTCACCGTGACCCGGTAGGTCGCGGTGTCGGTGACCGGGGCACCGCCGATGGTGAGGCTGCCCCGGACCACCCGGGTGCCGCTGCACGGGGCACCGACGGGTGCCGTGGTGCCGTTGGTGTCGACGACGTAGTGCACGGTCGAGGACGCGTACAGCACGCGGGCGGCGGTGAACTGCTGCTCCAGCATGCAGTAGAGCTGCGCGCCGGTCAGATCCAGCGTCACCAGGTTGTTGGCGAACGGCTGGACGGTGAACGCGTCGGAGTAGGTGACCGGGCCGGCGCCGAGGTCGGCGCGGACACCACCGGGGTTCATGAACGCGGCGACCGCGTTCTGCTCGTCGTCGGTGGCGGCGAGCTGGGCGTCGGCGATCAGGTTGCCCAGCGCCGACTCACCGGTCTGGTACGTGGGCTTGCCGTTGGCGTCGACCCCGGTCTGGTACAGGTTCTCCTGGGTACGGGTGATCGCGCCGGTGGTCTCGCCGACCACCCGGTCGGCGACCGGTCCGAGAGCGGTCTTGTAGTGGGTGATCAGGTCGCTCGTGGGACGGTCCGGGGTCACGTCCCGGGTGACCACCACGTTGTTCGCCCTGGCGCTGATCACGTCGCCGCTGCGCCGGTCGATCTTCAGGTCGATGTCGGTGACCAGGCGGCCGAAGGAGCTGGCGCTGGTGACCAGCTTGCCGTTGATGTTGCAGTTGTACGCCTGGTGGGTGTGCCCGCTGACGATCACGTCGATGGACGGGTCCATCCGGTTGGCGATGTCGACGATCGGGCCGCTGAACCCGGTGCAGTCGTTGATGCCGCCGCCGTTCTGCGCGCCACCCTCGTGCACCAGCACGACGATGGCCTCCACGCCCTGGGCGCGCAGGATGCGGGCGTACCTGTTGGCGGTCTCCGCCTCGTCGGCGAAGGACAGGCCGGCGACGCCCTGCTGGCTGACGATCTGCGGGGTGCCCTCCAGGGTCATCCCGATGAAGCCGATGCTGGTCCCCTCGATCTTCTTGATGCCGTACGGCGGCAGCAGCGGCTGGCCGGTCTCGGTCTTGAAGGCGTTCGCGGAGAGGTACTGGAACTTGGCACCCTTGAACGGGGTGCCGTCGGCGCAGCCGTCGACCGGGTGGCATCCGCCGTTCTGCATGCGGAGCAGTTCGGTGGCGCCCTCGTCGAACTCGTGGTTGCCGACGCTGGTGAAGTCGAGCCCGGCGAGGTTCATCGCCTCGATCGTCGGCTCGTCGTGGAAGGCCGCGCTGAGCAGCGGGGAGGCGCCGATCAGGTCACCCGCGGCGACGGTGACCGTGTGGTCCTGCTCCTTCTTGGTCTTGCCGCGCAGCTTGGCGAGCTGGGTGGCCAGGTATTCCGCGCCACCGGCGGTCTGCCCGTCGATGGTGGCGCTGGACCCGGTCGGCGGCTCCAGGTTGCCGTGGAAGTCGTTGATGGCGAGCAGCTTGACGTCGACCGGCTTCGGATCGGCCGTGGCCTGCTCGGGCTGGAGGGCGACCGTGGTGAAGGCGGTCGCGGCGAGCGCGGCCAGGCCGACAGCGGCCCGGCGACGCATCCCGGGGACGGACATGGAACTCCTCGTGAGATTCGGCGCGTACGGTCCGGACGATGGTTCGCCCGGCGACCCTGGTCCGTGCCGTGACGGGGTCGGTCTCGGATGGCGCAGTCGGGGGATGCCACCCGGCGTGGGCAAGCTTCTCATCCACCGGTCGATCAGTCGACCGGGCGGCACATCAGGATGCTGGATACGGACGGCGACCTGCGCCGGTCCGACCGCCGAGTCCGACATGGCGGGCAGGTGAATTTCTTCACCGCCGTTCGGTGTCAGCCGGGTGCGGTAGGAAGGTAGCCATGACGTCGAACGGGATCATCTGGACAACGGACGAGGTGCGGTCCGCCGACGGCACCACGATCGCGTACGAGACGGCCGGTGACGGGCCGCCGATCATCCTCGTCGGCGGTGCCTTCAACGACCGGAGCACCACCCGCCCGCTCGCCACCGAGCTGGCCGCCGACTTCTCCGTCTACGGCTACGACCGGCGCGGCCGTGGCGGCAGCGGCGACACCGCCCCGTACGCGGTGCAGCGGGAGATCGAGGACGTGGCGGCCCTGATCGACCGGGCGGGCGGAGCGGCCTACCTCTACGGCCTCTCCTCCGGCGCGATCCTCGCCGCGTACGTGGCGGCCGAGGGGCTGCCGGTGACCGGGCTGGCACTCTTCGAGCCCCCGTTCCAGGTCGGCCCGCACGACGGCGCCGAGCCGGGGCTGGCCAAGCGGCTGGCCGAGCTGGTCTCGGCGGGCCGGCGCGGGGACGCCGTGGCGCTCTTCCTGACCGAGGCGGTCAGGGTGCCGGCCGAGGCGGTCGCCGGGATGCGCGGCGGGCCGGAGTGGTCCTGGATGGAAGGGCTGGCGCACACCCTGGCGTACGACACCACGGTGACCGGCGAGGCCGGCCTGCCCGCCGCCCGGCTCGCCACGGTCGCCGTCCCGACCGTCGTGGTGGACAGCACGGGCAGCCCGGACCGGTTGCGGGACGCCGCCGCCGCGACGGCCGGGGCGATCCCCCACGCCACCCACCTGAGCCTGCCGGGCGGGTTCCACGAGGTGCCGCCGGAGGTGCTGGCCCCCGCGCTGCGCGACGCCCTGCTCGGCTGAGCCGATTGCGGTGCCGACTCCCCGGGTCCGGGGAGACGGCACCGCGGCGGTCAGAACCAGCAGGTCTGCCCGGCGGCGTGGCTCACCTGGACGGTGTGCGTGACGCAGCCGTCGTCGGCCACCCGGTGCAGCAGAAACGCGGTCGGTTCGGCGACCAGCCCGATCTCCTCGTCCTCGGCCATGGTCAGGCTCGCCTGCACCCAGGTGCTCGGCGCGGTGGTCAGCACCGTGCCGGCGAAGGCGCTGGTCACCGCGCGGTGCAGGTGACCGGCGGTGACGCGTACGACATGGGGGTGGCGCGCGATCACCTCGGCGAACGCGTCGGCGTCGGCGAGCCGGACGGCGTCGGCGGCCGGTACGCCGACCGCGACCGGCGGATGGTGCAGGCACACGACGGCGGGCACGTCCGGCCGTCCGGCGAGCACCCCGTCGAGCCAGCCGAGTTGCTCGTCGCCGAGCCGGCCGCCGCTGCCGCCGGGAGCGAGCGAGTCCAGCACCACGAGCGTGCCGGTCGGGTGGTCGACGTGGTAGTACGCCGAGAAGCCGCCGCCCAGGTAGGGGGTGCCGCCGAAGGTGTCCAGCAGCGACTCCCGGTCGTCGTGGTTGCCGGTGGCGAGGTGGACCGGCAGCGGGAACCGCCCGATGATCTCGCGCAACGCGACGTACTCGTCGGTCCGGCCGTTGCTGACCAGGTCGCCGGTGATCACCACGCAGTCGGGGCGGGGGCGCAGCGCCAGCACCCGGCCGAGGGCCCGGTGCAGGCCGGACGCCTGCTCGGCGGCGAGCGGACCGGTGGTCACGTGCGGGTCGCTGAGCTGGGCGATGAGCATCGACGCCTCCTCGGGACCGGGACCCTCACGCTATCGCCGCCGGCTCCGCCGTACCCACAGGCCGCGTCCACACCCTGTGGATAGCACATGTGTACGAAGGTCGTCGGACCGCCCGCTGAGTACCCTTGATCACGCCCCCGACCCCTCCCAGCAGGAACAACGTGGAACACGAGCAAGTCGTCCGAGACGTCACCGTCCGCCTTCCGATGGCGTCGACCGCCCTGGAGGCGTGCCAGTGGACGGTCACCGCGCTCGCCCGGTACACCCCGGCGGCGATCTCGGTCCTGCTCCGGGTCCACGACCGGCTTCGCTGCGTCGCGGCCACCGGCGCCTGGCAGGTCTTCTCCACCGTGCCGCCGGATGCCGGGTACGAGAGTTCCGGTGCGGCCCGTCGCGCCCTGGAGCGGTCGATCGTCGGCCGGGTGTACGCCTCCGGCGAGCCCGCCGTCATCGCCGACGTGACCGCCGACCCCGACCACCTTCCGGCCCGCGCCGACGTCACCGCTGAACTGTGCGTGCCGGTGCTGGACCCGGCGGGCCGTCCGATCGGCGTGCTCGACCTGCAGTGGAGCGGCCCGGTCGAGCTGGCCCGGTGGCGGGAGACCGCCGAGCGGCTCGCCCGCCGGCTGGGCGCCCGGATCGTGGCGCTCGGCGGGCCGCCCGCCGAGAGCCGCGGCGAGAAGCTGCTCCGGCACGCCGCCGCGATGACCGCTGCCGCCACCGACTGGGACCTGATGGCCGCCGCGATCACCGCCGCCCGGGACGTGTCGGCCCTCTCCGCCGCCGTGCTGATCCTCGCCGAGCAAGAGCCGCGGCTCGGCGCGCCGACCGGCGCCCCCGGCGAGTTGGAGTCCCGGATCCGGGCCGAGTTGACCGAGGCCGGACCGGCCGCGCTGAGCCGGCTGATCGTCCGGGCGCACCGGCACGGCTCGGCGTACACCCTCGGGGAGGCCGGGCACCCGCCGACCGGGGACTACCTGCCGCTGGCCCGGGCCGGGGCCCGCACCCTGGTGGCGGTGCCGGTCGGGCCGCCGGACACCGGCGGGTTGCTGCTGGTCGCCGACGAGCGGCTGCTGCGCCCCGACCCGACCACGGTCAACCTGATGGAGCTGCTGGCCGGGCAGGCGTGGGCCTGCCTGGACCGGCTGCGTACGCTCGCCCGGCTGCGCGAGCAGGCCAGCTCGGACCCGCTCACCGGGCTACGCCACACCGGGCCGTTCGGGCAGCGGATCGCGAGCGCCACGCCGGGGCGTACCGCCCTGCTGGCCATCGACGTGGACGGCTTCAAGGACGTCAACGACACGTACGGCCACCAGGCCGGGGACCGGCTGCTGGTCGGGCTGGCCCGGGCGCTGGAGGGGGCGCTCCGGCAGGGTGACGAGCTGTACCGGACGGGCGGCGACGAGTTCGTCGCGGTGATCGAGGTGAGCCGCCCCGAGGAGGCGGTCCGGATCGCCGAGCGGCTGACCGAGGCGGCCCGGCGTACCGGCCGCACCATCAGCGTCGGGGTCGCCCTGCCCCACCCCGGTGAGTCCGCCGAACGCACCCTTCTCCGCGCCGACCAGGCCCTCTACGCCGTCAAACGCCACGGCCGCGACGGCGTCCACCTCTCCGCCGCCTAACCACCCGCCCCCGGCCGGGTGATCAAGGAGTTTGCGTCAGAATTCGCCGTTGCGGCGACGCGAACTCCTTGATCAACACGGACGGTCAGGGGGTCAGGTCGGCGGCGAGGAGTTCGGCGATCTGGGCGGTGTTGAGGGCGGCGCCCTTGCGGAGGTTGTCGCCCGTCACGAAGAGGTCGAGGGCGCGGGGGTCGTCGACCGCGCGCCGGATGCGGCCGACCCAGGAGGGGTCGGTGCCCACCGCGTCGATCGGCATCGGGAACTCGCCGGCGGCCGGATCGTCGACCAGGATCACGCCCGGGGCGTTACGCAGCGCCTCCCGGGCGCCCTCGGCGTCCACCTCGGTGGCGAAGACCGCGTGTACGGCCACCGAGTGACCGGTCACCACCGGCACCCGTACGCAGGTGGCGGAGACCTTGAGGTCGGGCAACCCGAGAATCTTGCGCGATTCGTTGCGCATCTTCAGTTCCTCGGACGACCAGCCGCCGTCGGCCAGCGAGCCGGCCCAGGGCACCACGTTGAGCGCCAGCGGGGCGGGGAACGGGCCCAGCTCGTCGCCGACCGCCTGCCGGACGTCGCCCGCACGGGAGCCGAGCACCCGATCCCCGGCGATCTTGCCGAGCTGGGCGTGTAGCGCGTCCACGCCGGCCTGACCCGCCCCGGACACCGCCTGGTACGACGCGAGCACCAGCTCACGGAGGCCGTACTCGCGGTGCAGCGGGGCGATCGCCACGATCATCGCCAGCGTGGTGCAGTTGGCGTTGGCGACGATGCCCTTGGGCCGGTTGCGTACCTGCTCCGGGTTGATCTCGGGGACCACCAGCGGAACGTCCCGGTCCATGCGGTATGCGCCGGAATTGTCCACCACCACGGCACCCCGGCTGACGGCGACCGGCGCCCACTCCGCCGAGACCTCGTCGGGCACGTCGAACATCGCGACGTCCACGCCGTCGAACGCCTCGGGAGTGATCGCCCGTACGGTCAGCAGCTCGCCGCGGCACTGCACCTGACGCCCGGCGGAACGCTCGGAGGCGAGCAGTCGGATCTCGCCCCAGACGTTGCGCCGAGAGGAGAGGATCTGGCACATCACCGTGCCGACGGCACCCGTCGCCCCGACCACGGCGAGGGTGGGCAGCGACGACATGTCGCGCTACCGCCCGGTGCCCGCGTAGACCACGGCCTCGGTCTCGCCGCCCAGGTCGAAGGCGTCATGGATGGCGCGGACCGCCTTGTCGAGGTCGGTGTCCCGGCAGACCACGGAAACCCGGATCTCCGAGGTGGAGATCATCTCGATGTTCACCCCGGCCGCGCCGAGCGCGGCGAAGAAGCCGGCCGCGACACCCGGGTGCGAACGCATGCCGGCGCCGATCAGGGAGACCTTGCCGACGTGGTCGTCGTAGAGCAGGCCCTTGAACTTGACCGACTCCTGGATCTTGCTGAGCGCGGCCATGGCGGTCGGGCCGTCGGTCTTGGGCAGGGTGAACGAGATGTCGGTGCGGCCCGTGCCCTCGGTGGACACGTTCTGCACGATCATGTCGATGTTGATCTCAGCCCCGGCCACGGTGTCGAAGATCCGCGCGGCGGCACCCGGCTCGTCGGGCACGCCGACGATGGTGATCTTCGCCTCGCTGCGGTCGTGGGCAACCCCGGTGATCAGTGCCTGTTCCACGGGAAGGTCCTCCATCGATCCGGTGACCATCGTGCCGGTGTTGGTCGAGTATGACGAACGGACGTGGATCGGCAGCCCCGCGCGCCGGGCGTACTCGACGCTGCGCAGGTGCAGCACCTTGGCGCCGCAGGCGGCCAACTCCAGCATCTCCTCGTAGGTGATGGTCTTGATGTGCCGGGCGGTCGGCACGATCCGCGGGTCGGCGCTGAACACGCCGTCCACGTCGGTGTAGATCTCGCAGACGTCCGCGGCGAGCGCGGCGGCGAGCGCCACGGCGGTGGTGTCCGACCCGCCCCGGCCCAGCGTGGTGACGTCCTTGGTGTCCTGCGAGACGCCCTGGAAGCCGGCCACGATGACCACCGCGCCCTCGTCCAGCGCGCCCTTGAGGCGGCCGGGGGTGACGTCCATGATCCGGGCCCTGCCGTGCACCGAGGTGGTGATCACGCCGGCCTGCGAACCGGTGAACGAGCGGGCCTCGTACCCGAGGTTGTGGATGGCCATGGCGAGCAGCGCCATGGAGATCCGCTCCCCGGCGGTGAGCAGCATGTCCAGCTCGCGGCCGGGCGGCAGCGGACTGACCTGGTTGGCCAAATCGAGCAGCTCGTCGGTGGTGTCGCCCATCGCCGAGACCACCACGACCACGTCGTCGCCGGATTTACGGGCGGCCACGATCCGTTCGGCCACCCGCTTGATCCGCTCGGCATTGGCGACGGAGGACCCGCCGTATTTCTGCACCACGAGTGCCACGACGGCGCACTCCCTCCCAGCGACGACCCTGAGCGTGCCGGCGCCGCCGGGTTCCGGCCCGGCGGCGCGCGTCAGACCACCCCAGGTTATCCGCCCGCGTGCATCGCCGTTCCGGGTGATCCCACCATCCGGCCCGGCGTGGGGCGGCTCACCAGGGCCGGACCCGTCGGCCACGGCCCGCGCGACACGCCGGCACACCAGCCGTACGGCGGGCTCCCCGGACCCCTCCGGGCACCGCAGAATGTCCCCGTGCACGCTCATCTCCGCGCGGCCCGGCGGCTGACCGGCGCCCTGGCGATCGCCCTGCCGGCGCTGCTGACCGCCTGCACCGCCGACCCGCCGCCGCGCGCCCCGCTCAGCACCGCCGACCCGCTGCCGACGGGGGCGGACGCGAACGCGGCCCGCGACGAACTGGCCGGGCTGGCGGCCGCCGCCCAGGACCGTCACCTCACCGCCACGTACACGCTGACCACGGCGGACGGCCCGGACCGGAGGATCGCGGTGACCAGCGCGAACGACGGCTCCTGGCGGGTGGACGTGCCCGGCTGGGGTCGGGGCGGCACGGTCGACGTCTCGCTCGCCGCCACCGCCGACGGGCTGTTCCAGTGCGCGCTGCCCTCGGCCGGCCGCACGGAACCACCGAGCTGCGTACGCCTCGGCGACCGCGACGACGCCGTACCCCGGAAGTTGGACCCCCGGGTGGAGCACCCGTTCACCGACTGGCTGGAGGTGCTCACCGACCGGCGGGCCCCGCTCGCGGTCTCGCCGGCCACCCCGCCGGACGGGATCGACGGGCAGTGCTACTCGGTGGATTCGACGTCCGCCTCCCTCAACGCCCCGCTGGACGCCGGCATCTACTGCTACCGGCCGGACGGCACGCCGACCGGGGTCCGGGCCGCCTTCGGCACGCTGAAGCTGGCCGGCGAGCCGGCCGCGGCACCCGCCACGGTGCAGTTGGCCGGGCCGGTCACCGAGGGTGAGCCGGTCGGCCGGGAGGCGCCCACGGAGGGCGCGAGCCCGGAAACGCATTGACCTGCCGTCCGTTACGGGTGCTCTTAGCCACATCTGCCCGACCCGGCAGACGGGATGAAACGCCCATCGGGAACACTCTGCCCATGGCCGACCTCACCCCGCTGCTCGCCTTCCGCTGGAGTCCCCGGTCCTTCGACCCGGACGCGGAACTCGCCGGCGACGAGGCGGACTCCCTGCTCGAAGCCGCCCGCTGGGCGCCCTCCGCCGGTAACGCACAGCCGTGGCGGTTCGCGCTGGGCCACCGACAGGACGACACCTGGAAGCGGATCCTGGTCAGCCTCACGGAAACCGACCAACGCTGGGCGCGGCACGCCTCCGCGCTGGTGGTCGGCGCGCACACCGAAGGCGACCCCGAGCAGGCGGCGTACGACCTGGGCCAGTCGGTCGCCCACCTGACGGTGCAGGCCACCGCGCTCGGCCTGCACGTGCACCAGCTCACCCGCTTCGACCGGGCCGGCCTCACCGCCGAGCTGGGCCTGTCGGCCGGGATCCGGCCGCTGGTGGTGGCCGCCGTCGGCCGGCTCGGCGACCCGTACGCGCTCCCGGCGGAGCTGCGTACCCGGGAGACCGCCCTGCGCCGCCGCCACCCCCTCGCCGCCCTGCTCCTGCACCGACCCACCCCGCGACCGGTGACTCCGGTCCCATAATCCGGGCGTTCCTTCTCGCCCGTCGAATCACAGACGTAGTGTGGCTACGTCATGTGGCAGGCGTACCTTCTCCTTGGCTGCCGCGACGAGGCCTGACCGGCCGGCACCTCGTCGCGGAGTTGAACCGCGCCGTCCAGCACATCCGATCTCTTCTCGGCCCGCCCGGCAACGTCGCCCGGCATCTCGCCGACACCTTCCGATCTGCTGACGCCACATGTTCCCAGGGAGCACTCCGAGATGGCTCAACCTGTCACTGACGCTGAGACCGATCCGACCGATCCGTTCGCCCGGCAGCGCCCCAGCCGGATGCCGGTCCACCGCTACCTGCCCTACCACCAGCAGTTCCAGCTCGACCTGCCGGACCGCACCTGGCCGACGCGTCGCGTCGAGGCCGCCCCGCGCTGGTGCGCGGTGGACCTCCGCGACGGCAACCAGGCGCTGATCGACCCGATGTCGCCGGAGCGCAAGCGCCGGATGTTCCAACTGCTCGTGCAGATGGGCTACAAGGAGATCGAGGTCGGCTTCCCCTCGGCCAGCCAGACCGACTACGACTTCGTCCGGCAGCTCATCGAGCAGGACCTGATCCCCGAGGACGTCACCATCCAGGTGCTCACCCAGTGCCGGGAGCACCTGATCGACCGGACCTTCGAGTCGCTGCGCGGCGCCCGGCGGGCCATCGTGCACTTCTACAACTCCACCTCGACCCTCCAGCGGCGGGTGGTCTTCGGCCTGGACCGGGACGGCATCACCGACATCGCCACCCAGGGCGCCCGGCTCTGCCAAAAGTACGCGGAGATCCACACCCCGGACACCGACATCCACTACGAGTACTCCCCCGAGTCGTACACCGGCACCGAGCTGGACTACGCGCTGGAGGTCTGCGCCAAGGTCATCGAGGTGGTCGACCCGACCCCGGACCGGAAGCTGATCGTGAACCTCCCGGCCACCGTCGAGATGGCCATGCCGAACGTGTACGCCGACTCGATCGAGTGGATGCACCGGCACCTGCCCCGGCGGGACAGCCTGGTGCTGAGCCTGCACCCGCACAACGACCGGGGCACCGGTGTGGCCGCCGCCGAGCTGGGCCTGCTGGCCGGCGCGGACCGGGTCGAGGGCTGCCTGTTCGGCAACGGTGAGCGGACCGGCAACGTCGACCTGGTCACCCTGGGCCTCAACCTGTTCTCCCAGGGCATCGACCCGATGATCGACTTCTCGAACATCGACGAGATCAAGCGGGCGGTCGAATACTGCAACCAGCTCCCGGTGCACGAGCGCCACCCGTACGCGGGCGACCTGGTCTACACCGCGTTCTCCGGCTCCCACCAGGACGCGATCAAGAAGGGCTTCGACGCCCTGCACGCCGATGCCGCGGCGGCCGGCGTGCCGGTCGACGAGTTCACCTGGGCCGTGCCCTACCTGCCGATCGACCCGAAGGACCTGGGCCGCACCTACGAGGCGGTCATCCGGGTCAACTCGCAGTCCGGCAAGGGCGGCGTCGCGTACATCATGAAGACCGAATATCAGCTCGACCTGCCGCGCCGGCTCCAGATCGAGTTCTCCGGCGTGGTCCAGCAGGTCACCGACCACGACGGCGGCGAGGTCGAGCCGGCCGCCATGTGGGAGATCTTCGCCCGCAACTATCTGGTCGACCACCAGGTCGACCCGGCGGTCTCGGTGGCCGACTACACCATCGGCACGGCGGACGGCAAGGTCGAGATCGAGGCCCAGGTCGGCTTCGACGGCCGGTCGCACGCGCTGGCCGCGGTCGGCAACGGCCCGATCGACGCGTACGTCAACGCGCTCCAGTCCCTGGGCGTGTCGGTACGTGTGCTCGACTACCACGAGCACGCCCTCTCCTCCGGCGGGGACGCGCACGCCGCCGCGTACGTCGAGTGCGAGGTGGACGGCCGCACGGTCTGGGGCGTCGGGGTGGACGCGAACATCGTGACCGCCTCGGTGAAGGCGGTCACCAGCGCCGTCAACCGCGCCCGAGCCTGAGCTGAACCTGAGCCGTAAGGAGGGGCCCCCTGTTAACGCCTCGGTGTTAACAGGGGGCCCCTCCTCTACCGGAGACGTTAAGAAGGGGCCCCTCCTTTCGTCGGGCGGTGCACGAGGAGGCCGGCTAGGGCGGCGCCGAGGAGTAGGAGGCCCGCGCACCAGAGCAGCGCCCCGCGAAACGCGCTGGCCAGGGCCGCCTTCTGCTCGTAGCCGGTGCCGGAGAGACCGACCAGCAGCGGCAGCGCGGCCACCGCCAGCAGGCCACCGGCCCGGGAGGCGGCGTTGTTGAAGCCGCTGGCCACCCCGGCGAACCGGTCCGCCACCGCCGCCAGCACCGACGTGGTCAGCGGTGCCACCACCAGGGTCAGGCCCGCGCCGAACAGAACCACCCCGGGCAGCACGTCCACCCAGTAGGACGCCCCCGGCCCGATCCGGCGTAGCAGCAGCAGACCGCCCGCGGCGACCACCGGCCCGACGGTCAGCGGCAGCCGCGGGCCGATCTTGGCCGACAGCGCCCCGGCCCGCGGCGAGCCGACCAGCAGCAGCAGCGTCATCGGCACGGTGGCCAACCCGGTGAGCAGCGCCGACCAGCCGATCCCGTTCTGGAGATAGACGGAGAGGAAGAAGGTGAACCCGCCGAGCGCGGCGTACACCACCACGGTGAAGACGTTCAGCACCGAGAAGAGCCGGCTGCCGAACAGCTTGGTGGGAAGCATGGCGGCCTCGCCGCGCCGCCGCTCGACCAGCACGAAGGCGACCGCGGCGAGCACCCCGACCAGCACCGACACCAGCACCGCCGGGGAGCGCCCGCCGCGCGGCGCGTCGATCAGCGCGTACGTGACCCCGCCGAGGCCCAGCGCGCCGAGCAGCGCGCCGACCACGTCGAACCGCCGCTTCGCCCCGGTACGCGCGGCGGCCACGTCCCGGCTCTCCGGCACCCAGCGCAGCGCGGCGAGCACCACCGCGACGGCCAGCGGCAGGTTGATGAAAAAGATCCACCGCCAGGAGAGCGCGTCGATCAGCCACCCGCCGAGGAGCGGGCCGAGGGCGGTGGAGACCCCGGACAGCCCGGACCAGGTGCCGATCGCCCGCCCCCGGTCGTCGGAGTGGAAGCTGGCCTGGAGCACGGAGAGCGAGCCGGGGGTGAGCAGCGCCCCACCGGCACCCTGGAAGAAGCGGGCCGCGATCAGCCAGCCGGTCCCCTGGGACAGCCCGCAGAGCATGGACGCGGCCGCGAACCAGGCCACGCCGAGCAGGAATATCCGCCGGCGGCCGAACCGGTCGCCGAGCGCGCCCCCGAGCAGCACGAACGCGGCCAGCGTCAGCAGGTATCCGTTCACCGTCCACTGGAGATCGGCGACGTTGGCCTTCAGCTCCGCGCCGAGCCGGGGCAGCGCCACGTTGACCACCGTGGTGTCCAGGAACACCATGCCGGAGGCGAGAATCGCGGCGAGCAGGGTCCCACGTCCGGCGGCGGTGCCCATCCGGAGCGCGGGCGCGGGTGCGGTCATGGCTACAGACTCTGCCCGCACTCCACTGCCGACGCCACGAATCGCGGAAACCGCTCCGGGGTACTGTGCGGACTCGCCTGGAGCACGCAAGCTGGAGAGGTGTCGTCTGTGCGTACGAGATCAGGAGCCCGTGCCGGAGTGACGGCCGCACTCGCCGCGGCGCTCGCCGCCGGCCTGGCCGGCTGCGCGCCGGTGGTCGACGAGCCGGAGCCGGCGACAAGCAGCGCCGGAACCGCCACCAAGCAACTCGGCGAACTGACCGTGGCCGCCGCCGGGTCCATGAAGGGCTACAGCCGGAACCGCTTCCCGCACTGGCGCAGGACCGGCAAGAACTGCGACGTGCGGGACAGCGTGCTGCAGAAGGACGGCAAGGACATCCAGGTCTCCGGGTGCAACGTGGTCGGCGGCAGCTGGGAGAGCGTGTACGACGGGCAGGTCTTCAACGACCCGGCCCAGGTGGACATCGACCACGTGGTGCCGCTGGCCAACGCCTGGCGCTCCGGCGCGGACAAGTGGGACGACTCGAAGCGCGGCGACTTCGCCAACGACCTGACCCGGCCGCAGCTGGTGGCGGTTTCCGCGCGCTCCAACCGGGCAAAGGGTGATCAGGACCCGTCCAAGTGGAAGCCGGCGAACCGGTCGTACTGGTGCCAGTACGCCACGGACTGGGTGACGGTCAAGCACTACTGGCAGCTGACGGTGACCAGTGACGAGAAGGCCGCCCTAACCGACATGTTGGAGAGCTGCACGTGAGCGAACACCAGCAGAACATGAGCGAAGAGGCCGCGACCGGTCCCACGTCGGCCGGGATGGCGGTCGACGGTGCCCCGCCCGCCTCCGCCGAGGTCCCGGGGGCGGGCATGTCCGCCGACACCACCCCGCCCGGCGGCGCCCCCACGGGTACGGGCGCGCAGCAGCGGGTCAGCGACATCACGGCCGGTCCCGGCGGGGTGATGACCGACGAGGTCGGCGTGGTGACCGGCGAGCTGACCCTGTGCACCGAGTACGCCGACGGTCAGGTCACCCTGCGCGTGCAGTACAAGGACGCCGACGAGTGGTACTCGGTGACCGGCGGTCGGGTGCCGCTGGCCGACCCGGCCGGGCTGGACGCCGTGCACGCCATCGCGGTGGCCCTGCTCAACCGGCCGGAGGGCTGACCCGAGCCCGGCACAGCCGGCCCACCCGGCTGTGCCGGGGCGGGTGCGGCCGACCGGGGTACGCGACAAATGGGTTGCGGGTTCGCCCCAGCTCCACGAGCATCGTTCGCGTGGTGAACCCAGGTACCGCCCAACCCACTGGAGAGTGGTGTACGCCCTGGTCAGCGCCGAGCGCACGTTGTCGCCTCGGCGAAGGCTCCTGCCGCTGACCCATCTCTCCACTACCGGCGTTCACCGGCAGTGAGTCTCCCCGCGAGGCCGAGCAGCATCGCTCGGCGCGTTTCCTGACCCTTCTCGGAAACTCTCGCCAGGAGATACCACTTGTCCTCCGACAAAAACGGCTCCCCGCTCCCTGCCTTCTTCAGCTGCATGCGGTGCGGGATCAGCGTTTCCACGAACACCCCTTCGAGTCGGATCCGCAACCACTGCCCCAACTGCCTGACCAGCAGACACACGACGATGCGCGAACCACGCACCACCGACGGTGCATGCGGCGGGCGCATGCAACCGATCTCGGTCGCGGTACTGCGTGGCGGCGACTGGACGCTCATCCAGCGCTGCACCGGCTGCTCGGAGCTCGCCGATGACCACATCGAAACGGATGACAACCAGTTGCTCCTCATCCGCCTCGCGGTCCGGCCGCTCGCCCAGCCACCGTTCCCGCTGGAGCATCTCGGCGCCCTCTGGGCGGCGGGTTGATCAGGGGTTCCGCGATGCCACGCCGGAACAGTCAGCGCCCCGGGCGGCGACAGCCGCACGGCCGGGCGCAACGCCAGAAACGGATGCACGGCAGGAACCGCGACGAGTACGGCGAATCGTTCCGGTGCCTGCACTGCCGCCTCGACGTGTCGATGTCCGCCCCGGGCACGGCACACCGTAACCACTGCCCGAACTGTCTGAGCAGCAAGCACGTCGACCGGTCCTGCCCCGGCGACCGTGCGTCGACCTGCCATGCCCGGATGGAACCCATCGCGATCGCCGTTCGTGGGGACGGGGAATGGGTGATCATCCACCGCTGCGTCGGCTGCGGCGGCCTCGGATCGAACCGGGCCGCTGGGGACGACAACGCCCTGGCGCTGACCAGGTTGGCCGTCACGGTGATCCGCCATCTCGGATCGCCGTTACGGATCCCGCTGGCCGCACCGCTGGAATGACGCGATCGGCGGTTGGGCCCGGACACCGTCCGGGCCCAACCGCCGGTTCGTGGTTCGGCCGGTGGCCGACCCGGGTGGGGGGACGCCGCGTCCGGGCCGGACGACAACCGTCAGGGCGTGGGGATCAGCTCACCCGGGTCGCCCGGCGCGGCGCCCTCGTCCGGGCGGACCAGCTCCGGCTCCACCTCGTGCGGCCGGATCTTGCCGTCGGCGATCTGCTCGGCGTAGTGGCAGGCCACCCGGTGCCCGCCGACCACCTCGCGCAGCGCCGGCCGCTCGTCCGCGCAGCGGGTCGGCTGTGCCCACGGGCAGCGGGTGTGGAACCGGCAGCCGGCCGGCGGGTTGCTCGGCGACGGCAGGTCGCCGGCGAGCAGGATCCGCTCGCGGCGGTCCTCGACCGTCGGGTCCGGCACCGGCACCGCCGACATCAGCGCCTTTGTGTACGGGTGCATCGGCTCCCGGTAGAGGTCGTCGCTGGACGCCTCCTCCACCAGCCCACCGAGGTACATCACCCCGACGGTGTCGGCGATGTGCCGGACCACCGCCAGGTCGTGGGCGATGATCAGGTACGTCAGCCCCCGCTCGTTCTGCAGGTCCTCCAGCAGGTTGAGCACCTGCGCCTGGATCGACACGTCCAGCGCGGACACCGGCTCGTCGGCGACGATCAGGTCCGGGTCGAGCACCAGTGCGCGGGCGATGCCGATGCGCTGCCGCTGGCCGCCGGAGAACTCGTGCGGGTACTTGCTCAGCGCCGAGGCGGGCAGCCCGACGGCGTCCAGGGCCTCCCGGAGCCGCTTGGCGGTGGCCGCCTTGTCGCCGGCCAGCCCGTGCGCCTTCAGCCCCTCGACCAGCAACGATTCCACGGACTGCCGGGGGTCGAGGCTGGACAGCGGGTCCTGGAAGATCATCTGCATCCGGCGGCGTGCCCGGCGCATCGTCTCGCCCTTGAGCGAGCGGACGTCGGTGCCGTCAAAGACGATCTCCCCGTCGGTCGGCTCGACGAGCCGTAGCAGGCCCCGGCCGAGGGTGGACTTGCCGCACCCCGACTCGCCCACCAGGCCGTACGTCTCGCCCTTGTTGATCGACAGCGAGACGCCGTCGACGGCGTAGACGTAGCCGACCGTACGGTCGAAGAGCACGCCGCTCTTGATCGGGAAGTGGACCTTGACGTCGCGCAGTTCGACCAGTGGTCCGGTCCGCTCGGTCACGGCACCGCCACCTCCTCCGAAACGGGGTTGTTGCAGCGCAGGTCGCCGCGGGTAGCGGTGGGTTCGAGTGCGGGTGCGCCCTCCAGGCAGGCGTCCACCACCCGCTCGCAGCGGGGCGCGAACGCGCACCCCTCGACCCACGGGATGTTGTCGGCCACCGAGCCGCGGATGGCGTGCAGCCGCTCGCCCCGCGGCGCGTCCAGCCGCGGCACGGAGTTGAGCAGCCCGTGGGTGTACGGGTGCCGCGGCTGGGCGAACAGCTCGTGCCGGCCGGCCCGCTCGACCACCTTGCCGCCGTAGAGCACGTTGACCGTGTCACAGAGGCCGGCCACCACGCCCAGATCGTGCGTGATCATGATCAGCGCGGTGCCCGTCTCCTCGACGAGCTGCTTGAGCAGGGTGAGGATCTGCGCCTGGATGGTCACGTCCAGCGCCGTGGTCGGCTCGTCGGCGATCAGCAACCGCGGCTTGCAGGCCAGCGCGATGGCGATCAGCGCACGCTGCCGCATACCGCCGGAGATCTGGTGCGGATACTCCTTCAGTCGCCGGGTCGGGTCCGGGATGCCGACCGCGTCGAGCAGCTCCCGGGCCTCCTTCAGCGCCGCCTTGCGCTCCATGCCCCGGTGCCGTTCCAGCACCTCGGCCACCTGGACGCCGATCGGCACGACCGGGTTCAGCGAGGAGAGCGGATCCTGGAAGATCATGCCGATGTCCCGGCCCCGGCGGTCGCGCAGGTCGTTTGGCCGCAGCTGGAGCAGGTCGGTTTCCTCGAACATCACCTGGCCGGTGACCTTGTTGCCCCGCTTGGGCAGCAGACCCATGATCGCCAGGCTGGTCACGCTCTTGCCGCAACCGGACTCGCCGACCAGACCCACGGTCTGGCCCGGCTCCACCGTGAAGCTGACCTTGTCGACCGCGGTGAACGGCCGCTCACCACGACGTTGGAACACCACGCTCAGATCACGTACGTCGAGCAGGCTCATCGGGTCACTTCCTCACGGTACTGGTCTTTCGCTTGCGACTGCGGGGCTCGCAAGCTCACTCCTCGCGCTCGCCGATGCTGGTCTTTCGCTCGCGACTGCGGGGCTCGCAAGCTCACTCCTCGCGCTCGCCGATGCTGGTCGTTCGCTCGCGACTGCGGGGCTCGCAAGCTCACTCCTCGCGCTCGCTGGTCCTTGCTGTTCGCGTTGCTCCGCCGCATCGCCGTCACCGCCGGTTCTTCGGGTCGATCGCCTCGCGCATGCCCTCACCGAGCAGGGTGAAGCCGAGCGCGACCACGATGATCGCCAACGCCGGGTAGTAGGCCAGCTCGGGCCGTACCTCGAAGTAGCGGACGCCGTCCACGCCGAGCATGAGTCCCCACTCGGCCCGGTTGATGTCCGGGTCGCCCAGCCCGAGGAAGGAGAGCGAGGCGGCCTCCAGGATGGCGGTGGAGAGGGTCAGCGTGGCCTGCACGATCACCGCGGTCATCGCGTTGGGCAGCATGTGCCGCAGCACGATGGACCGCTGCTTCACGCCGAGCGCCCGGGCGGCCAGCACGTGGTCGCTCTCCCGCTGAGCCAGCATCGAGCCGCGCAGCAGCCGGGCGAAGATCGGCACGTTGACGATGGCCACCGCCATGATCACCGTCCACTGGCTCGACCGGCTGGCCATGGCGACCAGGCTGATCGCCAGCAGCAGGGCCGGCAGGGCCAGCATCACGTCGGTGACGCGCATCAGGATGTTGTCGACCCAGCCGCCGAAGGCGCCGGCGGCGGCGCCGATCAGCGCGCCGAACGCCAACCCGATCAGCGTCGCGACGACACCGACGAAGAGGGTCTGCCGGCTGCCGTAGATCAGGCGGGAGAGGAAGTCCCGGCCCATCGGGTCGGAGCCGAGCGGAAAGCCGTCGGTGGCTCCGGGAATGTTGTCGACGGTCAGGTTCTTGGTCAACTCGTCGAAACGCTGCACCGGGTCGTGCGGCGCGAGCAGCGGCGCGAAGATCGCCACCAGGACGAACACCGCGACGATGGCCGCACCGAACATGGCGACCGGGTTACGCCGCAGCCGGCGGAACGCGTCCCGGATGAGGCTCACGCCGCCCTGGTCGGCGCTGGCCCGGGCCAGGGCGTCCAGCCGCGCCTTCTTCCGGTCGCCGAGCCGGCCGGTACCCCGCTCGGCCGCGCCCGCAGGCTGTTCTCCGGTGGCGGGTGTGTCCGCGCCGTCGCGGGGGGCGGCCACCCCGGGCCGGGTGATCGGGTCGCTCATGCCGGCACTCCGCTTCGCTCGGCGGCAGCATGAGGCTCCGCCTGCCTGATGATTCGCTCGCTCATCGCACCCGCACCCTCGGGTCGATGACGGCGTAGGAGAGGTCGACCAGAAGGTTGACCACCACGAAGACCAGCGCGGCGAGCAGGATCAGCGCCTGTAGCACCGGGTAGTCACGGCCGCCGCTGATCGAGCCGGTGATCAGCGTGCCCAGGCCGCCCCAGTTGTAGACCTTCTCGGTCAGCACCGCGCCGGAGAGCAACGCGCCGGTCTGGAGGCCGATTGTGGTGACCACGGGCAGCAGCGCGTTGCGCAGGATGTGCCGGCCCCGGATGGTCTTGTGCCGCAGGCCCTTCGCCTCCGCCGTACGGACGAAGTCCTCGTTGAGCACGTCCAGCACGCTGGCCCGGGTCATCCGGACGATCACCGCCAGCGGGATGGTGGCCAGGGTCACCGCCGGCAGGATCAGGTGCCACAGCGCGTCGGCGGCGGCGTCGAACTCCCGGGTGAGCAGTCCGTCGAGGACGAAGAACCCGGTGACGTCGGTGTGGTCCAGGCCGGTGCTGAGCCGCCCGGAGGGCGGGAACCAGTGGATGTTCTGGGTGAAGACATCCTTGAGCAGGTAGCCCAGGAAGAAAATCGGGATCGAGATGCCGAGCAGGGTGCCGGCGATACTCAGGTTGTCGAGCAGTCGGCCCTTGTACCGGGCAGCGAGGTAGCCGAGCGGCACGCCCAGCCCGATCGCGATGATCATGGCGGCCAGGGCCAGCTCGATGGTGGCCGGGAAAGCGCGGCCGATCACCTCGGTGACCGGGTCGCCGGTCCGGATCGAGTTGCCCAGGTCGCCGGTCACCACCCGCTGCATGAACTTGGCGTACTGCACCAGGATCGGCTGGTCATAGCCGAGCGCCTTGGTCAGCAGCGCTCGGCGCTCCGGGGTGGCCCGCTCACCGAGCAGCGCCTCGACCGGTCCGCCGGGCAGATTCCGCAGCCAAATGAAGATCAGCGCCGACAGCGCTATCAGGGTCACCACCAGCTGGAGCAGGCGGCGGACTATGACTCGCAACATCTCTCACACCAGATTCTCGGTAACTGCGGGTCGGCCCGGGCCGGGGAAGCCCGGCCCGGGCCGATTCCGCGTACGGCGTCAGTGGCGGTGTCAGCCGACGCTGACCGTGTCGAACCGCTCGTCGGTCAGCGGGCTGGCCACCAGGCCCTTGACGTCCTTGGTGACCACGATGGCCGGCGGGGCGTGCCAGACCGGCACGGCCGGCAGCCACTTGGCGGCGATGTCGCGGTTGACCTGCTCCCAGGCGGCCTTCTTGCCGGCCTCGTCGACCGTGCCGTCGGCCTTGGTGATGGCCTCGAACATGTCGGTCATCGCCGCGTCACCGAACTCGGTCTTGGCCCGACCGAAGAACGTGCCCACGAAGTTGCCCGGGTCGTTGTAGTCACCGGTCCAGCCGAGGATGTGCAGGTCGTGCTTGCCGAACTGCTGCACGTCGTCCTTGTAGCCACCGTTCCACGGGCGGGCCACACCGTTGACCTTGAAGCCGACGGCCTGCAGGTCGTTGGCGAGGACGGTGAAGATCTCCTGCGGGTTCGGCATGTACGGCCGGGTGACGTCGGTCGGGTAGTAGAAGTTGAGGGTCATCCCCTCGGCCCCGGCCTCCTTGAGCAGCTGCTTGGCCTTGTCCGGGTTGTACTCGTACTTCTGCACGTCCGGGGCGTAGCCGAGCACGGTGTCCGGCATGAACTCGTCGGCGACCTTGGTGCCACCCGGGCCCTTGGTCTGGACGAGCTGCTGACGGTTGAGGGCGTAGGCGATGGCCTGCCGCACCCGCAGGTCCTTCAGCTTCGGGTTCTTCTGGTTGATGCCGAGGTAGAGGATGTTGAACGCCGGGCGGTTGATGACGTTGAAGCCGTCAGCCTCCAGCGCCTTCCGGTCCGCCGGGGCCGGGAAGTCGATGCCCTGGACGGTGCCCGCCTTCAGCTCCTGCTTGCGGGTGTTCTCGTCCTCGATGACCTTGATGATCACCTTGTCGAGCTTGGCCTTCTCGCCCCAGTAGTCGGGGTTCCGGTTCAGGGTGATCTCGTTCCTCGCCTTGTCCCAGCCGCCGAAGGTGAACGGGCCGGTGCCGACCGGGTGCTCGTTGGCGAAGGCGCTGTACTCGAAGGAGTCGCCGTTCTGCTTGACCGTGTCGGCGTCGTACTTCTTCAGCGCCTCGGGGCTGGCGATCGAGAGCGAGGTGAGCGCGAAGGCGCCGGGGAAGGCACCCTTGTAGTGGTTGAGGGTGATGACCGCGGTGTTCTCGTCCGGGGCCTCGCACTTGTTGTAGAGCGGGTCGGCGGCGCCCTCGGCCTCGTTCTTCGCGAAGCCGCCGAAGACGTCCATGTAGTAGATCATCTGCGCCTGGGCCGCGGCGCCCTTCATGTTGTACCAGCGGTCGAAGTTGAAGCAGACCGCGGCGCCGTTGAAGGCGGTGCCGTCGTGGAACTTCACGCCCTTGCGGAGGTGGAAGGTCCAGACCTTGCCCTCGGGGTCGTGCTCCCAGCTCTCCGCCAGGTCCCCCTGCAGGTCCGCCGTGCCGGGCTTGTGCGAGATCAGGGTCTCGTACATCTGCCGGACCGGCCGGAACGTCTCGCCGTCGTCGTTGAAGATCGGGTCGAAGTTCTTCGGGTTACCGGCACCCGCGAAGACGAAGGTGCCGCCAGTCTTGGCCCCACCGCTGTCCCCGTCACGCTCGCTCTTGGCGCAGCCGGACGCACCGACCGCCAGAGCGGCTGCGGCCGCGAGGGCCACGGCTGCTTTACGCCTGCTCGCCTGCATCTCTCACCTCTGTCATGCGCCTGTCCACGCCGAAGTTGTGGCTCAGTCTGTGTGCGGGAGGCTATGACACGACACACGGAAGCGGAACGTCCGTTAGGCAATCGCTATCAAGCCGACACCAAGCCGCGGGTCTGACAGGGACTGATCTAGCGACAAACAGGACTGTCACAGCGGTGAGCAGATGCCGGGATTGGACAAACCCCGCAAAAGCGCTCGACCTTCGAGTCGATCTCCCGACCCGTGGCGAACCGCACTCGTCCCACATTCCGGTTACGGAAGCGCCGGCCCCGGCACGGGAGAGGCGTCGCGGTACGGCGCACCTCCCCGTGCCCGGTACGGGCGCTCAGATCGCCCGGCGGCCCTCGAACGCCCGACCCAGGGTGATCTCGTCGGCGTACTCGAGGTCGCCGCCGACCGGCAGTCCGCTGGCCAGCCGGGTCACCGCGATCCCCATCGGCTTGACCAGCAGGGCCAGGTAGGTCGCGGTCGCCTCGCCCTCGGTGTTCGGGTCGGTGGCGAGGATCAGCTCGCGGACCGCGCCACCGCCCAGCCGGGTCATCAGCTCCCGGATCCGCAGATTGTCCGGCCCGATCCCCTCCAGCGGGTTGATCGCGCCGCCGAGCACGTGGTAGCGGCCGCGGAACTCACCGGTCCGCTCGATCGCCACCACATCCTTCGGCTCCTCGACCACGCAGAGCACCTCGTCCGTACGCCGCGGGTCGCGGCAGATCCGGCACTGCTCCGACTCGGCCACGTTGAAGCAACTGGTGCAGAAGCGCACCAGCTCCTTGACCTTGCGCAGCGCGCCGGCCAGCCGGTTCACGTCGGCCGGATCCGCCGACAGGACGTGGAAGGCGATCCGCTGGGCGCTCTTCGGGCCCACGCCGGGCAGCCGGCCCAGCTCGTCGATCAGATCCTGGATGGCACCCTCGTACATCTGCCGGCTCAGAACCCGGGCAGGCCGAGGCCGCCCATCCCGCCCGCGACAGGGCCCATCTTCTTCTCGGTCAGCTCCCGGGCCGCCTCGGCGGCGTTGTGCACGGCCGCGACGACCAGGTCCTCCAGGGTCTCCACGTCCTCCGGGTCGACCGCCTTCGGGTCGATCTTGATCGCCTTCAGCTCACCGGTGCCGGCGACGGTGGCGGTGACCAGGCCACCGCCCGCGGTGCCGGTCAGCTCCGCCTCGGCCAGCTCGGCCTGAGCCTTGGCGATCTGCTGCTGCATCTTCTGCGCCTGCTTCAGCATCTGCTGCATGTTCGGCTGTCCACCTGGGCGCACGGATGGCTCCTTCTCGCACTCGTCTGATCGGCCGCGCCCAGCCTAGTCGGGCGGCGGCACCGGTCCTCCACGGTCGACGCGCGCTCAGCGCGCGTCCACCTCATCGATCTTCTCCGCCCCGAACGCCTCCCGGAGCAGCCGCACCGCCTGCTCCTCGCTGGACTGCCGGGCGGTCCGCTCGTCAATCACGTCGTCCAGCGGCTCGTCGCCCGGGTCGAAGCCCTCGTAGACGGGAGTCGCCTTCCCGGCGCCGGCCGGGACCGGCCCGTCGTAGTCCGGATCGTAGGGCGGCTCACCGGCCCACTCGGCGTCCGCGGTCTGCCGCGCCTGGGCTGCGCGCGGCCCCTTGCCGGGCCCACCGGCCGTGGCGGCCGCCGCAGCCGCCCGGGCCGCCGCGATCGCGCTGCTCACCGGCGCGCCGCCGGTCCCGCCCGCCGCCGGCCGCGCGGTCGCCGTCGACCCCGCGGTCGAGCTCGGCGCGGTGGGGCCAGCCGGAGCGGGTACGGCAGGAGCCGCCGTCACGGTCGCCGTGGCACCGCCCGGCCGGGCCGGCTCCGGCCAGTCCGCCGAGCCGGTCGCGGCACCGCCGGGGCGGGCCGGCTCCGGCCAGTCCCCACCGCCACCGGCACTGCCACCCGGTCGGGCCGGTTCGGGCCACTCCTCGTCCTCGGTCTGGGCGTCGGCCCCACCGCCTCCGGCCGCCCGAGCGGAAGGGCCACCCGTACGCGCCGAACCGTTCGAGGAGCCGGCCACGTCCGTCCGGGTGTGACCGGGCGCGACGGAACGGGCCGAGGCGCCACCCCCGCCGCCCGGACCCGCCGACTCACCGGCCGAGCTGGTAGCGGGCGCGGTGGCGGCCGGCCGGGGCGGGCTGGCGGAGCGGGCCGGGCCACCGAGCGTCGCGGCACCCCGCTCGCCGGCCACCTCGCACCGGATCTGCCAGCGGCCGCCCAGCTCCTCGTAGAGCGCGTCGGTCAGCACCGCGGCGTGGTCGGCCATCATCTTGGCCAGCACCGTCGACTTCACGGTCAGCACCAGCGTGTCGCCGTCCAGGTCACGGACCACCGCGTCGCGCATCAGCGCGGCGATCCGCTTGTTGCTGCGGTTGACCTTGCCGACCACCTCGGGCCAGACCCGGCGTACGGCGACGGCGTCCAACGCGCCCGCCGGGGCCGAGCCAGGACGTGGCGGCTCCGGGGTGGCCGCATCGGGCATCACCGCCGACGGCGGCACAGGACGGCGGCCAGGGGCATCGGACACCGGGCTGGCGGGGGGCGCGTCGGCTGGCACCGGAGCAGCCGGCGCGGCCTGGATACCGGCGGCCGGCCCCGAGGTGGCCGGGGCCGGACGGGCACCGGCGGCCGCGGCAGCGGCTCGCGCGGCGGCCACGCCGGTCGGGGCACCGGCAGCCGCCGGCGTGCCGGCGGTCTCCGGGTGGGGCGCGGCGGCAGCCGCGGCCGGGGCGGGAGACCCTGGGCGTACCTCGGGGGCGGGGGCGACCGGCGCGGAGCCGGCGGCGGCCGGCGGCAGCTCGGCACCACCCACGGTGAGCCGGCGTTCCATCCGTTCCAGGCGCTGAAGGAGGCCGCCGGTCGAATCGTCCACGCCGGGCAGCAGCATCCGGGCGCAGATCAGCTCCAGCAGCAGCCGGGGCGCGGTGGTGCCACGCATCTCGACCAGGCCGTTGTGCACGATGTCGGCGCACCGGGACAGGGTGGCCGGGCCGAGCCGCTCGGCCTGGGCGGCCATCCGCTCGATCTGATCCGAGGGACCGTCGATCAGGCCCTTGGCGGCGGCGTCCGGCACCTGCTGCATGATGATCAGGTCGCGCAGCCGCTCCAGCAGGTCCGAGGCGAACCGGCGCGTGTCGTGGCCGGCCTCGGCGACCCGGTCGACGGTGGCGTACGCGGCCGCGCCGTCGCCGGCGGCGAGCGCGTCGCACATCTCGTCGATCAACGCGGAGTCGGTGACGCCGAGCAGCGCGGCGGCCCGGGCGTAGCTGACCCCCTCCGGGCCGGCGCCCGCGATGAGCTGGTCGAGCACGGAGAGGCTGTCCCGCATGCTGCCCCCACCGGCGCGCACCACCAGGGGGAAGACCGCCGGGTCGACCTGAACCCCCTCGGCCTCGCAGAGCTGCTCAAGGTACGGCCGGAGCACCTTCGGCGGGAACAGCCGGAACGGGTAGTGGTGGGTCCGCGACTTGATCGTGCCGAGGACCTTCTCCGGCTCGGTGGTGGCGAAGATGAACTTGACGAACTCCGGGGGCTCCTCGACCAGCTTGAGCAGGGCGTTGAAGCCGGCCGACGAGACCATGTGCGCCTCGTCGATGATATAGATCTTGAAGCGGCTGCGGGCCGGCGCGAAGAACGCCTTCTCGCGCAGATCCCGGGCGTCGTCGACGCCGCCGTGGCTGGCCGCGTCGATCTCGATGACGTCGATCGAGCCGGTGCCGTCGTTGGCCAGCGAGCGACAGGACTCACACTGCCCGCAGGGCTCCGGGGTGGGCCCCTGCTCGCAGTTGAGCGAGCGGGCCAGGATCCGGGCGCTGGAGGTCTTGCCGCAGCCCCGGGGGCCGGAGAAGAGGTAGGCGTGGTTCAGCCGCCCGCTGCGCAGCGCCTGCGACAGCGGCTCGGTGACGTGCTCCTGGCCGATGACCTCAGCGAACGTACGGGGCCGGTACTTGCGGTAAAGGGCCAGTGCCACCCGTCCCGCCTCCTCTCGACCGAGCCATTCTGCGCCGGTCGGGCGCGGGTGACCACCCACCACCCCGTGACCTGACCCGCAGGGACGTTACCGGCACCCGGAGACAGAAAGGCCTCCCGTGCACCCGGCAGAGCTCGCTTATCCTTGCTGCCTTCCGGCCCTGGGGAGGTTCACGAGATACCGCCGCACGGGAGGTGACACCAAGCCTACCCGACCCCGCGTCGATCTTCAGGGGGTGGTGGGGTGGCCCACTCGACGGAGACCTGTATCCTGGCTCGCGGAGGATTCGCCTAGAGGCCTAGGGCGCACGCTTGGAAAGCGTGTTGGGTTCACACCCTCACGAGTTCGAATCTCGTATCCTCCGCCGTTGACACAAGGGCCGGCCCCACGGGGCCGGCCCTTCGTCGTGGCTGTCGTCTGGGGCGAATGTCAGCCGATGACCGAAACCGAGGAGTTGGCACCGACGGTGCCGGTGATCAACCGCTGGAACGGCGTCTCCCGGGCCGGGCCGCTGACCAGCCGCACCGAGACATAGTCAACGCCGCTGGCCAGGTACAGCGCGGTCCGCATGCCGGCGCCGGTGATGAGCCACGTCCCGCCGCCGCCGGCCCGTTGGAAGGAACCGCCCTCCAGGCTCACCGCCGACACACCCACGTAGAAACCCGCCGAGTTCTGGTCGGTGCCACTGCTGCCGATCCCCGTCGAGTCGGCGGTGCAGCCGGAGACCGTGGAGTTCCGGCCAAGGATCTCGAAGCCGTTGCCGGCGGTGTCCTGGGCCTCGCAGCCCACCACGGTGGCCCGGGCGGAGGCGAGCCGGAACGCGGGCGCCGGGGCGGTCGCGCTGCCGACGCCGTACGCCTTGCAGCCCCAGGCCTTGGTGTTGCCGCCGCCGAGCAGGTAGCCGCCGCCCACACATCCCTGGACCGAGCAGCCGCTGACGAAGCCGTCGGAGGACTGGATGTTGTAACCCCAGCCGCCCGCGCTCTCGACCCGGCAGTCGGTCAGCTTGAACTCGCGTTGCCCGCCCGAGTACGTCCCGCCGAGGTAGATGCCGTCGCCGGTGGTCTTGGTGACGAAGACCCGGGTCAGCCACGGAGCCGGGTCCGGCCCGTACGTGGCCGGCTTGGCGTTCATCTGGAAGTTGACCCCGTTGGCCACGACGCCCGCCCCGTCGAGTCCGATGTCGCTCACGCACTGCCGGGACGCGCCGACGAAGTCTCCGGACCACGGGTTGACGACCAGGGCCGAGCCGCTGAAGGCCGAATCGGCGCGCAGCATCGTGACCAGCGGACCGGCCCCGATCAGGGCCTGCTTGTCGTGCAGCACCACCGGGGCCTTCACCTTGTAGGTGCCGGGTGCCACGAAGACGGCCCGCTGGGCGTCGGTGCCCAGCGCCGCGTTGATGGCGGCCTGGGCGCCGACGGCCGGGTCCACCTCGTACGTGGCACCGGAGCCGGCGGGACCGACCCACGGGATGGCGCCGGTGGACGCGAGCACGGCGGCCTGGGCGGGCGTGATGCCACCCAACGCCGGGGCGGCGACGACGGCGCCCGCGGTAAAGGCTGCGGCCCGGAGCAGGTGGCGGCGGTCGGAACGGTTGTCCTGCAACACTTCCTCCTGACGGATGGCTGGCCCGGCCCGGGACGGACGGGGCACGGCGGGCGGGGTCCGCCGGCAGCCCGAGGAGGTGGAGACAAGGTCAAGCAGCCCCGCGTACGCCGGGCTGTGGGCAGTTCTCTCCATCTGTGGCGATCCCCGTGACCGCGACGGCACCACGCCGCATCGGGGATCATCATTGCATCCGGCGAGGGATTCGGCTGCCCGCGAAAGCGTCGGACCGACTCAGGGCTGCGGCACGTCCCCGGCCGAGCCGTCGTACACATGTTCCATCCACAGCCTGTGGACACCGAGAGGATCGGATGAGTTACCAGCTCAGCGCGGTCGTCGCCGACGTCGAACTGCTCCGCGAGCAGACCGTCGATCTGGACCACGCGGTCCTCGCCGCGCTCCGCCAGGACTTCGCGCTACTGCCGGTCACCCCGCAGTTCGTCGAGGAGCTGACCGGCCGCCTGCCCGACTTCCGCGCCGACGAGCCGTCCGCCGAGCACCCGTTCCAGCTCGTCCTCTCGTCAGGCCTGGCAGAGTTGCTGGCTCGCTGGTCGCGGCAGGGGCCGGTGGCGTACCTGGAGGCGGAGTTCGCCGGCGGGCTGGGCCACCAGTCGGCGGTGGTCTGGCTGGGCGGCGAGGTGAGCTGGGGGCCGCGCTTCGACGGCGCGCTGGACCGGCCGCGTGCCGAATGGCCGATCAACGACGCGCTCGCCCGACTGGGCGTCGAGCCGGGCTCCTGGATCGACCCGTTCGCCGAGTTGGGCCTGCACCTGGAGCGCGACACGGCCGGCTGGCTGGCCCACGGCCAGCGCGGCCTCTCGGCCGACTACTGGGACGAGCTGGCCGAGGAATGGGAACTACGACATTCCGCCCTGCACCAGCAACCTCATCGCCTCGGTCCCGTTGGTGACTGGGGGAGTGCATGAGACTGCGACAATTCGGATTCATCGCCACGCTGACGGTGGCCGCCTCGATCGCCGGCAGCGGCGTCCGTCCACAGGGGCCGGACATACCGGCCCGGCCCGTCGGGGCCGCAGAGGTGGTCGGGCTCGACGGGCTGCACAACGCCGAGTTCGGCGCCACCGAGGCGGAGTTGACCCGGCGCGGGGTGCTGCGTACCGAGCAGGACGCGTGCGGCCCGACGCTGGCCGGGCACGGGTCGGTCAGCCCGATCTTCGTCGACGAACGCCTCGTCCTGCTCTGGTTCGACGACCCGATGACAACGCCCGAGGGGATCAGCGTGGGCACCCCGCTCACCGAGGTGCGCGACGCCTACCCGTCGGTGGTCGAACTGGCCGCTCCACAGGGGACGCACCGGTTCGACGGGCTGCTCGCCCGCGACGGCGACCGGGCGTACCTCTTCCTGCACGACCGGACCGCCGTTCGCAAGATCATCGCCGGGTACGCGGAGTGGGCCCGGCGCCTCTTCGACGAGGGCTACGGCCCCTGCTGAGTCGGTGACGTCAGGGCCCGCTTGGGCAGGCGAACGCGGGACCCCGCACTGAACTCTCCGCCGACGAGATCACGGGGAAGTCCCCCTACTCCCAGGGCGCGGCTCACCTGCGTCGGAAGGTCTTCACAGCCTGGCCAGGTCGCCAGAGCCTGACGACCAGTTCGTCGCCGTCAACCGACGTGAACACCGCTTCCTCAAGGTCGAGCCGAAAGGCGTGGAAGCCACCCGGTGGCTCGCTTCCGGTGATGTAGGCCTCCTTCTCCCTACCGGTTACCTCGATCGCGATCCCGGCAACCTTGGCGTCGCCGCCTTCGGCCGGGTGCGCGTGGATCGCACACCGGCCGTCCCGTTGAAGATCGCGCGCCTTGACCGCGTCGAGCATCGATCCGAACGACAGATCCGGTCCCTGGAAGTCGACCTCCGACCCGCTGACGCGTGGCGACCCGTCCTTCCGCAGCGTTGCGAGGACGTGTGTCTCAGCCGCTTCGAATCGCTCCCGGATCAGCTTCGCGAGCTCGGCCGCCTCACTCTCGAACTGCTTCCAAGTGGCCATGGCCGCCAGTGTGACAGCACGCACCGACACACCCGGCGCCGTTCCTCGGCCGAGGCCCGCCGACCTGGTCGTACGCTCTGGAGCCGACGGCGATTCCGTTGACGACGGCGGCGGGCGTGGAACCGCCTCAGCCCTGCTCGACGGCGATGCGGGCCGGGCCGGGGGTGGACGGTGCGACGACCGTAGCGAGTCTGGCAGCCGATCCGGAGCGGCTGATCGTTCCCATCAGCGACAGCGCGAACACGGTGCACACGCTCAGTACGACGGACAGCGACCCCACCGTGCCGGCAAGGTGGCCACTGCCTCGACCCAGGTCGAACTCGCTCCCGGAGATCGCGGCCGGGTACCAGAGCAGCGCGTACTGCCGTGGCGCGTCCTGCGCGTCCAGCAGGCTGAGGACGTGCAGGACGGTGCTGACCTCCAGTACCGCGAGCGCGCCGACCACTGCGACGACGAACGCGACCTGGTGACGCCCCCGCTTTCGCAGCGCCGCCATGGCCACCGCCAGAGCGATCAAGCCGACGCACCACGACAACACGGCCAGCGCCCCGGGAACCCCGTCCGACCGCGACGACGACGTGACGAGGCCGTAGAAGTCGTGGTTCGGGGCGACGGTCAGCAACGCGAGGAAGACACTCGCCAAGGCCACGGGCACCATGACGTTGAGCGCGGCGACCGAACGTACCCGGCGCAGCTGCCGCCCCCACGCGAAGGCCAGGAACGCCATCGGAACCAGCATGACCGCATTCGTGATCAGGTGCACGACTTCGTGACGACCGCCGGATCCGCGGTTGAGAAGAACCATGAGGGCGAGCAACACCGTGAAATAGGCCGCGGTGAAGACGACCGGCGCGGCCAGCAACGTGACCAGGGCCAAATCCCGTACGCGTAGCCGGGGCACAGTGAGAAACTCCCTTCGGTCGGCGAGCGCGCACCAGGCCACGTCGGCGAGGTCACGCACGGGTCGGGGTGAATTGGCGAGCATCTCGGCGATCTCGTCGCCGTAGCGGTTCCGCACCGCATGGGGGTAGACCGCCAGTACGGCGCGGACGACTCGGGACGGCATCAGGCCACCGCCAGCCGACGGAGGCCCGCGTCCGCCGTGGCGCGCATGCGTCTCAGTTCCACGCCGAGCACCGCACGGCCGGTGTCCGTGAGCCGGTACGGCTTGCGCCGGTCCTGTTCGGGCAGGGCCTCGATGTACTGCCGCTCCTCCAGGCGCCGGATCGCGCCGTACAGCGTGCCGGGCCCGGGCCGTTGGCCGGCCAGCTCGGCGATGTCGTCCTGCATGGCGTAGCCGTGCTTCGGCCCCGCCGCGAGGCTGATCATGATGAGCACCGCCGGCTCGGAGAACCTGCCCAGCTCGGAAAGTCCAGACAATCGACGCCTCCTTACTACGTCCCGCGTAGTATCACAGTACGTAGCAAGGTGCCGTCAAGAGCACTGGGAGTGTTCTGCGAAGCAACCACCGGGCGGGGCCGGAACCGGAGCACCACGGGGACCAAAAGCAGAACGCCCGGCCGATCCGTCAGGATCGACCGGGCGTTCTCGCATTTCACGAGCGGTGGCGGCGGGATTTGAACCCGCGGAGGGCGTAAACCCTCACACGCTTTCGAGGCGTGCTCCTTAGGCCACTCGGACACACCACCGCCGAGAAGGGTACAGGACCATCGGTCCGGACGCCGAACCGGTATCCCCCCGGCCAACCTGGCAGGATCTTTGCCATGAGTACGCACATCGGCGCTGAGCCGGGAGAGATCGCCGAGCGGGTCCTGATGCCGGGCGACCCGCTGCGGGCCAAGTGGATCGCGGAGACCTACCTCGAAGACGCCCGCTGCTACACGACGGTCCGCGGCATGCTGGGCTTCACCGGCCGCTGGAAGGGCGTCGAGGTCTCGGTCCAGGGCTCCGGCATGGGCATGCCCTCCGCCTCCATCTACGCGCACGAGCTGATCAACGAGTACGGTGTGAAGACCCTGATCCGGGTCGGCTCCTGCGGCGCCCTCCGCGAGGACCTCCAGCTGCGGGACGTGATCGCCGCGATCGGCTCGTCCACCGACTCGAACATGAACCGGATGCGCTTCGACGGGCTGATCGACTACGCCCCGGTGGCCGACTTCGGGCTGCTGCGTACCTCGGTCGAGGTCGCGGAGCGGGCCGGCATCACCATGCACGTCGGCCCGATCCTGGCGGCGGACGCCTTCTACACCGACCGCCCCGACCTCTACGACACCCTGGCCGACTACGGCGTGCTCGCGGTGGAGATGGAGTCCGCCGCGCTCTACACGATCGCGGCCCGGTTCAAGGCCCGCGCGCTGACCATCCTGACCGTCAGCGACCACATCAAGACCGGCGAGAAGACCACCGCCGCCGAGCGCGAGCAGACCTTCAGCCAGATGGTCGAGGTCGCCCTCGACACCGTCATCGCCTGACCGTTCCGCACCTTTCGCCGCCCCGCCGCCGTCACCGGTGGTGGGGCGGCGGCGTTTCAGGTCACAAAAAACAATACGACCGGTCGTGCTTTTTTCGGTTACGCTGCCCGCATGTCCTCCGACGGCCGCGTCGCCCGCGGCGAGCGCACCCGCAGCGCGGCCCTGGACGCCGCCGTGGCCCTGGCCACCGAGGCCGGCCTGCACGGGCTCTCCCTCGCGCAGCTCGCGGACGCCCTCGGGGTCAGCAAGTCCGGCCTGTTCGCGCACTGGCGCTCCAAGGAGGCGCTCCAGCTCGCCACCGTCGACCGGGCCGTCGCGCAGTGGCAGGAGCGGATCGTCCACCCCGGCCTGCGCGCCCCACGGGGCGTCCGGCGACTGCGGGCCCTGCACGAGGCCCGGATCGACTTCTACGCCGCCCGGGTGCTCCCCGGGGGCTGCTTCTTCGCGAACACGGAGTTCGAGTACAACGCCCGCCCTGGCCCGGTCCGGGACCGGCTCGCAGAGGCGTTCGGCCAGTGGGCCGCCTTCCTCGAACGCCTCGTCCAGGAGGCCGTCGACGTCGGCGAACTCCCCGCCGACGTGGACGTCCCGCAGCTGGCGTACGAGATCGACTCGCTCGGGATCAGCGCCGTGATGCGCTCCCGGCTGCTCGACCCGGACACCGCCTACCGGCACGCCCGTCAGTGCCTGCTCAACCGGCTACGGGCGCTGTGCCCCGATCCGACCCTGCTACCGGAAGGTCTGTCATGAGCCACGCCACCGTCGACCGCCCCGCCGTCGAGTTCGGCCACGTCGAGCACGTTCCGGTGCACTTCGACGACCTCGACGCCATGGGCATCCTGCACAACGCCCGGTACGCGGTGCTGCTGGAACGGGCCCTGGCGCCGTACTGGGCCGAGCGCGGCATCGCCTTCCGCGGCGGGCGGCGCAGCGCCCCGGACGCGTTCCACGCGGTACGCGAGTTCACCATCAGCTACCGGGCGCCGGTCAGCGGCGCCGGGCCGGTGGCAGTGCACTTCTGGCTCGACCACTTCGGCACCAGCAGCGCCCGGTACGCCTTCGAGTTCCGCTCGGTGGACGGCGGCACCCTGCACGCCGACGGCACCCGGTCGATCGTCCGGCTCGACCCGGCGACCATGCGCCCGACCGCGTGGACCGAGGCCGCCCAAGCCGTCGCCGCCACTCTCCTGCGCCCGTAACCGGGACGGACGGTGTTAACAGGGGGCCCCTGCTCTACGTGAGGCGTTAACAGGGGGCCCCTCCTTACCGGAAGAAGGCGCGTAGCAGGGTGGCGCTCTCCGTCTCCAGGACGCCGGCGTAGACCTCGGGGCGGTGGGTGAGGCGACGGTCGCGCAGCACGTCCCAGAGCGACCCCACCGCGCCCGTCTTCGGCTCCCACGCGCCGAAGACCACGGTGGAGATCCGGGCCAGGGAGATCGCGCCCGCGCACATCGTGCACGGTTCCAGCGTCACCACCAGGGTGCAGTCCGCCAACCGCCACCGCCCCAGGCGCTCGGCGGCCCGGCGCAGCGCCAGCACCTCGGCGTGGGCGGTCGGGTCTCCGGTCAGCTCCCGCTCGTTGCGCCCGATGGCCAGCTCGGCGCCGTCCGGACCGTAGACGACCGCACCGACGGGGACGTCCTCCACCGCGGCCTCGCCGTCCGTCGCCGGGCCGCTGTCCGGGCCGGTCACCGCGACCTCCAGCGCCCGGCGCATCCACAGCTCGTGCCGCTGCCGGCGGCCCACACCGCCGGGGTCGGCCAGCCCCTCGTCGGCCCCGGGACCGACCCGGCCCACCGCGCCCGGAGTGGGCTGCCCCGGGCGCACGGTCTCCAGCGCCGGATCGGTGACGTCGGCCGGCTCCCCGCCGCCGGACGGCACCGCTCCGGACGGCTCAGACCTCACGTAGCTCCTCGACCTCGTCCGCGCAGCCGAGCACCTGGCAGATCTCGGCGATGACGTCGGCCGGCATCATCCCCTCGTGTGCGCAGAGAGCCAGCAGCTTCTGCGGCGAGATGCCCAGGTCAGCGAGGATGTCCGCGTCGCCCACCGGGTCGGCCTCCGGGTCGACCGCCGGCTGTTCGGTCTCGTCGTCGGCACCGGCGGCCGGACGCGGCTCGTCGGTGTCCTCCAGGCCGGTGACCGGGGCCTTCAGGTCACCGACCAGCAGCGCGCCCAGCCGGGACTCGTCCGCGTACGCCGAGTCGGAGCCGAAGACCCGCAGGTCCTCCCCCTCGTCCAGGCGCAGGATCACCAGGTACGTGTCGTCGGCCTCGACGAAGAGCAGGGACAGGTCGGCGTTCGGCTCGACGTCGCGCAGCCGGTCGGCGACCTCGTCGACGTCGGTGGCGCCCCGCAGGTTCACCTCGTCGGCGGTCCAGCCGCCGTCAACGCGCGCCACGGCAGCAGCGAAGTACGACACGGTCCCCCCAAATTGACCTCGGCAGCACGCCGACTCGTCACGCGTGCACGTTAACCGGTCGGGTCGGCAGGCGACCGGTCAACGCCCCGAAGGGCCGGCCGTTCCTGGAGATAGTTGGTCAGCCCGCGACGCGCCGGCGGGTGGCGATGAGCTGGCGCAGCCGCTCGGTGCGTGCCCGCTGCGGCCGCTCGCGCTGACGTACCGCGCGGGCACCGGCCAACTCGGCGAGGAGTTGCAGGCGGCGACGGCTCCGCTCGGGGTCGAGCCGCGGCGGGGTGGTCCAGGCCATACCGCCGAGCGTGACCCGTCACCGCGCGTACGTCAAGCCGGCCTTCACTGCGCCGCGACACCGTCACGCGATGTCACCAGAGCGGCCAGTCCCCGCTCTGCGCCCAGCGCAGCGCGACGACGGCCGCCGCGATGCTCCAGCCGCCGGCGGTGACGATCGCAACCCCGGTGGCCACCCCCCGGTCGCCGTACCTCACCAGCACGCCGGAGGCCAGCCAGGCCAGCCCGCCGGCGAGCACCGTCCACCACGCGTAACTGCGCACGTCGTGGCCGAGCAGGCCGAACAGGAGCAGCCAGACGAAGGCGACCGCGGCGCCGGCCGCGACGCCGCCGCCGGTGACCCGGTACGGCTCGCGCCAGGTCGGCCGGGGTGGCGCCCCGGCGGGAAAGAGCCCCGACGGGGTGTACGGCAGCGACCGCGGACCGGTCTCGCCGGGCCCGGCGTACCACCCGTTCATCGCCCCTGCTCCCTTCACCGACGGTGGACGTACCGTGATCACGCAGAGCTACCGTGCCCGGTCCGGACCGGCGGGACGGTCTCGGCGTTCGTCCCTACGGTAGTGGTCTGTCAGGATGACCGGATGCGCTCGCGATCGACCGGACGCCGCGCGTGCGCGGCGTACCCGGTTCTGTTGCTGCTCCTACCGGCCCTGGCCGCCGGGTGCGCCCCCGCCGACCGGCCCGGAGCCACCTCGGGCAACGTGTGGCAGAGCCCGAGAGCCCCGGCCACCGCCGCGCAGCCCGCCAGGACAGCCGCGCCGTCGGACTCCCCCTCCCCGACGCGGGCGGCCCCACAGCACGTCTTCCCGGTACGCGCGAACAACGTCGCCTACCACCCGACGCACTCGGCGTACCCGGGGACGGACATCTTCGCCAACTGCGGCACCCCGTTCGTCGCGGTCACCGACGGCCGGATCCTCGAGGTGAGCCGGGTGGACCGGTTCGACAAGCGGGGCCCGCTCGGGCCCAACAACGGGGGCCTGTCGGTGTCCCTGCTGGGCGACGACGGGGTCCGCTACTACGGGTCGCACCTGAGCGCCATCGCCACCGGCATCGACCCGGACGTACGCGTCCACGCCGGCCAGCCGCTCGGCAAGGTCGGCCGCACCGGCAACGCCAACAACGTCTGTCACCTGCACTTCGGCATCTCCCCGGAGTGTCAGGGGCACGACGACTGGTGGATCCGCCGGGGTGTGATCTGGCCGGCGAAATACCTGGACTCATGGCGGAAGCAGGGCAACCGCGGACCGGCCGCCGAGGTGACCGGCTGGCAGCGCGACCACGGCTGCCCGAAGGCCCCGGCGAAGCCCGGCGGCGGGGGCTGACGGTCGTCCACTCCCGACACCCAGCACGACAACCGGCGCCCGGCGGCCGGTACGCGTAGGTTGCTGGACATGACTGCCCGGGATCCCATCGTCGACCTGCGTCGGATCGCGTTCCTGTTGGAGAAGGCGAACGAGGCCACCTACCGGGTCCGGGCGTTCCGGTCGGCGGCCAACGCGCTCGCCGCGCTGCCCGCCGGGGAGGTGACCGAGCGGGCGCGCACCGGCAAGCTGACCGAGTTGGCCGGGGTCGGTGACGTCACCGCCCGCTGCGTGGTCGAGTCGCTGGCCGGCGAGGAGCCGGTCTACCTGCGCCGGCTGGTCGCCACCGAGGGCACCGACCTGGACGCGGCCGCCGCGGCGCTGCGGGACGCGCTGCGCGGCGACTGCCACACCCACTCCGACTGGTCGGACGGCGGCTCGCCGATCGAGGAGATGGCCCTGGCGGCGGTCGAGCTGGGGCACGAGTATCTGGTGCTGACCGACCACTCGCCCCGGCTAAAGGTGGCCCGGGGGCTGACCGCGGAGCGGCTGCGCAAGCAGCTCGACCACGTGGCCGCGGTGAACGACGCGCTGCCGAAGGGTTTCCGCATCCTCACCGGCATCGAGGTGGACATCCTCGCCGACGGGTCGCTGGACCAGGATGAGGAGCTGCTGGCCCGGCTCGACGTGGTGGTCGGCTCGGTGCACAGCGGCCTGAACGACGACCGGGCGAAGATGACCCGGCGGATGCTCACCGCCGTCGCCAACCCGCACCTGGACATCCTCGGCCACTGCACCGGCCGGATGGTGTCGTCCCGGCCGGCCGGGGTGACGGGGCCGGGCGACCGGGGGCACCGGGCGCGCACCCGCGCCGAGAGCGACTTCGACGCGGACGCCGTCTTCGCGGCCTGTGCCGAACACGGGGTGGCGGTCGAGATCAACTCCCGCCCGGAGCGGCAGGACCCGCCGAAGCGGCTGATCCGCCGCGCCCTGGAGGCCGGCTGCCGGTTCGCCATCAACACCGACGCGCACGCCCCCGGCCAGTTGGACTGGCAGCGCTTCGGCTGCCAACGCGCGGCGCTCTGCGGCGTACCGGCGAACCGGGTGGTCAACACCTGGAAAGCGGATCGCCTGGTCAGGTGGGCCCGCACCCGCCGCTGAGCCGCACCGACCGGCGGCCCCACGACCGCCCGGCTCAGCCCCTTACGGCCGGCTCCGTGACCGCTGCGGCAGGAGTGCCGAGCGCGGGACGCGACCGGCGCCGGCCGAGCACCCCCTGCGCGACCGCCACGCCGAGCAGCACGATCAGCGCGCCCACCGGTTGGTGCCAGTTCATCCGCTCGCCGAGCACCACCGCGCCGACCAGCACCGCGAAGACCGGGATCAGGTACGTGGCGGTGGAGGCGGTGCTCGCCCCGACCACCCGGATGTTGCGCAGGTTGATCACGAAGGCCAGTCCGGTGCCGAGCGCGCCGAGCGCCAGCACGCTGGCGACCACCCGCCCGGAGAGGCCGGACGGCACCGGCGGCGCCCCGGCCACCAGCGGCGCGATCACCGCGAGCTGTGCCGCCGCGACCAGCACCTGCGCCGCCGACAGTGACAGGCCGGAGTGGGCGCTGCCCGCGATGAACTTCGTCTGGTACGGAATGGCGACGCCGTAGCAGGCCGCCGCTGCCAGGCACAGCAACTGGCCGGTGAAGTGCGACCCGCCGACGCCCTCCCAGACGCCGAGCACCACCAGCACACCGGTGAAGCCCAGCCCCAGCCCGACCGCCCGCCGCACGGTCAGCCGCTCGGTACGGAACACCAGCACCGCCAGCGGCAGCACGATCAGTGGCGTGGTGGCGTTCCAGATGCCGGCGAGCATCGACTCCACCCGCTGCTCGCCGAAGCCGAAGAGGGTGAACGGCAGGGACACGCCGAAGGCGGCGACCACCAGCAGGTGCGCCCAGATCCGGGGCTCGCGGGGCAGCCGGTCACGCAGCACGGCCAGCACCACCAGCAGGGTCGCCGCGCCGGTGGCGACCCGGTAGAGGGTGAGGTGCAGCGGGTGCAGCTCGGTCACCCCGACCTTGATGAAGAGGAAGCTGGAGCCCCAGATCACGCCGAGCGCGAGAAAACCGGGCAACCAGCTACGCAGCGCCGCCCGGTCAGGAGTCAAGTCCTTAGTCACTCCTGACACCTTGCCGCAGGGGTACGACGATGTCGCGCGAAAATCGGACCTGGCGTCGACCACCACAACACCCGTCGTTTCGGGCGATGTCGATCCGGCTGCAAGGTGCCTGAACACGGCAAACGCGATCGACAACAGGGTGGCCCGGTCGCGTAGGGTCACATCGTGGGACGAATCGATGACCTCGCCAACCGGTACGTGGCCGACTGGGCCACGCTGAGCCCGACCGGTGCCACCTACGTCGGCATCGCCGGCTACGACAACCAGCTCGACGACCTTTCCCCGGACGGATACGCGGCCCGTACGGACCTGGTTCGACGCACCCTGACCGACCTCGACGCGACCGAGCCGGACTCGGAGGCCGAGCGGACCGCCAAGGAGGCGATGCAGGAGCGCCTCGGCCTGGAGCTCGCCCGGCACGATGCCGGCGAGACCACCAGCGAGGTCAACGTCATCGCCAGCGCGCTGCACAACATCCGCATGGTCTTCGACCTCATGCCGGCCGAGAGCGACGACGCCAAGGCCAATATCGCCGCCCGGCTCAACGGCTTCGCCGGCGCCCTGGAGGGCTACAAGCGCACCCTGCGTGAGTCGGCCGCCGCCGGCAAAATCAGCTCGCAGGTGCAGCTCGTCGAGGTCGCCAAACAGTGCGACATCTGGACCGACCCGAACGGCGACAACTTCTTCCACGGCCTGGCCGAGCGGCTCGGGGCCGACGGCACGCTCGGCGCCGAGCTGCGTAAGGGCGCCGCCGCCGCGACCGCGGCCACCGCCGAGTTCGGGCAGTTCCTCCGCACCGAACTGGCCCCGCACGGCCGGCAGAAGCAGGCCGCCGGGCGGGAGCGGTACGAGCTGGCCTCGCAGTACTTCCTCGGCGCCAAGGTCGACCTCGACGAGACGTACGCCTGGGGTTTCGCGGAGCTGGCCCGCCTGGAGAGCGAGATGCGGGCGGTGGCCGCCCGGATCGTCGGGCCGGGCGCGACCATCGACGACGCCGTGACCGCGCTGGACGCCGACCCGGCCCGCACCATTCAGGGCAAGGAGGCGTTCCGGGACTGGATGCAGGCGCTCGCCGACAAGGCGATCAGCGAGCTGCACGGCACCCACTTCGACATCCCCGAGCAGGTCCGCCGGATCGAGTGCTGCCTCGCACCGACCAGTGACGGGGCGATCTACTACACCGGCCCGAGCGAGGACTTCTCCCGGCCCGGTCGGATGTGGTGGGCGGTGCCGCAGGGCGTCACCGACTTCTCCACCTGGCGCGAGGTGACCACGGTCTACCACGAGGGTGTGCCGGGCCACCACCTCCAGGTCGCCCAGACCGCGGTCCGTGCCGGCCTGCTCAACCGCTGGCAGCGGCTGCTCTGCTGGGTCTCCGGGCACGGTGAGGGCTGGGCGCTCTACTCCGAGCGGCTGATGGACGAGCTGGGCTACCTGGAGGACCCGGGCGACAAGCTCGGCATGCTCGACGGGCAGGCGTTCCGTGCCGCCCGGGTGATCGTCGACATCGGCATGCACCTGGAGCTGGAGATCCCCCGGGACAACCCGTTCGGCTTCCACCCGGGCGAGCGCTGGACGCCGGAGCTGGGCTGGGAGTTCATGCGGGCGCACTGCCGGGTGCCGGACGAGAACCTGCGCTTCGAGCTGAACCGCTACCTGGGCTGGCCGGGGCAGGCCCCGTCGTACAAGGTGGGCGAGCGGATCTGGTTGCAGGCGCGGGAGGAGGCGAAGGCGCGCAAGGGCGCCGACTTCGACCTCAAGGAGTTCCACCGCCAGGCGCTCGACCTGGGCTCGCTGGGGCTCGACCCGCTGCGCCGGGCGCTGAGCCGGCTCTAGCGACGACAGACGGCCGGGAGTCGGAGGTGACCTCCGGCTCCCGGCCGTTTCACGTACCCGGTGTGGATCAGCCCAGGTCGAGCTTGAGCGCCGGCTTGGCGGTGAGCGTGTTGGAGTCGACGAACGCGAGATCGATCACCGGCTCGGTGAAGGTGATCTTCAGCGGCAAGGTGATCGGGATGCCGTCCGGGAGCGGCAGGTCCGGGGTCAGCGTGACCTTGATGCCCTCGAACCGCGCGACGAACCGGGTGGTGTAGAAGGCGACGTCGCCTTCGACGGTGAGCTGGTCGGTGACGTACCGCTGGGTCCGGCCGGCCGGGCCGTCGGCCTGGAGGACGAAGTCGTCCGTCACGGCCTTCGCCATGGTGAACTTCAGGCACTTGAGCGGGCCGTTCTCGGTGGGCAGCTCGGTGATGCCCTCGAACCGCAGCCCGGTCATGGCCAACTTGGAACCGGTGAGCTTGGCGGGCTTCACGGCGACCTGGGGCTGGTCCGGGTCAGCGGCGATCCGGGGCAGCGGTTTCCCCGGTTCGACCGGCTTCGGCTTGGTCGGCGCCGGGCTGGCACAGGGGTCGGCGCCCGGCTTGTCCGGCGTGGTGGGCTTCGCCGACGAGCTGGCGCTCGGCTCCGGCTCCGCGCTGGTCGGGGTGGTGCCGGTCTCGGTCGGCTCGGCGGCGACCGCAGGGGCGGCCGGGCCGTTGGACTCGGGCGAAGACGAGGTGTGGTCACCGGTGAGCAGGCCGGTGATCCCATCGACGATGTCGGTCAGCAGGTTGCCGTCCGAGCCCGTCTCCACCGGGGCCGGAGCCGGGCTGGCCGAGACGGACGCGGCCGGGCTCGGGTCGGCCGCGCCGGGGGTCGGGGCGGCCGGGCCGTGGGTCGGGCAGGTCGCGGGAGCGGCGAGCGCGTGTTCCTCGCCGCGGAGCGCGAACAGACCGGCCAGGGACATGGCGACCGCCAGCAGGATCGCGTACGACTTCGGGCCCCGGTGGGCCGGGTCAGGGCCGACGGACGGCAGGCTCTGGGTGGAGTCGGCAGCCTCCGCCGGGGGCACCTCGCGCAGCGGGTTACGCGACTCGGGCAGTATGTCGGTGAGGACGCCGGTGGTCTCCTCCTCCCGCTGCCGGGGCAGCAGCTCGTCGACGAGGGCCAGTTCCTGCTCGACCTCGTCGTCCTGCTGCGGCCCTTCGTCGACGGCGGGTACGGGCTGCTCGCCGGTGCTCGCCGGTCGGCCGGGCATCCAGGCGAAGCCGAGCCCCGCGCCCACGATGCCCAGCAGCATGCCGAGGAAGAAGCCGCCGAGGTTGACCCCGATCAGCGAGTAGACCGCCGTCACCGCCGCGATGACCGAGTAGAAGATCCGGTGCTGCGGGGTGAACCAGAGAAGCAGACCGCAGACCACCAGGATGGTGGGGATCAGCCAGGCGAGGAAGCCGGTCGGACCCATCTTCAGCGTGAGGCCGGCCAGGGTCGCCTGGGTGGTGCCGAAGATCTCCGCTCCGGCGAGCACGGCGAACAGGCCGCCCCAGAATGGCCGGCTCCGCCGCCAACGCCGGAAACCACGCCAGGCCCGGGTGAACCCGCCGGGTCGGGCGTGCTGCGCGTCCGCGGTTGTCACGGACTCCTCCTAGGAAGGGTGCGGTGATGGTGAGGGTTGCCGAACACGACGGGAGGTCCGCGAAGGGCGCCCTCCGCGGACCTCCGGTCAGCTCAGAAGCACTGCTTGCCGGCGGCGTCGCCGAACGCGTGCACCTTCAGCTTCAGGCCCTTCAGGTTGAAGGTGCCGGCCGTGGTGTAGCGGGCGACCTGCTGGAGCCCGTTGATGGTCACGTGGTCGGCGCTCTGACCGAACGTGCCGGCCTTCGCCGCGGCGCTCAGGTCGCTGGCGTCCTGGCCGATCTTGATGTTGGTGAACTTCGCGTCGCCCGCGAGGGACTCCATCGCGATCAGCATGCCGTCCGCGGTGGCGGGCTCCTTGCCACCGCCGGCCTCGATCCGCAGCACCACGGGCATGCCGGGCAGGCTCGCGTCGACCGACTGGCAGAGCTTGTAGAGGTCCGCGTGGCCGATCTCGGAGATCGCGATCGGCACCGGCGTCGGGTTGTCCTTCTCGTACACGACGCCGCCGTACTGCGTGAATTTGTCGCCCTCAAGCCGCTCGGCACCCACCTTGAACGCGGTGCCGGAGACGGTGATGTTGGCAGCGATGGCACCGTTGGCCATGCCGAACATGATGCCGCCGGCGGCGGCCGCGGCGGGAATCGCCATCGCGGCGAAGCGACGCCAGCGGGTGCCGCCACGCAGCTGGCGGTCTTCCGATTCACTCACGAGGTCCTCCTCGAAGGGGGTGTCAGCACCGATCGCGGGTTGCGGCTCGGGACGGGGGAGAGCGTGGGCGCTTGCGGGTGCCGTTGTGCCGACGGGCCGCGCAGTACGCGAATTGGATGCTCTCGCGATGCGACACACCTCACAAGCCCCGAGCTACTGACCGGTAATAGGCTCGGACCATCAAGATCGCCGATGGTTACCAACGGTTAACAACCAGGCGACCAGCCGCCCCGGGCAAACCACCCCGATTACGACAGGAAGGCCAGCGGGTTTCACCTGCGGTAGGCGCGGCGCACTTTCGTCACAGTTCGGTAACGGAGAGCTGACAAACCGCTGGGGATGACAAAGCGATCACCCGTCCGGCGGGGCCGACTGGCCGTACGGCGCCTCGGTTCAGCTCGCCCGGTCCAGCCACGACTCCAACAAGTGGTGATCGATCGAGTCGATCCGGCCCAACGGGCGCCCGTCGGCCACCCGCGCCCGCAACTCGTCCCGGGTGAACCAGCGCGCGTCCACCAACTCCGCGCCGTCCACCCGTACCTCCGTCGACGCCGCCGTCGCCCGGAAACCGGCCATCAGCCCCGCCGGGAACGGCCACGCCTGCGACCCCTGGTACGACACCTCGACGACGGTCACCCCGGCCTCCTCGGCCAACTCCCGGCGTACCGCGTCCTCCAGGCTCTCGCCGACCTCGACGAACCCGGCCAGCGTCGACCACGACCCCTCCGGCGCGCCCCGGTGCCGGGCCAGCAGGCAGCGCTCCGGCTCGCCCGGTGCCTCGACCAGCACGATGACCGCCGGCTCGATCCGGGGAAACAGGAGCCGCCCGCAATCGGCGCCGGTACACGAACGGGTGTGCCCGCCGTCCCGCGCCGCCGTCGGCGCCCCACAGCCGCCGCAGTATCGCTGCCCCCGATGCCAGTGCAGCAACCCCTTGGCGTACGCCTGCACGGCCGCCTCGGCCGGCGTCAGGCCGCCCACCAGGGCCCGTACGTCCACCGGTTCGGCCGCACCGGCCAGCGCCAGCGCGTCCCGTTCGGGCCGCCCGGAGAGATCCGCGGCGAAGACCGCCCGACCCGCGTCCAGCCCGAGGAAGACCGTCTCGTCGGCTGCGGCGAGCAGCCCCGCGGCGTCGACGGCCGCCAAGCACACCGGTGCCCGGTCCGCCGAGACCAGGCAACGGTCCCGCCAGAGCGGCAGCAGCACGCTCTCCCGGTCGGTCAGCCGCGCGGCGATCCACCCCGGGTCGGTGCGCAGCCCTGCCGCCCGGTCCAGCCACCCGCCGCCGTACGCCAAGCCCCGCTCATCCGTCCGCACCCGAACACCGTCCCACGGCCGCCGACAGCGTGGGACACCAGGCCCGGGTGATCATTGCGGGACGCACGCCGGCCGGGCGAAACGCTGCCTCCGGCGGTCGCCCCACCGGAGACTCCCGGCCAGCTCCGGCGTTGGTTACCGTAGGTGTCTTCCGGGTGGGGAAAGTGGTCCCCCCGTGGTACTCCCGATCGAGGTTGCTGTGACGCTGTACGGCGAAAAAGTGCCGCCCGCCGACGACCGGCCCACCGTGCAGGTGACGGCGGTGAGCTGGCCGGACGACGACCCGGCACCCGCCGTCGCACCGGCACCGGCCCAGCCGGCCCGGGCATGGTTCAAGCGCCGGCGGGTGCTGCTCGCCGGCGGGATCGCCGCGGCCGTGCTCGCCGCGGCCGCCGGGGCCGGCACCTACGCGTACGCGGGGGACGTGCCCCGGGGCACCACCGTGCTCGGTGCCGAGCTGGGCGGCCGGAGCCGGGCCGACGCCGCCCATGCGCTGCGTGCCGAACTGGACCGGCGGTCGGCGGCGCTGACCGCCCCGATCGCCGTCACCGTCGGCAAGAAGAGTGTCGAGGTGAAGCCGGCCGACGTCGGCCTCGCGATCGACGTGGACGCCACCGTGGCGGCGGCTGCCGCCGCCGAGGCGCACCCGGTGAGCCGCCTCGTCGGTTCCCGTACGGTCCACCCGGTGGTCACCGTCGACACCGCCCGACTGGACGCCGCCCTGAACCGCGCACTGGGCGACCAGGGCCGGGAGATGACCATGCCGGCCATCATCTTCACCGGCACCACCCCGAAGCCGGTCTACCCGAAGCCGGCCCTGACGGTGGACCCGACCGGCGCGGCCGAGGCGGTCAAGGCGGGCTGGCTCGCCGGCCGGCCGGTCACCGTGCCGCTGGTCGAGAAGTGGCCGGCGACCAGCCAGGCGGACGTGGACCGGCTCATCGCCGAGCTGGCCAAGCCGGCGGTGGCGGCTCCCGTCACCCTCTCCACCGATCACGGCTCGGTCACCATCCCACCCACCGCGATCGCCCGCGGCCTGCGCTTCTCCGTCGATGACGCGGGCACGCTCACCCCCCGGGTGGACGTGAAGCGGCTGCGTACCGCCCTGGGCGACCGGCTGGCGAAGATCGAGGTCGAGCCGAAGAACGCGGGCCTGACCATCGCGGGCGGCAAGCCGAAGGTGGTGCCCGGCCGGGCCGGCCGGCAGGTCGACGCGACCGCGCTGAGCCGCGACCTGCTCGCCGTGCTGCCGAAGGCGGACGGTCGCACGGTGACCGCCTCGCTGAAGACGGCCGAGCCGGAGCTGACCGAGTCGAAGCTGACCACGCTCGGCATCAAGGAGCAGGTCTCCACCTTCACCACCCGGTTCCCCGGCGGTCTCTCCTCGCCCCGCAGCCAGAACATCGTGCAGGCCGCCAAGGACGTGGACGGCACGATCGTGAAGCCGGGCGAGACGTTCTCGCTCAACGCCCACACCGGCGAACGCGGCTACGACCAGGGCTACCAGGACGCGCCGACGATCGTCAACGGCAAGCTGGTGCCGGGCGTGGGCGGCGGCGTCTCCCAGTTCACCACGACGCTGTTCAACGCGACCTACTACGCCGGCCTTGAGGACGTCGAGCACAAGCCGCACTCGTTCTACTTCAGCCGCTACCCCGCGGTGATCGAGTCGACGATCTACTGGCCGCAGCTGGACTTCAAGTTCCGCAACAACACCCCGTACGGCGTTCTGATCGACACGTCCTACACGTCCAGCACCATCACCGTGTCGATCTGGAGCACCAAGATCTACGACAGCGTCAAGACCGAGTACGGCCCCCGCCGGAACATCACCCAGCCGAAGACGGTCTACCTGGAGCCCGGCCCCAGGTGCATCTCGGCCGAGGGCAGCGTGGGCTTCGCCCAGGACGCCTACCGGGTCATCACCAAGAACGGCAAGGTGGTCAAGCGGGAGAAGTTCAGCTGGCGCTACGACCCCGAACCGCGTTTCATCTGCGCCCCCAAGCCGCAGGACTGACGTCCGTCGAGGTCAGGCACCGAGAAGCCCCGCCGGCCGTGTCGCCGGCGGGGCTTCCTCGTCTCGTACGCCCTCAGGGCCGCGCCTCGGCCAGCCCCTGCCGTACGCCGTCCGCGTCGCGGTCGGCGCCGTAGACCGGGGTGCCCGGCTGCTGCCGCCAGCTCCCGTCGAGGGTGCCACCGTCCACCGGATCGAAGCCCAGCTCGTCGACCAGTTCCATCACCACCCGCTTGGCGGCGGAATCGTCGCCGGCCACCGGCAGGGCGATCCGGTCGGGTGCGCCGGCCGGCCGCCCGTTGTCCATCAGGTGCGGTGCCCGGATGGTGTTGAAGACCTTCACCACCTGAGCGCCCTTGAGGTGCTCGGCGGTCCAGCGGCTGGAGCTGAGGCTGCGATCGAGCAGCTCGGGAATGTCGCCATCCCGCTCGGGGTAGTAGTTGTCCGCGTCGACGACCAGCTTGCCGTCGAACAGGGCCGCCGGCAGGTCCGGCACCGCCCGGACCGGGACCGCGACGATCACCAGCTCCGCCCCCTGCACGGTCTCCTCAAGCGTGCCG